>NZ_JBIAGB010000032.1:0-78212 GCF_042869575.1 Streptomyces sp. NPDC006925
CCCCCCCCCCCCCCGCCCCCCCCCCCCCCCCCCCCCCCCCCCCCCCCCCCCCCCCCCCCCCCCCCCCCCCCCCCCCCCCCCCCCCCCCCCCCCCCGCCGCCCTGCTCTGCGACATGGACGGCACCCTCGTCGACACCGAACGCGACTGGCTGGCGACCCTCGCCGAGCTGCTGGCCGAGCACGGCGCCGACGCCGGTGCGGCCGCCCTGGCCCCCTTCGCGGGCCTGCCGCTGGACGGCGCTGCCGCACTCGTGGCCCGGCGCACCGGACTGGCCGCCGAGGCCGCGCAGGCCCGGCTGGACGCCGCGTTCACGGCGCGGGTGCGCGCCGGGGTGACGGTGCAGCCGGGCGCGCTGGCGCTGCTGGACAGCGCCCGGGGCATGGACGTCCCGGTGGCGCTCGTCACGGCGTCCGAACGGCCGATCGCCGACCTGGTGCTGACCACTCTGGGGCCGCACCGCTTCACCTGCTCCGTCGCACACGGCGAGACCCCACGCGGCAAACCGCACCCGGACCCCTACCTGGCCGCCGCCCGCCTCCTGGGGGTCCCCGCGACCGCGTGCCTGGCCCTGGAGGACACCCCCACCGGCGCCGCATCCGCCCGCGCCGCGGGCTGCCGGGTGATCGCCGTCCCGACCGTGGACGGTATCGAGGAGGCCCCCGGCACCCTGCTGCTGCCCTCCCTCCGGGAGGTCGACCTGGGGGCGCTGCCGCTCGCGTTCGGGGAGGACGGCGGCTGACTCCCGTCCGGTCCCGTGCCGCAGCCGCGCGGGCCCGGCCCCTCCCGGTGCGGCACTCGGCCCTGGGGGCGGGCTCGGGCTCGGGATCGGTTGCCGGCTCCGGAGGGCGGGCTCGGTCGTCCCGGACCCGGGGCCGGCTCCCGAGCCGGAGGTGGTTCCCGACCAGGACCGGGGCGGCCCGCACCCGTCAGGGCACGGCTCGGCCGCAGGCTGCGGGTGCGGGGACCCCGGCCCACGACTCCGGACACGGTGCCCAGGGATGCGCGGGCCCCGGACAGATGCCTCCAGGAGATGTGCCGGGACGCGATGCCCTGGGGCGGTACCGCCGAGAGCGCCGGGGCGGTCCGGATTCGGGCGCGGACACACGAAGGGCGGCCCCCCGAGTGGGGGGCCGCCCTCTGCTTCAGTGCCTCAGGGCTTACTTGCCCTTCGCCGCTTCCTTGAGCTTGGAGCCCGCCGAAACCTTGACGCTGTACCCGGCCGGGATCTGGATCGGGTCGCCGGTCTGCGGGTTGCGCGCGGTGCGCGCCGCCCGGTGGGTGCGCTCGAAGGTGAGGAAGCCGGGGATGGTGACCTTCTCGTCGCCCTTGGCGACGACCTCGCCGACGGTCTCGGCGAATGCCGACAGGATCGCGTCGGCGTCCTTGCGGGTCACCTCGGCACGCTCGGACAGAGCGGCCACCAGCTCACTGCGGTTCATAATTCGTACTCCCGTGTTCTTCTTGCCGATGAGGCGTGAGATCGAAGCCGATGCTGCCAGGGCCCTCCGACAGTCCCCGGACCCGGGTCCGCCTTCGGGCCCGCGCGCCCCGTGGGGGTATCCCCCTGGACAAGGTCCGTTTCGGGGTCTCCCCCTCGGACGAAGTCCTTGGGAATGCATCCTGCCCCTACCTGCGGCGGGAAAGCCAATCCGCCGTCATCCGGCGCCCTCGCGCGCGCTGACGTGTCTTGGCCTCTGGCTGCCCGCAACACTAAGGGGCCCGCCCGAGTGAACCCCCGCCCGACGCGCCGGGGCTCCCGCGGCCGGCACGGCGTGACGCGCGTGCGGGAGGCCCGCACGCGCGCCGCAGGCGGCACCGGACGGTACCCGCTGCGACGCGGAGCCCGGCGACGCGGACCACCTCCCGGACGCGGGCGCCACCAGCACGCGGGCGCCACCAGGACGCCGACCGCGACGTGCCGCCCGGGCCCCGGTACGACCGCCGAGGCACCGAGGCGCCGGAGAAGCAACCTCGAAAGCGGTGCTCCGGGCCTCGGGGCGAGCGGAGACCGGGGGGCGGGGCTCCATGGCGGTGGTGGGCGGCGAGGTGACCGCAGCGCCCACCGAGAGCGGCCCACCGAGAGCGCCAACCTACGGCAGCGGGCGCCGGTAGCCCCGGCACCGTGGGCCGAGGACCCGGGCGCCGGCTCCCGGGCCGTTGCGCCGCCTCCGGCGGGCCCCGCGGCCCCCGGGCCAAGCCTCAGCAGGCCCGGGGAGCCCCGACAGGCGCGGGCGAAGCCTGGCGGGCGCGAGCCCGGGCCCGCCAGGCCCGGGTGGAAGTCCTCAGCCGGCCTGCGCCGGCTCCTTGGCGGCCTTCGCCTCACTCTCGCTCAGCGCGGCGTCGCGGACCGCGCCGGCGACGGCGCCGGAGACCTTCTCGTTGAAGACGCTGGGGATGATGTAGTTCGGGTTCAGCTCGTCCTCGCCGACCACGTCGGCCAGCGCCCGCGCGGCGGCCAGCATCATCGCGTCGTCCACGGTGCGGGACTGGGCGTCCAGGAGGCCGCGGAAGACGCCGGGGAAGACCAGCACGTTGTTGATCTGGTTGGGGAAGTCCGACCGTCCGGTGGCCACCACGGCGGCCGACTCGCGGGCCGCCGCCGGGTCGACCTCCGGGTCGGGGTTGGCGAGCGCGAACACGATGGCGCCGTCGGCCATCCTGGCGATGTCGCCGCCGTCCAGGACGTTGGGCGCGGAGACGCCGATGAAGACGTCCGCGCCGACCACGACCTCCTTGAGGGTGCCGGTGTGCCCCTCGGGGTTGGTGTTGTCGGCTACCCACCGCATCGGCGAGCCCTCCTCGGCGTCCGCGAGGTCCTCGCGGCCCGCGTGGACGACGCCGTGGATGTCCGCGACGACGGCGTGCTTGACGCCGGCCTCCAGCAGCAGCTTCAGGATCGCCGTACCGGCGGCGCCCGCCCCGGACATCACGACGCGGACGTCCTCGATCCGCTTGCCCACCACGCGCAGCGCGTTGTAGAGCGCGGAGAGCACCACGATGGCGGTTCCGTGCTGGTCGTCGTGGAAGACGGGGATGTCGACGGCCTCCCGCAGCCGCGCCTCGATCTCGAAGCAGCGCGGCGCGGAGATGTCCTCCAGGTTGATCCCGGCGAAGCCCGGCGCCAGGGCCTTGACGACCTCCACGATCGTGTCGGTGTCCTGGGTGTCCAGGCAGATCGGCCAGGCGTCGATCCCGGCGAACCGCTTGAAGAGGGCCGCCTTGCCCTCCATCACCGGAAGCGCCGCCTGCGGGCCGATGTTGCCCAGGCCCAGCACGGCGGAGCCGTCGGTGACGACGGCGACGGTGTTGCGCTTGATCGTCAGGCGCCGCGCGTCCTCGGGGTGCTCGGCGATCTGCGTGCAGACCCGGGCCACCCCCGGGGTGTAGATCATCGACAGATCGTCGCGGTTGCGAATGGGGTGCTTGGCGGACATCTCGATCTTGCCGCCGAGGTGCATCAGGAAGGTTCGGTCCGAGACCTTGCCGATGGCGACACCCTCGATGGTGCGCAGCTCGGCCACGATCTCGTCGGCGTGCGCGGTGGAACTGGCCGCGATCGTCACGTCGATCCGCAGCCGCTCGTGACCCGAGGCCGTCACGTCGAGGCCGGTGACCGAGCCTCCGGAGGACTCCACGACCGTGGTGAGCTGACTGACCGCCGTCCCGCCTGCGGGGACCTCCAGGCGGACCGTCATCGAGTAGGAGACGCTTGGCGCCATTGCCGACTTCCTCTGCTTTCCCTTGTCACGTTGTGCGCGTGCGCGCAGGGGCCGCATTTCTTACGGCCTGCGGCGCGCCACGTCAACAGATCGTCCCACCTACCCCCCGGTACGTGGTAACGCATCCCTTGTTTCGGAAAGCGTATTCCACCATCCGAGAGATTGTCACCCATGTGGCCGGGGACGGGCCCCGCGGCTCCCCGGAAGAGAACCGGAAGAGAAACGGCCCCAATTCCTCTGAAACAGACCGAAACCGACTTAAGATCGGCCCGCACACTGCCTCTGCATCACAGGAGACCCGGAAACATGGCTCAGGGCACGGTCAAGTGGTTCAACGCCGAGAAGGGCTACGGCTTCATCGCACAGGAAGGCGGCGGACCGGACGTCTTCGTGCACTACAGCTCGATCGACAGTGAGGGGTACCGCAGCCTGGAGGACGCGCAGCGCGTCGAGTTCGAGATCACCCAGGGCCGCAAGGGCCCGCAGGCCGACGGCGTCCGCGTGGTCGGCTGACCAGGCGGGTCGACCACGCTGTCGGGTGCTGTCGGGTGCAGTCGGCTGCTGTCGTCCGCTGCCGACCGCTCTCGGTCGCCGCCGATGCCGGCCGCGTCCCGGCCGGCATCGGCGCACCGCCCGCGGACCCGCCGCCGAGGGCGTCCGCACAGCGGAGAGGGCTCCCGTCGTGCCGACGGGAGCCCTCTCCGTTTCACGTTCAATGACACCGACCCGCCAGCTCGCCTCGCGGCAAGTGGGCGCTCTGAGCGCCTATGGTTGGGCCCGGGGGCATGGATCGGGCCGGTGCCACACCCAGGCTAACAAACGACCCGCCGCCGCGATTCCCCTTGCACGTACCGATTCCGGAGCCCTTCCGCACGCCGTGCCGGACCCCGCGTGGATCAGTCCCGCAGCAGGTCGGGGACCCCCGCCCCGTCGGGGAGGTCCGCCTCCGCGCTGAGCACCAACAGCCGCTGCGTCGCCCTGGTGAGCGCCACGTACAGCACACGCAATCCGGCGGGGGACTCGTCCGCGATCTCCGCGGGCGAGACGACGAGCGCGGCGTCGTACTCCAGTCCCTTGGCCTCGAGACTCCCGAGCGCGACGACCCGCTCCCCCAGTCCCGCGAGCCACTCGCGCGCCTCCTCCCGCCGCCGCATCGCGACCACGACCCCGACGGTGCCCTCGACCTCCGCCAGCAGCAGTGCGGCACTCTCCCGCACTGCCGCGCCCAGGCCGCCGTCCGCGCCATCGCCCCCGTCATGCCCTGCGGCACCGCCAGCGGCACTGCCTGCGACGCCGCCTGCGACGGCGAACTCGGGGGCCACACCGGTGGACCGCACGGCGCGCGGCGGCGCCGTCCCCGGCATGGCCAGCGCCAGCACCCGGTCGGCGAGGACGGCCAACTCGGCGGGGTTGCGGTAATTGACGGTCAGTTCGAAGCGGCGCCGCGGCCGCTTGCCGAGCACCTCGTCCCGCGCCGCGGCCGCCTCGTCCGGGTCGGTCCAAGAGGACTGGGCCGGGTCGCCGACGATCGTCCAGGTGGCGTGCCGACCGCGGCGGCCCACCATCCGCCACTGCATGGGAGTGAGGTCCTGCGCCTCGTCCACGATGACGTGCGCGTACTCGGTGCGCTCGGACGGCAGCCGGTCGGCCCCGCGGTCCCACCGCCGGCCCCCGTCCCGATCGGCCGCGGTGGTCAGCTCCTCCAGCCCGGTGAGCTGGTCCACCGGGTCCACCTCGCGCTTCTTGGGGCGGGCGGGGGCACCCAGCAGCGTGCGCAGCTCGTCCAGCAGCGCGATGTCGTGCACCGAGAGCGCACCCTCGCCCTGCGGGGTGAGGCGCGCGGCGAGGGAGCGCGCCAGCGTCCGCGCCTCGGCGGGCCGCAGCACGCGCCGCGCCCAACGGCCCAGCCGCGCCTCGTCGGCCAGGGCCGCGAGCACCTCGCGGGGGCCCAGCTCCGGCCACCAGGCGTCGAGGAAGTCGAGGAACACCTCCTCGGAGGCGATGTCCTCGTCGAAGCCCTGCCGGGCCTCGGCGGCCAGCTCGGGGTCCTCGTGCCGCCGCTGCGCCCCGGACTTCTCCCACAACGCGTCCAGCAGCAGCTTCCGCGCCCGGGGCCGCATGAGGTTCACCGGCGCGGTGCCGCCGAGGACCTGCCGGCGCACGGCGGCCAGCTCCTCCGCGTCCAGTTCCAGGCGGCCGCCGAAGGCGACGACCCGCAGCCGTTCCGGCACCGGGGCACGCAACCCCAGCTCGAGCGCCCCGCGGGCCGCCTTGCGCAGCACCTTCACCATGCGCGCCGACCCCTTGACGCGGGCGACGCGCTGCTCGTCGTACGTCGTCGCCTCCGCGCCCGCGGTCTCCTCCGCCAGCGAGCCCAGCGCCCGGATCGCGACCTGGCCCTCCTCACCGAGCGAGGGCAGCACGCCCTCCGTGTACGAGACCAGCAGCGGGGTCGGGGACACGATCAGGATGCCGCCCGCGTAGCGGCGCCGGTCCTGGTACAGCAGGTAGGCGGCGCGGTGCAGGGCCACGGCTGTCTTGCCGGTGCCGGGGCCGCCCGCCACCTCGGTGACCGACGCCGCGGGCGCGCGGATGACCTCGTCCTGCTCGGCCTGGATGGAGGAGACGATGTCCCGCATCGCATGGCTGCGGGCCTGACCCAGCGCGGCCATCAGCGCCCCGTCGCCGATCACGGCCAGCGGAGCGCCGTCCAGCCGGGCGGTGAGCTCGGGGCGCAGCAGATCGTCCTCGACGCCGAGCACCCGCCGGCCCTTGCTGCGGATGACGCGACGGCGCACGACCCGGCCGGGAGCCACGGGGGTGGACCGGTAGAAGGGCCCCGCCGCGGGCGCCCGCCAGTCGATGACCAGTGGCGAGTAGTCGGCGTCCAGCACCCCGAGCCGCCCGATGTGCAGGGTCTCCACGATGTCGGCCCGCTGCTCGCCGCCCTCCTCGCGCACGGCCCCGTCCGCGGGCTCCACGGAGGTGTAGGCACCGTCCGGGCCCCGCTCCCCGGTCCTGCCCTCCAGCAGATCGATCCGCCCGAAGAGGAAGTCCTCGAACTCGCTGTTGAGCCGGTTGAGATGGATCCCCGCACGGAAGACCTGCGCATCCCGTTCGGCGAGGGCCCCCGGGGTGCCCACCTGGGCGCGCTTGGCGGCGTCGTCCATCAGGAACTCGGCCTCATGGATCTTCTCTTCCAGCCTCCGGTACACCCGGTCGAGGTGCTGTTGCTCCGCGTCGACCTCGCGGTCACGTACGGTCTCCGGCTCCGCTCTGTCCTGCGCGTTCACCGCGGCGGCCCCCTTCTGCTCTCCTTAGGGCAGCCGTCAACCGTACGCGATTCCGCATCGGGGAGCGCGGCGGCTGGTCGCAGCACCCGGGTCGCCCTCACGCGGCGGAAGAGCTACCAGTGCCGCTCGTAACCGCGGTGCTGTTCAAACCGAACAGCACCTCACGGCGCTTCATCGATTTCCAAAATTGCCATCGCCGCTTTACTCGCCCAGCAAATTTCCGCTTTCCCAGGCGAGCAACGCCGCAACAAGGAGGAGAACCACAGTCACGGAAGCGGAGAATGGCCGAGCGTTTCATAAATCACCAGAAAGCGATCATTTGACACGTTCGACACGGGAACGGGACGGACGTCGAGTTCGCCCTGGCGCCCGATTTCACGGCCACCGCTCATCCTAGAGTTCCCCACAAGCCCTAAAGCAAGACCTCAAAGAAGACCCCTTGTGCCCCATTCCCTCACAACACGCCATCCATGTCGAAAGTGCAATTTCAGCTTCTTCCGATGCTGCACCCGCTCCAGTGACGGCTCTTCATTTTAGATTTTGCAAGAGAAGCGAGAATCTCATCAAAGACTCTCGAGAATTCCTTCCCACTCCTCTTGTGCTCATCGATATGGAGGTCAAGGTACGAATCGTGCGGCCACAGTCCGAGGTATATGTCGCCCTGATCGCATCGAACGAGTTTCGCGCTTCTCCAGGTTGCGAAACCCTCCTGCTTCGCTGCAGCAGCAATGACATCTTGATGCGAACTCACGGAGAGACTCAGGCTGGGGCCAACTTCCCCCTCCAGGTAGAGGTCACACGTCCATGCCGTACTGGCTACGGGCTTCGTTACCCGCTCGGAACCGGGCTTCGTCCGCCCAGGAAGTGCGTCAGAAGGAAGAATGAAATCCGGCGTTCCACAGGCGTTCTTCACGTCAGTCCTGCCGCGTTCCGCTTCCGTCAAATCTACCGATTTCGATGCTCTCTCGGCGAGCGCTTCCCCTGCTTCGCACCCCTCGTCCTCCAAAGCTCGCTGAGCGGCCCGATATGTGAGTCGCATCAAAGCATCAGGGCGAGCTTTCCCATCTATCACGGTGGCAGTGAAAAAGGGAACGAAGTCAGCCTCTGCAGGAATCTTCTTCCAGCAGGTACTCGGAACCAGCAACCAAGCCCGGTGAGACGAAGCGCCACCGGCCAAGCCCTCATGTATGTAGGAAACTCTCTCCCTGTCCTGCCAGACATGCGACTGGAAGGGATTAGTTCCTGACATAAATTCAGTCGAAATTTCAACACTTGGCTGCGGATAGTCGATGAATTTACTCGTCCGTTTCAGCTTACATTGAAACGCACTGAAGGGCTTCTGTTTACTACTTTGCTGCCGCAGTCTGCCACTGCCGGCCAAGACAGCATCGACCTGAGAGGAGGACAGCGCGTCACCGCAGTATCGGTCCCGTCCGAAGATGTCCGTGTTCCACCAAGTGAGCAGGCTGGCCACAGCCGCCATGCTCACCCCCACAGAAATCAGTGAATACCATATTGCTCTTCGCCTCACCAATGAGTCCGCCATTCAAGAGATTCCCCTTAAGAGTCGACTCGGAGAGCACCGAAAGTAGCTCTTCTCCCCTTCACGTAACTCTGTCCCGCCTCTCTCTGTGCGGTGTCCACCCACTCTTCACTCCGCCCTCCCGCCTTGCCATTTCTCTCCAGGAAGTGATCGAGCGCGTCCTCTGTGTTTTGGTTTTCACTCGAAACAGCATCTCTCGTGAAGTAAGAGTTTTCACTCTCCGCCGCTTTAAGCCACTCATGCCAGTAGGAGTCAACTGACCGCTGAGCCACATCGCCGATTATCGGAAATGCATTCGCCAAGCTGCCCATGAGATGATAACCGTAGACGCGCTGATCACTATTCTTCTCGGAAGTTGCATCGTACTCGCTCAGGGGGATATCGGCGCCGATAGCCGTAATGGCACCAAAAGTCTCTCCTACTTTTGCAGCGCGATTCTCGACGTCGCCTGTGGTCTCCGCGAGTTGTTCGGCCATGTAGCGCCCGCTGGCTCCGTGAAGCAACAGATAGTTGTCGCTGTCCTCTGACACTCCACGCATCACGCGAAGAAGACTTGCACGGCCGTTCTGAATCTGAGATTCGTTTCCCAGCAAGAGAGGGTCGGGATCCCCTGAGCGCCCTCCAGGGCTATCCGCAGAAATTGTGTCGACAATGTCAGGAATATATGAAGACAAAGCGCGGGCAAGTGGAGTTCGCATTTTCCTGAAGCTCTCCTGCTTCAGGAACTTGTCGGCCTCTCCGATTCGGTTGTCCCCTGGCTCCCCTTCGCCATCCGGGTGACCGTAGTCGAGCCAGTTGACGGTGTCATGCATGATCCGAGCCTCGGTGGGTGTATGTCTCCCGAATGTCTCGCCCGGTGAACCCGGTTCGCGACCCGTCGTCCCAGCCTCGATGACGAGGCCCAGACCCTCTCGTGCGCCTTTGCTCTCTTTGTCCGGGTCATGTCCTCCGATTGCGCCGTCTCCCATGTCGACGTGCTTCCAGTCCCGATCGTGCAGCAGGTACTGAAGATTGTCGTTCTCGGCCGGACCGGATCGAGATACTCAGCAGAAACGTCGGGCTGGTCGGACATGATCTTGAGGAGGCCGTCGTAGGGGTCGTCCGCGAAGTGTGCGTACTTCTTCCCGTGAAAATCGCCGCGCAGGTCCCAGATATCGGAGTGGCCACCTTGGCTCTTTTCCTCGGCGTCGCGTACGGCGTCGGCGGTGTCGGTCAGGAACTGTTTTCCGTATTCGTCTCCGTCAGTCCTCTGCATGAGAGAAACGAAGCTCTGATAGCCGCGGATCTTCTGCCCGGCGCCTCCACCGTCCACGTTTTCGGTGACCTTGAGGTCGAACTTGCTCAGCCCCGCCTTGCGCATTTCTGCCCGGAATTTCTTGTAGAACGCCGTCTTCGGATTCTTCGTGGCTGACGCAAGGTTCTTAGCAAGACCTTGGTCCAGCGAGACATAGGTCTTCCGGTGATCCTTGTCGTCGCTGTAGGCCAGGTCGTCGAGGCGGTTGTGCGCCTTGATGAGCCCTTCGGGTCCGCCCAGGGAATTGATCAGGGTCCGGCTGAACTCAGGATCATCGCCGAGACCGCGGGTCAGCATGGCGGCCTCGCGCAGCTCCTCCGGGGACGGAGTCTGGCCGTCCCGGAGGCTCTTGTATGCCTTGGCCGCGCGGTTGGCGCCGGCCTTCACGGCGTCGTCGCCCACGCTCCCGTTGAAGCCGTCGGGCAGGCCCTCGTCCGGTTCCTTGGGATCTGCCATGAATGCGGCCTTCATCGCGCCGTCAGCAGCCTGCGCCTCTTTGACGGCCTTCTTGATCGAGTCCGTCCATTCTGCTTCGACCTTCTCCTTGGATTCCGAACTCTCGCGGTACCTGTCGGCGACCTTCTTGCCCTTCTTGGCCTCGACCTTGTCGAGGTTCATCGTGCAGTGGCCGTGTGAATTCACGTCCATGCCCGCGGCCTGGGCGTCGTCTCTTGCCTTCTCCACCGCTTTCTTGTGGGACTCGAAGGTCGCGTGGGCGAGTCGGAAGAGGGCGCCCACGCCTCGGGCTTCTTCCTCGGCCTGGTCGTACTCCTCGGCTGTCTTCCCGCCCCACTTGCCGAACATCTTCGCGCCCTCGCCCTGCCAACTGTCCGCGTCCACCGCGGCACGGACGTGGTCCCGGTAGTGGCCGCCCAGGGTTCCGAACCTCTTGCCCATCCCCTCCCAGGACTTGGCGGCAGTCTCCAGGTCGCTGAAGTCCGCGTTCACGATGTCGTCGTACGAGATCGCCTTGTCGCTCCGCCCCTCAGAGGTTGTCGAGACTGCTTCCGGGCCGCTTGTCGAGCCCTGGCTGAAGCCTGGGCGTCGCGGAGCCGAAGGCGTCACGGGTGGCGATGTCCATGCCACTGAGGATCGTGTTGGCGTCCATCAGTGCCTCGCGCTCGTGGGAGAGGCTCCGGGTGAGGTGCTTGTGGTGCTTGCGCCAGGTCGTGAGCCGATGGCGGATTCCCGTCCACACCTCCCAGCCATGGAGCTTCCCGCGCCCGGTCGGGCTCTCCGGATTGCCGGTGAGAGTCTCGGTGTCCCCGTCGGCTTTCGAGCCCGCCTTGTGCGTCTCCGGGCCCAGGGTCTCCGCGAGGTAGCGTGCCGCTGCCTTCTTCTTCGACTCGGAATGGACCAGATCGGTATCCTGCGGCAGGTGACCGCCCGGCTTCATTCCCGGGCTGGGATTCTCGTCCGACGCTGCGTTGCCCCCCATGGCCCCGCTCCCCCTCCTCGTGCATGCGGACGGCCTGCTGCCTGTCCGGGCACGGCGGGGCGCCCTCCTTGCTCAGGATCTGTTGTGCGGAGGGGCCGGATCGTCGTGCGGCCGTCCGGTAAACGTTCCCCCAAGCTAACAGTCAGTGTTACCGAACGCTACCGGCGCATGCGGAGAGTGAAGGATGTCCGGATAGCCGCATCTTGCCTTGCTCCCGCGGCGACCGGCAGCGACCGGCAGCGACCGGCCCCTGCTTCCGGACGGTGCCGCCGGATTACTCGTGCTCCGGGCCCGGAAGGGCAGTCCGCCGAACGGTCAGCCGTGGACGTGGGCCGCGATGGTGCGGGCGCATTCCGCGGCGGGGGTGTGGGTGGTGTCGACCTGGAGGTCGTAGTGCACGCCTTGGTGCACCAGGTCTGCCTGGGAGGCGGCCATTCCGCGGACGCGGTCGCCGCGCGTCTGTTCGCGGGCCGCGGCGACCGCGCTCTCGCACCGGACGCCGACCCACAGCACCTCCAGTCCGCGAAGGGCCTGCTGCCAGCGCTGCTGTGAGGCGGCGCCGCCGAGGAAGACCTCGTCGATGACGACGCGGGCTCCCGCGCCGGCCATCGCGGCGACGCCTGTCATCCACGCGGCCTCCAGCTCCCGGAACCGCGGCCCGACGTTCACTCCGCCGTCCGCCGCGAGCTCGATGCCGGTGTCCCCGGTGCGCAGCGATACGGGCATGGCCTCGATCAGGTCGTCGACCCCGAGGGCGAGCCAGGGCTCCGGCAGGGTGGCCTGCAGGCATCTGGTGAGTTCCGACTTGCCGGAGCTGGAGCCGCCGTTGAGCACGATCACGTGGGTTGTCACGGCGCCACGGTAGAGGGCGTCGTCCCGGTGGGCGCAACGGCTTTCCGCGGTGGACCGAGAGCGGCGGGCCGGGGACCTGGGCGGTGCCTCCGGCGGGGTGTGCGGTCGCCGGATGCGGCCGCCCCGCGGGGGCTGACCTCGGTGATTCGCCCGCCGCCGTACGGCGGAACCGCGCAGGCCCCACCTGTCGGAGGGCTCCGGCGGGTGGGGCCTGCGCGCTGCTGGTTCTGCTGCCGCGGGCGTGCTCGGTCCGCGGGTGCGGCGGAGCGAGCGCGGCTCGCTGGTCGGACGGTGTGCCGGGAGCACCCGGAAGGATGCTCCCTGCCCGGACGGGCCGGGAGCGGTCGTTCAGAGGTCGCCCTGCAGGTAGGAGCGGGCTGCCGCCATGACGTCCTTGAAGCGGTCGTCGGCGATGGCCTGCACTGGTGCGTCGTCCTCCAGTTGCGGGTTCATCCCGATCATCCAGGCTCGGGCGACGTGGGAGTTCTCGCCGTTCTCGATGAGTTTGAACACCTGGTAGGCGGTGCGCAGTCGTAGTTCGGAATCGATGCGGGGCACGTTGTCGGCCTTGCACCACTTGCCGACCTGCTTGGGGTCCTCGATGCCGGCGAGGAGCGCCGTCACCCGTTGGCCGAAGTTGTCCTGCAGGAAGCGCGCGACGTACGCGGTGGTCTGCTCCGCGGTGTCGCGGTGTGCTCGGACTTCTGCGGCCAGCTCTCGCTGTGTCTGCATGGTCTCCTCATTCCCCCCGGCAGGACAGCCCGGGCGGGGCTGTGCGGACTGGACGCGGAAGGCGGTGTGCGGGCTGCTGGGGGCGCAGGGTTCGCCGGGGCGGCAGCTGTGCCGCGTGGCGCACCCGCGTCCGGGACGTGCCTGTCCCCGCACCGGTGGTCGTCCGGTTGGCGAGCGGGCGGCGGGACGCACCAGTGGCGCTCGTCGCGCCTGGCGTGCTCGGATCCCGGGGGCGCGGGGGCCTGGACAAGTGCATAGTCGGCGTGCTCAACATGCCTTCTCCCTGCTCCTGATGGATGGAGTGTACCCCTGGCCCCACCCCGTACTCCAGGTTTTTCCCACTCTAGAAGACCCTTGAATCCCCCATGAATCCTCCCTCTGATCCTCCCTCAGGTCTTCCACCTGGCCGAATACCGGAAGCCGAGGGGGCTCTCGACGACGGGATCGAGACAGCGTTCGGCAGATTGACTCAATCCGGGTGACGGCTCGTACGGCCGATCGCCCCGGCGCCGTCCTCGGAGTCCCGGCGGCCGGGTCCGCCGTCACCGGCTCGCCCCGTCGTCGGGGACGCCCCCGCCACCGTCCGCACCGCCACGGGTCCGCCCGTGGCCCGGTCCGCCCGCGTGGCCGGTCCGCCCGCGTGGCCGGTCCGCGCTCTCACCAGACCGTCAGACCGAACTCACGAGCGACTTCCTGCAGCTCGGGCGACTCCGCGAGGATCGGCCGCCGCTCCACCTCCTCGATCTCCGGGCCGCTCAGGAGCGCCCAGCACCGGCGTCCGCCGTATCCGGAGCGGAAGGCGATCCCCTGGATCAGCTGATGGCCCTGCGTGTTGCGCTGGGCAACGCTCCAGGCGGCGATCTGCCGGGTGATCCGCCGGTCCGTGCCATGCAGGTCGTGGTCCGACAGGGAGTCCGCGGCGACCCAGTCGTTCAGCTCGCTCTTCAGCTCCTCGCCGAGGAATCGCCGGGTGTCCTCGGACTCGACGTCCAGGAACCGCGCCTCGGCCGGCGGCCGGAGCCGCACGAGGATCCGTTCGTTCCGCCAGCTCGACGGCAGATGACCCGGCCGCATCCGCCGGCCGCCCTCGGACAGCCCGTCCTGTGCCATCAGCCGACGCATCCGCGGATGGACGCGGAAGGGCGCCAGAGCCTCCGCGTAGCAGCCGGTGGTTTCACTGCAGGTGTAGAGCATCCCGTAGCTGAAGAGGCTGAACCTTCCCGCACACGAGCCGCTCGTGGTCTCCGGCTCGACCCGGTTGTACCGCAGGGGTTCGGCCGCCTTGCCGAGCCGCCAGACACCGCGTTCCGGGGCTCCGACCAGTGTGACGGGAGGGAGGTGACTGGTCATCGCGGCCTCCTCGGCGTGCCGGTGCCGGTGCCGGTGCCGGTCTGCCGTGCTGTGCGGCGGGAGCGGAGGTCGCACGCGTCTGACGGGCCGTGGCGGGCCGGTGGGATCAGGAAGACGGTCATAGGTCCTTGAGGCAGCTGCGGGCAGAGGTGCGTCGAGAGGCGAGGCGCCCATTGTCGCGCAGCGGGACCAACGGAAGCGGGGCTACGGAAGTGCCCTGCGGGGGCGCACAGATGAGGCGTGGAGGCGCGGAGAGGGCGCACGGGGGACGTCCGAGCGCTCTGCCGCTGTTTCTTGATCCCGAAGTCCCGCTGAACGTGTCGGACGCGTACTCGTGCCCCTCTGCGGTTCGGTGCCGCCGAGCACCTGGTCTGTCTTCCGGTCCCCGCGCCGTCGCCGAACTCCTGCTGTCCTGGACCGGCACCCCGAACCCGCGAGAACTACTGCGCCGACGCCCCGCGATGCAGTACGTGCCGCTTGAGGGAATCGGGGTCGCCGATCCAGTGGAAGAGGGTGGGCTGTTCCTCGGTACCGCCGAACTGCCAGCTGCTGACCGCCATGCAGTCGCTGACGTCGAGGTCGAGTTGCGAGGTTCCGGACGGGGATGCGCCCTTCGTCCACGAGCCGGAGCCGTCGCAGGGCTCGTGAGCCTCCCCGCTGGCTGCCGTGTCCGCGTCATGGACACCCAGCTCGCCGGCCACCGCGGTGCCGTCGGCCCGGAGGGTGAGGGTGCCGCCCTGGTCGTCGCTCCAGGTCCCGGCGAGCTGCGTCTCGGTGAGTCGTGGCGGCTCGTACTCCTGGATCAAGCCGGTCCCGTAGGCCGCCAGGCCGCCGACGAAGACCACTGCCGACAGCGCCAGTCCGCAGCCGAGGACTGCCGCGGCCAGCCCGAACCGGGCGCCGGTGCCACGCAGCACGGTCACCCCGCGGCTGCTCAGGGCGGCGGGGGCCAGGCCGAGGAAGCCGAGGAGAAGAACCAGCGGGAGCACGGTCCAACCGCCCCCGAGCAGCGCCGTCGGCACCCCGATGCACAGCGCGGCCGCCGCGGCGGCCGCGCCGCACACGGCCAGGCACCAGCGCGCCGTCTCCGTCCGCCCCTTCCTGCGGGCCGACCAGCGCGACAGCTGCACGACCGGCAGGACGACCGAGGCCGAGCAGATCAGCCCCGCCAGGCCGAGCAGCACCATGGCGACCACGGAGAGGAAGAGATATCCGACATAGGCCGGGACGCCGGCAGCGAAATAGTGCTCGTCCCGCAGGCCCGCCAGGAAGTAGACGACCAGCGCGAGGACTCCCTCCCCCGCCAGGGCCACGGCGCCGGCCAGCCACGCGGCCGCCCAGCCCGCGCCGCGGACGCGCACCGGTCCTCGGGGGATCGCTCTCTGCCCTTCCGCTGCCGATTGCACCATTCCCCGCCCCTTCCTTCACATGTCCACCTCATCATGCACCTGACCGGCAGGAACGCTGCGGCCGGGGTGCCGCGCAGGAGGTCCGCGAGCGTCGGGCGAGCCGAGGAGACCACCTTCCCGAGCGCGCCCCGCCGTGCTCTGCGCGCCGTGCTCTGGGCGCCGGGAGCCGCGGCCTTCCGCTCCGTGCGGCGGGCGGGCGCGGGAGTCGATACGTCGTCAGGGCTCGCACGTGTCACCGGCGGGCCGGGGACCTTGAGCAACGGCGACCGGAAAGGCCCTGCTCAGAGGCGCTTGTCGTCCAGGCGGAGGATCATCGTGCCCGCTTCCCCGGTGGCCAGCAGCACGGGCGCGGCCGATTCCGAGGCACGCTGCGGCGCCATTTTCAGGGTGTTGACCGGATATCCCGTGACGGCTTGCAGGAGCGGCCGGTCGACGGTGGCGTCCCAGAGGTGGATGCCGGTCCTGCCCGCGACCGCGAAGACGGTGCGGCCCCGGCCGTCGGTGAACCGGGTGACGGCGGTGAGTTCGCCGTCCCCGGGGTTGAACTCCCGCACGAGGTCGGCCCCGTCGTACGACCGATCCCGCGACCGCTCCCCCGGTCCCGGTCCCGGTCCCGGATCCTGCTCCTGCTCCTGCTCCTGCCGCACCGACCAGACTTTCAGCGAGCCGTCCTGTCCGGCGGTCGCCAGGCGCAGCCCGCCGTTGTCGAGGGGGAAGAAGGCCACGTCGTTCACGGCGTGCTGCTCGCAGCGGATGGTGACCGGGATCGACTGACGGCCGTCACCCGCCTCACGCGGATGCCGCCGCAGGTCCCAGATCCGCACGTTGCCGTCGCTGCCGCCGGAGGCGAGCAGGAATCCGTGCCGGGAGTGCACCGAGGCCAGGCAGCGGACGCTGAGGACGTGCTGGGAGAAGCTGTGCACGGTCCGCCCGGTGCTCAGGTCCCACACCAGGACTCTGCCGTCGGCGCCGCCGCCGGCCAGCAGCGCGGTGGAGTCGTCGACCATCGGCACCAGGCACAGCGCCGGTGAGTAGTGACCCGTCAGTTCGCGGACGGTCGATACCGGGCCGCGCTCGGTGAGGTCCCACAAGGCGACGCTGCTGTCGCTCATCCCCGCCGCCAGCAGCAGACGGGTGCCCAGCGGGATCCAGGCGAGCGCCGTCGGGGAGTCCCCCTCGTGGACGAGCCGTTCGGCGCCGGTCTCGATGTTCCACACCTTGGTCCGCGTCTCCTCGGCGGTGGCCAGCAGGCGCATGGGCGGGGGCGACAGGGCGCTCGCGGTGATCGGGGTCCAGACCGGCGGGGGGTCGTGCAGCGCGGCCGACGTCAGCGGCCAGGCGCGGATGGTGCAGTCCAGCCCGGCGCTGTAGAGGCGGGTGTGTCCGTCGCGGGTGACGGAGGTGAGGGCGGTGGCCGGAGCGGAATGCCCCGGCAGGGCCTGGTGCAGGGGGCGCAGAGCGGGCAGTTCCCACAGCCGTACGGTGCCGTCCGCCGACGCCGAGGCGAGGGTCTGCCGGTTCTCGACCTCGACGACCCGCAACGCGGTGGCCTGAGTGGTGCCCGGTCCCGTGCCGGGCGGCGGGGAGCGGCGACGGTGCCGTGTGGCTGCGTCGTGGAGGGCCAGCGAGCCGTCCTCCAGAGCGACCGCGTAACGGCCGCTGCGGTCCGGCAGGGCCAGCAGCGCGCGAACGGCAGCGGGATGGCGGGAGCACCGGGTGGTGGTGCGGCCGTCGAAGCACCCGACCGTGTCGTGCTGGGCGAACAGCAGCACCGGCGTCCCGGAGTGCGGCGGGCCTGGCGCCGCGGCTTCGCCGCCCTGCGCCGGGACTTCGCACTCCGTGCGCGTCGGGTCCGCGGGGCCTAGCAGCCGGGTGCTCTGGAGGAGCACCGGGGCGCTTTCGAGGACGGGGAGGGGAATGTCGACGGGCTGGAACGTGGCAGCGTCGAAGGCGGCGATGTGCCCGTCGTCGTAGGCCGCCAGCAGGGTGGGGGCGTGCTCGGACTGCTCGTGGCGGATCAGGGAGCTGACCCAGGCGCGCTCGCGGTGGTGGATCTGCCGTATCGGCCGGGCCCGGTGCGCGTCGAGCACGGTGACCCGCCCGTCCGTCCCGGCGGTGACGACGAGCCCGTCGGCCAGTGGGAGCAGTTGGGTGACGGCGCCCTGGTGCAGGGTCAGGGGGGCGGCGGCCGCGGTGCCGTCCGGGCGCAGGAGGCGTACCGCGCCGTGGTCGTCCCCGGCGACGACGAGCGTCCGGCGGGGCCCGCGGGGGGTGACGGACGTCAGGGAGGTGACGGCAGGGTCGGTGAGGGCCCAGAGGTTCTCGGCGCTGGCGCAGTCGCTCCACAGCGGGGTGACCGGTGATCCGGCGAACGGTTCCGGCGGAGTGCCGCGCTGCTCCGGCGGCAGGTGCCGGGCCGTGGCGGCGTGGTGGGCGAGTTGCAGGCTGGCGAGCCGGGAGAGCGGGGTGAGGTTGCGGGTGAAGGGTTCGAGTGTGGCCCACGCCTGGAGCCACTGCTGTCGGAGCGGGCTGGAGTCCCCGGCCGCCAGCAGACGGCGGACCGCGGCGCTGGTCTCCCAGGGCAGCAGGGCGGGCGGCACGTGCGTGTCGTCCAGGACGTGGCCCTGGGCCGCGTGCTGGGCCAGGTGGCGGCGCAGATAGGGGTGCGGGGGGATGCTGGGGTCGTCGGGCACCAGACCGGCCAGCGCGGCGGCCAGCTTCTGCTGGATCTCCACGTGGCTGTCGGCGGGCCGGACCGCCGGTGCCTGCTGGTCGGGGCCGGGTGGCTGCGGGCTCGGTGACTGCGGGCTCGGTGACTCCTGGTGCCGCTCGGGCCCCTGGCTGCTCTCCATGTGCCCCTCGCGGGCCTTGAGATGGCTCCTGACTCCCTGTACTTCCACGTGCCCGTGGACGTTCCGAATCCGTTGCCGGTCGGGGGGCTCGGGCGGCTCGGTCACGCGATGCCGCCGTCGTCGAGCAGGGTGCCCGCGCGCAGGACCTCGGTGAGGGATTCGTGCGTCGGGCGGTAGACGCGTCGTTCGTCCTGGTGATCATGGGTCAGATAGCCGTTGAGTCGGCTGCCGAGCAGCTTCTCGATCATCTCGTCCCAGTTCTCCAGGGGCCTGCCCAGCAGAGTCCGGGCCATCGCCGGCCAGATGACCGACCAGGGGACACCGGAGCCCTCCGCGAAGGCGGCGGCCCGCAGCAGCGCGTGCGCGACGTCGGCGGGCAGCCCCTCCTCGGCCACCAGTGCCAGATCGCGCAGCAGCAGCCCCCTGACACCGAGCCCCAGCATCCGCTGCCACTCCGGTCGCAGCACCGTGTGCACGGGGTCCGCGTCGCCCCTGAGCTGTTCCCCGGCCAGGCGCGCGTCGATGAAGGACGGCCATACCTGCCGGGCCACCAGAGCGGCGGCCTCGTGTGCGGCTTGCGGGTGGCTGCGGTCGCCGAGGAGCGCGGTCACGTACTCCGCGATGTCGACCGTGCTCTGCTCGTCGTCGGTGCGTTCCACCTCGGCGCTCGGGAACGTCTCGCGCAGCAGGTCGAGCAGGCCGCGCTGCGCGTCGGGGCAGGGGCCCGCCGGTGCTGCCGCGGCCGGTCTGCTGGAGCGGACGCCGAGCAGCAGGCTCAGCTCCGCGGGGCCCGGTCCGCCGCTTCCGCCTCCCGCGTCGTCCGCCGCTCCGCACGCTCCCGGCTCCCCGGACTCCCCCGCCGCTCTCCGCCCGCCCCTGGCCTGGGACGGCAGGCGGGCGGTGCAGAACTCGCCGAGGGGGCCCAGCACATCGGTGACGATGCGGTCGGCCTCCTCGGATTCGTCCAGGCCGTCCAGGACGACGCCCACCCGTCCCGTGCGGCCGCGCAGATGGGTGACGAGCTGCCGGGACCAGCAGGTGACCGGGTCCTCGGCGGACTCGGGGGCCGCGGGGGTCTCGCCGAGCGCGCGCAGCAGGGCGGCGGCGACCTGGGAGGCGTCCTGGTGGCGGGCGAGGACGGCCGCGTCGACGGAGCCGGGCGGCGGGACGGTGGCGGCGGGTACCTGTTCGGTCGCCGCCTTGCACAGCGGCTGATTCCGGTACGCGGGGTCGCTGAGGACCACCGCGCGGGCGAGTACAGCGGACTTCCCGCTGCCCGCGCTGCCGGTGACCAGCAGGACTCCGCGGGCGCGTGTGCCGTCCAGGTGGGTGGTGAGCGTGCGGTTGAGACTCTCGCGGCCGCGGAAGTACCAGCCGCCGTCGCCGTCCTGGGTGCGGCCGGTGGCCCGGTCGAGCCAGTAGCCGTCCTTGGTGTTGCCGCCTCCGTGTGCGCTGCCGGGGCCGGAGCGCTCGCGGTCGTGCCGGTAGCCCGGGTTGGGGATGCACGGGGTCGGTTCGAACGGGCTGGAGCTGTTGACCAGTTGGCGCAGCCGGTGCCGCTCACGTTCCGGACCGCGCCGCAGGCCGCGCTCGAACTCGGCCATGAAGTCGCCGACGCTCAGATGCGGCGTGGTCACCCCGGCGTTGGTACGCAGCCGGTGCAGGGCTCCGCGCAGCAGCGTGGGGAAGCGGCGCACCTGCACCGGACGGTCGTGGCCGCAGGTGACCAGGACGTCCAGCCGGCAGGTCTCGCGGCGCTGCGGGCCGATGTCGGCGTACAGCGCGGTCAGTTCGGACGCCAACTGACCCGCGTAGCAGGCGTTGACGATGACCAGGACGTTCTCCGCGTGCGAGTCCAGGGCCGCGGCGACCACGTCCGCGGTCCGCACGGCGGTGGCGAGCTTGCGGTTCTTCACCGAGCCGGGCAGCTTCAGATAGTGGGAGCGGGACGCGCCGGCGAGGCCGTGGCCGGTGACGAACAGCACCAGGGCCTGCCCGCCCAGCTCCCGCACCTTCCGCTCCCGGAAGAAGTCCTCCACATCGTCCCGGGTCTCCAGCACCGGGTTCGGCACCTGGTGGAAGGCGGTGGACGGCCCCTCGGCCGACCACCACGAGGTGACCACGTCCAGCTGCTCGCGGATGCCGTCGGTGAACTCCTCGTCACCGTCCCCGTAGTCGAGGACCGCGAGTGTCAACAGGGTGCGCGGGGGCGGCACGTCCGCCTCCTCGTCCGCGGAGCAGGCGTCCCGTAACGCGACTCCTCCCCCCACACCGCTCATGGTGCCTATCGTCGCAGGTATGACCCCCCGCGCGCAGTGGAACACCGCCACGTCCCCCGCTCCCGCCCTCTCCCCGGCCGTCACCCACGACGCGATCGTCATCGTGCCCGGCATCATGGGCAGCGAACTGGTCGACTCCGCCGGCGGCGACGTGCTGTGGGGGCTGTCCCACCCCCGCTGGCTCGCCGAGGCGTGGCTGAGCAGGTCGGGGCTCGGCTCCCTGCACGTCACCGACGCGGAGCGGTCAGGAGATCCCGGGTCCGTGCGGGCGAGCCGGCTGCTGCGCTTTCCGACCTGGATCCCCTTCGTCGGCGGTGTCGAGCCCTACACCCGACTGGTCGAGGACGCGGGCGCGGTAGCGGCCGATCGGCGGGCGCTGCTCACCTTCCCCTACGACTGGCGGCTGCCCGTGCAGACGAACGCGCGGCTGCTGGTGCGGGAGGCGCGCCGCCACCTGGAGGAGTGGCGGGCCCATCCGGCGCATGCGCAGGCGCGACGGCAGGCGGTGGACGAGCGCGAGGCGCGGCTGGTCTTCGTCGCGCACTCGATGGGTGGTCTGGTGACCTATGCCGCGCTGGCGCTCGGCGGCGACAGCGAACTCGCCGCCGACACCCGGGGCGTGCTGACGCTGGGCACTCCCTTCCAGGGGTCGGTCGACGCGGCGTGCATCCTCAACGGCGTCCAGGGCGCGCCGCTGCCCCTGCCGCACCGCAAGCTCGCCGCGCTGGCCGCGACCATGCCCGGCGTGCACGACCTGCTCCCCCGCCACCTGTGCCTGGAGGAGGGGACCGAGGTCCGTCGCCTCACCTCGGCGGACGTCGCCGCGCTCGGCGGTGACAAGGATCTGAACGCGGACGCGGAGGCGTTCCGGCAGAAGCTGCTCACCCAGCCGCTGGCCGGACACCGCCAGGTCGTGGGCATCCGGCAGCGCACCGCCGAGTCCATGACGCTGGTGGACGGCGTCGTACGGTCCGCCGACTACTCCTTCCGCACCCACACCGACGGCCGGCTGATCCGGGACGGGAACGGTGCGCCCCGCCGCTACCGGGTGTGGGGGGACGGCACGGTCCACCGCGCCTCCGCCGCGCTGATCCCCTCGGCCGTGCCCCTCGCACTCCAGCACGGCACCCTGGCCAGCGGAAAGGCGGCCCGCCAGGCGGTCGTCGACTTTCTGCTGGAGGAGGATCAGCTGGGCCCCGACCAGGCGGACGGCGCACTGGGGCTCCAGGTGCCGGACTACGTCGTACCGGGCACGGACTGGCAGGTCGGCATCACCGGCACGGACGACCCGTCAGGTGTCGAGTGCACCCTGTCCGCGCTGGACGGCGACGGCTGGAGCCGGGACGGCAGCCCGTACGCGGACGGCGACGACCTGCTCCGGGCGGACCTTCGGGTGCCCCGGCCCGGCCTCTACCGGCTCACCGTGACGGCCCCCTACAGCCCCACCACCCTCACCCAGCTCGTCTTCGCGGGCCCCGGCAGCGCGGCAGACGGCCTGTGAGACGGTGCCGGACCGGTTCCCGGGGCCCCGCCGACGGCCCGGACCGCGGGTACGGGGCGCCCGGACCGCAGTCCTTCGAGAGCGTCTTCGAGAGCGTCCGGCCTCCGCTGCCGGCTCACCCTGTGCGCGGTCCCACGTCCCGTGCCGCACGGGCGAGTTCGCGGACGGCCCGTGACTCTCCGGCTGTGGGCCAGATCAGGGCCCAGCTCGCCGTCGGGACGTCGTACGGGTGGAGATACCGCAGGCCGGGCCATCGGTAGTAGCGGGCGGCGTCACCGTGGACGAGACTGATCGCCTCACCCGCCGCGACCACGGCGGCGACCTCCTGGAACGTGGAGACCTTCGGGCCGCGCCGAATGGGGCGGCCGCCGGGCGTGTGGGCGGGCACGAGCGTCCGCAGCCAGTACTCGGGGACGGGTAGCGCCGGGTGCGGCAGGGTCCAGTCGGCCAGGTCCTCCATACCGACCGCGGCGCGGCAGGCCAGCGGATGGTCGGTGGCGACCATGAGCAGCAGGGGTTCGGTGACGACCGGCGGCCCGACGGTGAGGTCCGGCTCGCGGACGGGCAGCCAGGCGGTCGCCACCTCGACGGAGCCGCTGCGGAGCGGGCCGAAGGGGTCCGTGAAGCTCATTTCCCGGATGCGGAGTTCGATCTCGGGGTGCCGGGTGCGGAACAGGTCGATGAGGCGCGACTGGTCGTGCGCCTGAGGGCCGTGCAGTCCGAGCGTGAGCGTGCTCGTGGCGCCGCGGGCGGCGGCGGTGGCCGCACGGGTCCCCTCGACTATCCGCTGGTAGCCCGCCCCGAGGTCCTCGCGCAGCTGGGCTCCGATGGGGGTCAGTTCGACCCGGCGGCTGCTGCGGGCGAAGAGCCGTGCCCCGATCCGCCGCTCCTGCTTGGCGATGGACTGGCTCACCCGGGCCTGCGACACGTGGAGGCGGTCCGCGGTCCGGCCGAAGTGCAGCTCCTCCGCCAGGGTCAGAAAGATCTCGATGTCCCGCAGCTCCATCCGCGTTCCCCCGTCGCCACCGATAACTCCGGGGTTATCAGACCATGTGGAACCGACGATTGTTCACCCGGTTTCCGCGCTGCATCCTGAGCCACGTCCTTCTCGACGGGACACCACTCACCGCACTCCAGGGAGATCGACGTGCTCATACCGCTCGCGTACGGCTTGGCCGTGGTGCTCGATCTCTTCGTCGTCTTCATCGGTCTGCGGTTCTTCTTCCAGCCGCGGGCCGCGGCTGCCGGGTACGGCGTCCCGGCGAAGCCGGACGGCGACTCCGCTTATCTGACCGTCAAGGGGCTGCGCGACCTCGTCTCGGGTCTTCTCGGGCTCGCACTGCTGGCGTTCTCGGACGCCGCAGCCGCGGCCTGGTTCATGCTGGTGATCTCGCTGACCCCGCTGGGGGACACGGTGATCGTCCTGCGCAACGGCGGCACGAAAGCCGCGGCCTTCGGCATCCACGCGGCCACGGCCGCGGTCGTCCTGGTCTCCGCCGCGCTGCTCTTCGCGGTCTGACCCTCTGCGCGGCAAGGCCGCCGCACCCTCACAGCGCCCAGGAAGCGAGCAGATGTCACTCATCCCACCGGACTTCGACCGGTCCCACGTCGTACGCGAGGCCGACGCCGAGGTCATCGGACGGGCCCCGACCACCATCCGGCTGCTGGCGGACAGCAGCGCCACCGGCGGCGCGCTGTCCACCCAACGGGTCACCCTCGCCGAAGGCGCGGACGGCGCCGCTCCCCACCACCACACCAACTCCGCCGAACTCTTCTACCTGCTGGACGGCACGGCACAGCTCCTCTCCGGCGATCAGATCGTCACGGCGGGCCGGGGCGACCTCGTCGTGGTCCCGCCGAACGTGCCGCACGCCTTCGCCGCGGCTCCCGGGGAGAGTGCGGACATCCTCATCGTGATCACCCCGGGGGTGGAGCGCTTCGAGTACTTCCGCCACCTCGAGCGCGTCGCCTACGGCAAGGTCCCGCCGGAGAGCCTGCTGGACGTCCAGGAGCTGTACGACACGTACTTCCGGCAGAGCGAGGTCTGGGACGCCACGCGCGGCTGACCGTCCGGACCAGGGCATCGACATGACGGCAGGAAAGACACGAAGAGGCGAGGAGACGTGGTGCGAGTGCGCTACACCCTGGCCGCCTGCGCGGCGGCCGTGGCACTGACGGTGGTCAGTGGCTGCGGCAGTGACCAGGAAGGCCGCTCTTCCCCCGACGGGGACGGGCTGTCCGCGGGCAGCGGGGGACGGCTCATGGACGGGGGCACGGAGGGCCGTCCGAGCGCCGCCACCATGGCGGACGTGGAGGCCTTCGTCAGCCGGTACACCACGTGCACGGACTTGCACATGCAGGACGAGGACTACGAGGACGCTGTTCTCCCGGACCCGGAGGAGGCCGGTACCGCGTGGGGCATCGAGGAGCGTGCCGTGTGCTTCAACCTGAAGGGCAACTCGGTCCGGCTCATGACCATCACGGACATGAAGAGCTTCCAGACCCGGGCGAAGGAGCACGGCGGCGGCTACCTCCTCGGCAAGGACTTCGCCGTCGACAGCGACACGAGTGCGACCCGGAACGATCTCAAGGACTCCGGACTCCTCGCTCTCCACTGCGACCCGGACACTCCGATCCCGAGCGGCTACCAGAAGGAGAAGGCCCTCGTGAACGGATGCACACTGACCGACTTCGTCTCCTGACGCCCGGCATGCCGGGCTGCTGCACCGCGGCGCACGTCGTCCGCCCGCGACGTGCGCCATCGGTCTCGTGCGGCAGCGCGCACCCGGGCACGGCGCCCTCGGCCGCGAGGGGCACGCCCGTGCGTCAGGCGGCGGGCCCCGGGGCGGAGGCCCGCCGGGCGGTGTCGCGCCGACGGATGGCCTCGGCC
Source organism: Streptomyces sp. NPDC006925 (assembly GCF_042869575.1). Lineage (NCBI taxonomy): Bacteria > Bacillati > Actinomycetota > Actinomycetes > Kitasatosporales > Streptomycetaceae > Streptomyces > Streptomyces sp. NPDC006925. Next base: position 25,154 of record NZ_JBIAGB010000032.1, read on the forward strand.
ACCTCGTCGAGGGCGGTGCGCAGGACGGAACCGTACGCGTCCCGGGAGAGCGCGTGGGCGTGCTCTTCGGCCGCGGTGATGTGCTCGGTGGCCGCGTCGAAGGAGCCCAGACGGCGGTAGTCGTCGGCGAGGTTGAGGTGCAGGGACGGATAGAAGCCGGCGAGGTGCAGACCGGCGTGGTGCTGCTGAGCGCGCTGTTCGGTGACGGCGTCGGCAGCGTCCAGGGCGCGGATGTCCCAGGCCAGGGCCGGTGCGGGGTCGGCGTGGAGGTCGGCCAGATGGTGCGCGAGAGTGCAGCGGTGCAGCGGGTCGCCGGTGACGCCGATCGTGGACCACAGGTCCAGAAGCTTCCGGCGGGCGGAGGCGGTGTCGCCGGTTCGGCCTTCCTCGACGGCATGGCCGATGGCCTCCATGGTCGCGTCGGGGCTGGTGGGGAGGGCGGTCATGGTGTTCTTCCTCGTCGTTCCCACTCAGGACGAGCGGTCGGTTCCCGCTCCGGATGCGTGGCCGGTTGTTGCTCAGGATGCGTGGCCGGTTGTTGCTCAGGATGCGTGGCCGGTTGTTGCTCAGGATGCGTGGCCGGTTGTTGCTCAGGATGTGTGGCCGGGCCCGGTGGGCATGGCCAGGATGGTGAGGTCGCCGCGGTCGGCGGAGCGGATGGTGCCGGGCTGGACCGGTCCTCGCAGGTCGAGCAGGACGTCGGGGCCGATGGCGGTGCTGACGGCCGGGTAGAGCGTGGTCAGTTCGAAGGAGATCCACAGGTCCTGCCCCGTCACTGTGGCCGTGAGCGGGACGCCGGGGGACGCCGGCTCCGCCGCCGGGACGACGTGCAGGCCGTGCCGGGTGGCCCGCAGGGTGATCCGCTCTCCCGGGTGCTCCTCCAGGGCTCGCAGGAGGAGATCCTTCGAGACCGTCACCCGGGTCGTGGCCTCGGGCAGCGAGGCGAGCGTCAGCCGGTGATCGGGAAACTCGTCCGCCAGCAGTCGGCAGTGCCGGTCCTCCCGGTCCACCATGTGCAGCCGGAGTGCGTACGGCGTCGCCACGGCCCGCACCAGCGCGCTGCGGCGGATCTCCGGCGCCGCAGCCCGCAGTTGGTCACCGTCGACCGTTGCGGCCCAGGTCGCGGCCGCTGCTTCGGCCGGCACCAGGGTCCGGGTCGCGAGGCGGTAGCGGTCCGTGGCGGTCAGGGTGACCGCTTCCTGTGTCGCCTCGACGCGCAGAGCGCCGAGCACCGGCAGGTCCGGTTCCCGCGCGGTGGCGGTCAGCACCTGCTCGATCGCGTCGGCCAGCACCGGCCCCTTCACCACGGCGATCGGCAGACCCGGCACCGCCGTGAGCGACGACGTGAGCGAAGCGGCCTTCCGCCGCACCGCCGCCGCGTCCTCGCAGACCTTCGCGACGTGCTCGTCGATCAGCCGGGCCGCGTCATCCGGCTCCGCGTCCAGGGCCGCCTCGACCGCGGTGAGCGGCATGCCGATCTCGCGGAGCCGGCGCAGGGCGGCTGCCCGCGTCACCTGGTCGGCACTGTAGTAGCGGTAGCCGGAGACCGGGTCGACCTCGGCAGGGCGAAGCAACCCGGAGTCGGCGTAGAAGCGCAGGGCGCTCGCGGTCACTCCGGTGCGTCGGGCGAAGACCCGATCGGCATCAGCTCGTCCTCAGGCACCCGGACATCGTCGGGCTTCGACCGACGTGAAGGTCAATCCCGGCCGGGTGGGCCCGCTGCAGCCGGGCCCGCACCGTGCAGGTCGCGCCGGAACCAGGTCCCCGGCTCACCACAGAGGTCGGCCGCGTCGGCCGGGTCGACCGCGACGAATCCGGCCTTGGCCAGCACCCGCCGGGAGGCGACGTTCCCGCGGGAGGTGCCGGCCCGCAGGGTGTGCAGCCCGTACCGTGTCACGGCCAGCCGGCACAGCTCCTGGACCGTCGACGTCGCCACACCGCGTCCGGCGACGTGCTGCGCGACCCGGTAGCCGAGTTCGGCGGCACCGTCCTCGAGGTCGTACAGATTGAACCGGCCCAGCACGGAGCCGTCCTCGGCGACGAGGACGTGGAAGGCGCAGAGACCGGCCTCCTGTTCGGCCAGCAGGGCGCCGAACCGGTCGGCGAACCGGTCGAAGTACGCGTCGCCGCGGTCGGCGACGAAGGCGGCGAAGTAGGCGCGGTTCGCCGACTCGAAGGCCAGGACCGCCGGGGCATGGTCGGCACGCAGCAGCTGCAGCTCGGGCACAGCGCGACTCTATCCAGCCGCAGGGCTGAGGCCACCCGGTTTTCCGCAGGCGGGCACAGCTCGGCCGACGACAGTGCGACGCGGGTCACATCCGGCTGTGTCACAGGGGGTCGGCCCGTCTCGTCTCAGGGGGTGTAGCCACGGAGAACCGCAGAGGAGCACACCATGGACGCACGACTGGACTACTTCTCCAGCCCGACCGCCGGCAAGGCCCTGAAGTACTTCATGTCCGCGGGCAGGACACTCAAAGAGTCACCGCTGCCGGCCGCGACGCAGGAACTGGTGGCGCTGCGCGTGAGCCAGATCAACGGCTGCGCCGCCTGCATCGACATGCACACCAAGGAGGCCGCTGCCGCCGGTGAGACCCCGGTACGGCTGAACCTGGTCGCGGCGTGGCGGGAGGCCACCGTCTTCACGGACGCCGAGCGTGCCGCGCTGGAACTGGCGGAGGAAGGGACCCGGGTCGCGGATGCGGCCAGGGGCGTCGGTGACGAGGTGTGGAAGCGGGCCGCCGAGCACTACGACGAGGAGCAGCTCACCTCTCTGGTGGTCCTGGTCTCGTTCATGAATGCGGTGAACCGGCTGAACATCATCACCGAGCAGCCGGCCGGCGGCTACGAGCCGGGGCAGTTCCACTGAACGGCATGAGCGACCCGCTCGGGGCCCGGCGGCGGGCTCCGGGGCCGGGCTCAGGCTCGGGCTCGGGCTCGGGCTCGGTGGCGTCAGCGTGGCATCCGGTGAGTCCGAGTGATCACAGAAGACGTCCGGCCGGCGAGTGCGGCAGGGTGGAAGGCACGAGGAGGGTTTCGCCGTGAACGCCACGAACGCCACGAACGCCACGAACTCCATGAACTCCACGAACAAGGTCGAGGAGTTCGAGGAGCTGCGGCCGCTGCTGTTCTCGATCGCCTACCGGATTCTCGGCAGCGTGGGTGAGGCCGAGGACGCGGTGCAGGAGACATGGCTGCGCTTCGACGCCTCGGCGGCCCAGGTCGCGTCGGCCAAGGCATTTCTGTCGACTGCGGTGACGCGGATCTCGATCGATGTGCTGCGCTCCGCGCGGGTGAGGCGGGAGGAGTACGTGGGCCCGTGGTTCCCCGAACCGCTGCTCAGCGATCCGTACCAGGATCCGGCGCGCTCGGCGGAGCTGGCCGATTCGGTGTCGATGGCCGCACTGCTGCTCCTGGAGCGGCTCAGCCCGCTGGAGCGGTCGGTGTTCGTCCTGCGAGAGGTGTTCGGCTTCGGGTTCGACGAGGTCGCCGCGGCGGTGGAACGGTCGGAGGCGGCGTGCCGGCAGCTGCTGGTACGGGCCCGGCGGCACATGCAGGCCGGGCGGCCACGGTTCGCAGCGGACCGTCAGGAGCGGCAGGAGCTGGCGACGCGGTTCTTCGACGCGCTGAAGGACGGTGACGTGGGCGGGCTGCGGAAGCTGCTGGCCGCCGACGTCCAGCTCGTCGGGGACGGCGGCGGCAAGGCCCCGCAGCTCGCCAAGGCCGTCACCGGCACCGAGAACGCGGCCCGGCTGCTCGCCACCGTCTTCCCCCTGATGGCCCGGATCGACGTGACGTTCGAGCCGCAGGAGATCAACGGGCAGCCCGGCGCGATCTTCCGCGACCGGGACGGCAAGGTGCTCCACATCATGGCCCTCGAAGTACTCGACGGGCAGATCCGGACCGTTCGCACCGTGATCAATCCCGACAAGCTCGGCCACCTCGGGCCGGTCGCCGACGCCTGGGCCGTCGACCGCGAGGCGAAGCAGGCCCGTCGGCAGCTGGGGTGACGTACCCGCTGCTCCCCGTCCGGGCATCGCCCGGGGGCGGTGCGGCGTGCCGGACCTGCTGAACCTGCCGGGCCTGCCGGACCTGCCGTTCGACGAACCCTTGCCGTTCGACGGACCCACCCCGCCGGACATCGCGCCCGGATGCGCGCACTGCGGCAGGAGGGGCCGGTCGCCAGGGGCGTAGCCGCCCTCAGTGCGGGGCGCGGGCGCCGCCCGCGGCCTCCCAGCCGGCCACCGCGAGGGCGCGGTAGGCGGCGTAGGCGGCGGCCGGATCGCCCCCGTCCACCCACGGGACGGCGCCGACGTGGCCGTCGACGGCGGCGAGGGCCTCCATGGCCTCGCCGTAGCGCTCGGCCCGCACCAGGAACCAGACCAGCAGATGGAGGACGTGCGGGCGCACCGGGTGGTCGTCCTCGACCTGGTCGACGGCGTACTCGGCGGCCTCGATGGCGTTGCCGATCTCCTCGCTCCGATACAGCCCGCGGACCATGTTCACCTCGGGCAGGTGGCCGTAGGCCGCGAACAGCGGCAGCGCCGCCAGCAGCGAGCCCTCGGGGGCCTGCGCGGCGGCGGCGCGGGCGAACGCGTCGGCCTGCTCCTTGGAGCCCGCTCCCCGCGCCGACCAGTAGGGCAGCGCCGCCAGATGGGCGCCCATGTGGTCGGGTGCCAGCTGGCGGACGGTGCCCCACAGGGACTCGAAGTCGGCCTCGCGGTAGCCGAGGTGGCGCGCGAGGGTCAGCTCGGTGAGATGCGGCGTCGGGTCGGCCGGGGCGAGCTTCGCCGCGTCGTGTGCGACGTTCCGCGCCTCCTCCAGGATGATGCGGCGGCTGTCTGGGTCGCTCTCGGCCAGCGCCTGGAAGACCAGGAAGTGCGCGTACACCTGGGCGCCCCCGTGGTCACGCGGCTGCCGGGCGCGCCACTCGCGCAGCCACCGCGCGTCCGGCACCCCGGCGGCCGGCTCCTTGCTGAAGGACACCCCGCCGGTGCCGGTGTCCGCACCCGCGGCGGCGCCGTGCTCCCGGGACCGGGCCAGTTCCATGGCCGCGGCGCCCGCCAGGGACTGCACGCGCTGCCAGCGCAGCTCGTACTCGTCGCCGGTGAAGGCCAGCAGGTGCGCGACCGGCTGCCAGTCCTGGGTGCGCTGCGCCTCCTCCAGCGCCTCGACCAGTTCCCGGTCCGGCCCCGGCAGCCGCACATCGAGCTCGTCGGAGGGGACGAAGCCGTACCCGGCCGTCGGGTCGACCGCCTGGGCCAGGCCCCGGGCTCCGTCCTGCCGCAGCTTCCTGCGGCGCATGGCGGGGTAGACGACCACGCCGAAGACGGCGGCGAGGGCGATCAGGAGGAGCAGGGCTTCCATGGCGTCGGATCTCCACGCTGTGACGGACGGCTGGGCGGGGCGGCACGCCCCGAGGGGGTGCGGCCCCGGAGCGGTACGTCCCCGGGGAGGAGTGCGCCCCACTCCACCGTACGGCCCACTAGTCTCGCCCCCATGAGTGAGCAGCGCGACAACGGCATCGACAGCGGGGCGGACGGCACCCCGGACACCCCGCGGCAGAGCTTCGAGACCCTCGCCATCCATGCGGGGCAGGCCGCCGACCCGAGGACGGGGGCGGTGGTGCCGCCCATCCACCAGGTCTCCACGTACAAGCAGGACGGCGTCGGGGGGCTGCGCGGCGGCTACGAGTACAGCCGCTCGGCGAACCCGACCCGCAGCGCGCTGGAGGAGAACCTGGCGGCGCTGGAGGGCGGCAGGCGCGGGCTGGCCTTCGCCTCCGGGCTGGCCGCCGAGGACTGCCTGCTGCGCACCCTGCTCACCCCCGGGGACCACGTGGTGATCCCGAACGACGCGTACGGCGGCACCTTCCGGCTCTTCGCCAGGGTCGCCGAGCGGTGGGGGGTGCAGTGGTCGGTGGCCGACTCCTCCGACCCGGCCGCCGTCCGCGCCCAGCTGCGCGAGCGCACCAAGGCGGTCTGGGTGGAGACCCCCTCCAACCCGCTGCTGGGGATCACCGACATCGCGGCGGTCGCCGAGGTCGCGCACGGGGCGGGCGCCCGGCTCGTGGTCGACAACACCTTCGCCAGCCCCTACCTCCAGCAGCCGCTCGCGCTGGGCGCGGACGCGGTCGTGCACTCGACGACGAAGTACATGGGCGGCCACTCCGACGTGGTGGGCGGCGCGCTGGTCGTCGGCGACCCCGCGCTCGGCGACGAACTGGCCTTCCACCAGAACGCGATGGGCGCCATCGCGGGGCCGTTCGACGCCTGGCTGGTGATGCGGGGGATCAAGACGCTGGGCGTGCGCATGGACCGGCACGGGGAGAACGCGGCCCGCGTGGTGCAGCTGCTGAGCGCGCACCCGGAGGTGACGGAGGTCTACTACCCGGGGCTGGCCACGCATCCCGGGCACGAGATCGCGGCCAAGCAGATGCGCGGCTTCGGCGGGATGGTGTCCTTCCGGGTGGCGGGCGGCGAGGAGGCCGCGGTGCGGGTGTGCGACCGGGCCCGGCTCTTCACGCTGGGCGAGTCCCTGGGCGGGGTCGAGTCGCTGATCGAGCACCCGGGGCGGATGACGCACGCCTCGGCGGCGGGTTCCGCGCTGGAGGTTCCGGCCGATCTGGTGCGCCTGTCGGTGGGCATCGAGTCGGCCGAGGATCTGCTGGCGGACCTGACGCAGGCGCTGGAGGGGGCCGCCGCGGGCTGAGGACGCGGAGCCGGGGCGCGGGCCACCAGCCGACCGTCGCGGGCGGCGGGGGCGTCGTCGCGGCTCGCCGGAGGCCGACGCGGGCGGGGTACGCGGCGTCACCAGCCGACCGCCGGCGGGGTCGTCGTCGGGGGCGGGGCCGACCAGGGGTGCAGCACCAGCGCCCACACGGCCAGGGCCAGCAGTCCGGCCAGCACCCCGGTCCACAGCGCCGCGCCGAGCGCCCGGCGGCGCCGCAGCAGCCGGGCGCCCTCCGCCAGGGCCCGCTCCGCCAGGTCGGCGGGGACGGGCTCGGCGGTGCGCTGCTGGACCAGGCGCCGTACCTCGGCCTCCTTGCGGTCAGGCGGGCTCATGGGTGCTCTCCGCTGCGTCCTGCTCGCTCCGCTCGTCCTGCGGGGCCCGTCCCGCTCCGCGGGCCGGGCTGCTGAGCACCGCCGTCATGGCACGGGTGTGCAGGGCCCGCACCCGTTCGACGGCGAGCCCGAGGCCCGCGGCGACCTGTTCCTCGGCGATCCCCTCGTGCAGCCGCAGGACGAGCACCAGCCGCTCCTGCGGGGTGAGGACGCCCAGCAGCCCGCCGCGCGTCCGGCGGTGCCGTCGGCCGGTGCGGGCGAAGCGGAGGGCCAGCGCCTGCCGGGTGTGCTCGTAGGGGTCGTCGCCGCGCAGCCGGGCCCAGTCGGCGCGGGTCCGCGCGAGCGCCCGCACCAGCAGCCGCTCCGCTTCGGGAGCGGCGCCGGGAGGTTCCGCGGTCAGCAGGGTGGCGGCATGCAGCAGCCGGCCGCCCGCGCCCGCGACGAACGCCTCGAACTCCCGGGCGCGGAGGCTCTCCTGCCGTGCCTGACGTTCTCGCACGCCGCCTCCCGTGCCGCCTATAGGACGGCAGGCAGGGAGATCAAATCAAGAGGCGCGACACCATCGCGCCGCCGCCCGGAACCGGCCCCGGGCGGCCGGGAGCCGAACGTCCCCGCCCCACCGGAAGCCGAAAGTTCCCATCTGAGGCCAATCTGTGCGAACGGCGAACGTCCCCGCCCCACCGGAAGCCGATCAGCCGCGCCCCGGCCCGGGAGCGGTCCGCGCACCCGGGTCGCGGCGCCCCGGCTGCGGCAGCCGGGGCGCCGCGACCGGGGACGCATCCATGGGGCGGGTCAGGAACCGGACCCCGGCGGCTGCGAGAGGCTGCTCGGGTTCAGTTCGAGCATCGCCGTGTTGAAGCGGGTCAGCAGCTTGCAGAACGCCCCGCGCTCCTCCTCGGTCCAGTCCTTGGTGATGAGCTGCATCAGGTTGCGGCGGGAGGAGCGGACCTCCTCCAACCGGGCCTCACCGCGCGGCGAGAGCTGGAGGACGACGGCGCGTCCGTCCTCGGGGTGCGAGGTGCGCTTGACCAAGCCGGACTCGACGAGCGGGGCGACCTGCCGGGTCACCGTCGAGGAGTCGATGCCCATCCCGGCGGCGAGCGCCTTGACGCCCATCGGGCCTTCCTGGTCGAGGCGGTTGAGCAGCAGATAGGCGGCGCGGTCCATGGAGTTGCGGGCCTGGCCGAGTCCGCCGAGGCGGGTCTGCTCCGCGCGCCGCGCGTACACCGCGAGTTGGTGCTGCATGGCGTCCAGCGCGGCGGTTCCGGAGGCGGCACCGTCGTCGGCAGGCACCGCGGAGTCGTCCGGCACGTCGGGGGTGTCTGTCGTCATGTCCGGATGCGTGGGCATGGCAGGTGCGCTCACTTCGTCGATCAGCAGGAGTTTTTGTTGAGTTTTGACAGTTTTGGGGTGGTCTGTTGGGTGTATCGACCTGAGGTGGTGGCCACAGAGTACGCGGAGCGGACCCACGCCGTACCTCCACTGCACGAACCAGTGACGCGGACCACCCCGCGCGGCCGCCCGGCCGGTGACCCGCCCACCTGCCGGGCGGCTGCCAGACTGGCGGAATGGTCACCAGCGCAGCTCCCGCCGCCTCCGGGCACCCCGAACTCCCCGTCTCGCTGGACGAGGTGCGCCTCGCCCGCAAGACGCTCGCGGGGGTCGCCCGCACCACCGCCGTGGAGGGCAGCCGGCACCTCTCCTCGCTGGTCGGCTCGCCGGTGCACCTCAAGTGCGAGAACCTCCAGCGCACCGGCTCGTTCAAGCTGCGCGGCGCGTACGTGCGGATCGCGGGGCTGACGCCCGAGGAGCGGCGGCGCGGGGTGGTCGCGGCGAGCGCGGGCAACCACGCGCAGGGCGTGGCGCTGGCTGCGTCGCTGCTGGGAGTGCCGTCCACGGTCTTCATGCCGGTGGGGGCACCGCTGCCGAAGGTGGCGGCCACCCGCGACTACGGGGCGCGGGTGCGGATGCACGGCCAGGTGGTGGACGAGACACTGACGGCGGCGAAGGAGTACGCGCAGGCCACCGGGGCCGTCCTCATCCACCCCTTCGACCACCCGGACGTGGTGGCCGGGCAGGGCACGCTGGCCCTGGAGCTGCTGGAGCAGTGCCCCGAGGTGCGGACCGTCGTGGTGGGCGTCGGCGGCGGCGGGCTGCTCGCGGGCATGGCGGTGGCGATCAAGGCGCTCCGCCCCGACGTGCGGGTGGTGGGTGTGCAGGCGGAGGGCTCGGCCGCGTATCCGCCCTCGCTGCGGGCCGGGCGTCCGGTGGCGCTCGGTTCCGTCTCGACGATGGCGGACGGGATCAAGGTCGGCCGGCCCGGTGACGTGCCGTTCGAGATCATCCGGGCCCTGGTCGACGACATCCGCACGGTGTCCGAGGACGCGCTCTCCCGGGCGCTGCTGCTCTGCCTGGAGCGGGCCAAGCTGGTGGTGGAGCCCGCGGGGGCGAGTTCGGTCGCGGCGCTGCTGTCGGCCCCGAACAGCTTCGAGGGGCCGGTCGCGGCGGTGCTCTCGGGCGGCAATGTCGACCCGCTGGTCCTGCAGCGGACGCTGCGGCACGGGATGGCCGCGGCCGGCCGCTATCTGTCGCTGCGGCTGCGCCTCTCGGACCGGCCGGGGGCGCTCGCGGCGCTGCTCGGGGAGCTGTCGGTGGCGGACGCCAACGTGCTGGACGTCGGCCATGTGCGGACCGATCCGCGGCTGGGCCTGGACGAGGTGGAGGTGGAGCTGCACATGGAGACGAAGGGCCCGCAGCATTGCGTGGAGGTCGCCTCGGGGCTGCGCGCGGCGGGATACACGGTCATGAGCTGAGCGGGCGTGGGGCGCCTCGCCCCCGGCTCTCACGACACGACAGCACAGGACGCGGACTATCGCGTATTTCTTGACGCGATACATCGCGTCACTTCATACTGCTGTGCGGTGGACCTCGGTTCGCCGGATCTCCGTACATGCCGGAACTTCCCGGCACCTCTAGCATTTTCATAGCGTGCCACGCTCCACACCCTGGGAGTCCATCCATGCCAGGTGCCATTTACGCCGAAGGTCTGGTGAAGACCTTCGGCGAGGTGAGGGCTCTGGACGGCGTCGACCTCGACGTCCCCGAATCCACCGTGCTGGGCCTGCTCGGCCCCAACGGCGCGGGCAAGACCACCGCGGTCCGGGTACTGACCACCCTCCTGCGGCCCGACGCGGGCCGCGCGGTCGTCGCTGGTCTCGACGTCCTGAAGAACCCGACCGCGGTACGCCGCTCCATCGGCCTCTCCGGCCAGTTCGCCGCCGTCGACGAGTATCTGACCGGCCGCGAGAACCTGCAGATGGTCGGGCAGCTCTACCAGATGTCCGGACGCGACGCGAAGAAGCGCGCGCGGGAGCTGCTGGAGCGCTTCAACCTCGCCGACGCCGCCGACCGGACGGCCAAGACCTACTCGGGCGGCATGCGCCGCCGCCTGGACCTCGCCGCCGCGCTGGTCGTCAGTCCGCCCGTGATGTTCATGGACGAGCCCACCACCGGCCTCGACCCGCGCAACCGGCAGCAGTTGTGGGAGGTCATCGAGGAACTGGTCGCGGGCGGTACGACACTGCTGCTGACCACGCAGTACCTGGAGGAGGCCGACCGGCTCGCGCACGACATCGCCGTCGTCGACCACGGCAAGGTCATCGCCCGCGGCACCTCCGACGAACTCAAAGCCCAGACCGGCGGCGAGCGCATCGAGGTCGTCGTCCACGAGCGCGCGGACATCCCCGCGGCCCGCGGCATCCTGGACAGCCACGCACTGCCCGGCCCGGCCCACGAGGGCTGCACCGTCGAGCAGCACACCCGGAAACTGACCGTTCCGGTCACCGGCGGCGCCAAACTGCTGGCCGAGGTGATCAGGGAGTTGGACGGCCGCGGCGTCGAGATCGACGACATCGGACTGCGCCGCCCCACCCTCGACGACGTCTTCATCTCGCTGACCGGCCACGCCGCCGAAGACGCGCGCGGGCCGGGCGCGGCCGGCCAGGACGCACCCCCGAACCCGGGATCGGGCGGGGACCGGTCCGCAGCACAGCAGCCGGGCGCGCACGCGCCGGAATCCGAGGAGACCACGCCATGACCGCCGCAGCGCAGGCGGAGTCGCCCACGGCCCCCAGAGGCCGCGGCGGCATCGCCCAGTCGATCACCGACTCACTGGTGATGGCCAAGCGCAACCTGATCCGCATGGTGCGCATCCCCGAAGTCGTCATCTTCGGACTGATCCAACCGATCATGTTCGTGGTGCTGTTCAGCTACGTCTTCGGCGGCTCCATCAAAGTCCCCGGCGCCGGCACCGACGCCGGCTCCTACCGCGAGTTCCTGATGGCGGGCATCTTCGCGCAGACCGTCACCTTCGCGACCGCCGGCGCCAGCGCGGGCATCGCCGAGGACATGCACAAGGGGCTCGTGGACCGGTTCCGCTCGCTCCCGATGACCCGCGGGGCCGTACTGACCGGACGCACCCTGGCCGACCTGGTGCAGACGGCACTGACCCTGGTCGTGCTCGCCGTCGTCGCCGCACTCGTCGGCTGGGCCCCGCACGACGGCATCCCCGACGCGCTCGCCGGCTTCGGCCTGCTGCTGCTGCTCGGCTACGCGTTCACCTGGATCGGGGCGCTGATCGGACTCTCGGTACGGACCCCGGAGGCCGCCACCTCCGGCGGGCTGATCTGGCTGTTCCCGCTGACGTTCATCTCCGTCGCCTTCGTCCCCTCCCAGAACATGCCCGCCTTCCTGCAGCACATCGCCGAGTGGAACCCCTTCAGCGCCACCGTGGTGGCCTGCCGCGAACTGTTCGGCAACCTGCCCGCCGGCTACCCCGTCCCGGACGCCTGGCCCATGCAGCACCCGGCCGCGGCCTCGGTGATGTGGTCCGTGGTCATCATCGCGGTCTTCCGCACCCTGGCGGTCCGCAAGTACCGCTCGGCCACCGGGTGAACGCCGCGGGCCGCACGGCCCGCGGCGCACCGTCACACACGCGGCGGACGGCCCGCGCGCTTCCGCGCGGGCCGTCCGCCGCAGGCGTCGGGGGATCCGACATCAGCTCCGGTAGGGCTTCGCCTCCATGATGCGGACGGAGGCCATCTTGCCGTTCGGCAGCTCGTACTCGGCGTCCTGGCCGACCTTCTTGCCCATCACGCCGGAGCCCAGGGGCGACTGCGGAGAGTAGGTCTCGATCTCGGAGCTGGCGTACTCGCGGGAGGCCAGCAGGAAGGTGATCGTGTCGTCCTCGTCACCGCCGAAGGCGATCTTGACCACCATGCCGGGCTCCACCACACCGTCGTCCGCCGGAGCCTCACCGACCTTGGCGTTCTCCAGGAGCTGCTGGAGCTGCCGGATCCGCAGCTCCTGCTTGCCCTGCTCCTCCTTGGCCGCGTGGTACCCGCCGTTCTCGCGGAGGTCGCCCTCCTCGCGAGCCGCCTCGATCTTCTTGGAGATCTCGGTGCGTGCAGGACCCGACAGGTACTCCAGCTCGGCCTTGAGCTGGGAGTACGCCTCCTGGGTCAGCCAGGTGACGTTGTCGCTGGTCTGGGTCACAGGTGCTCCTCGTCGGTACTGGGATATGAAGCTGATGCAGAAAACGCCCTACCAGAAAGGGTGCGCCTGCACTGGTGGGCGAAACCACGAGCTTAACAATTCCGCCGGAAAAGGGAAGAAGACTCCGGCTCCGCCCCAGGTCAGCAGGGTCCGCCGGACGGGCCGGAACGCCCGGCCACCGCCCGCCTCAGCGCTCCTGGCAGCCGATCAGCTCGGCACTGGTGGCGCGCGCCGTGGTACGCACGGTGACGACCTCGTCCACCCGGGAGGTGCCCGCGGCGAACTCCGCGTTCTTGCGGCCGACCTCGCTGCCGTCCTCCGCGCGGGTGCGCAGCGTGCACACGCCCGCGGCCCCGGCCTCCTTGCGCACCTCCACATGGACCTGCACCGCGCTGTCGGAGACCACCTTGAACTTGATCAACTCGCCGCTCACCTGCTGGCCGGAGATGTAGTCGACCCCGAACCAGCCGATCAGCGCGAGCAGCAGCACCCCCAGCACACCGCCGGTGACCTTCAGCCGACGGTCCGTGCGCGCCTCCGCGTCCGCGGACCGGCCAGCGGCACGCCCGTACCGCCCCTCGGGGACCTGTTGGCGCAGGTCGACCATGGTCCGTTCCTCCCGGCAGCGCTCCGACCGTGCTCCGCTGACCCGGCCGGAGCCGGGCGGGCCCGGACCGGGAATACATCACGGTGCTGATTCGGTCACTATAGAAGCCGCTCCCGAATCCGCCGACGGCGGGCGGGGCCGATGGCGGAGCCGCTTTGACCTATGAGGATTGAGTTGTGACTGAGCAACTGCGACTGATGGCCGTGCACGCACACCCCGACGACGAGTCGAGCAAGGGTGCGGCCACCATGGCGAAGTACGTCGACGAGGGGGTGGACGTGCTCGTCGCGACGTGCACGGGGGGAGAGCGGGGCTCCATCCTCAACCCGAAGCTCCAGGGCGACACCTACGTCGAGGAGCACATCCACGAGGTGCGCCGCAAGGAGATGGACGAGGCCCGGGAGATCCTGGGCGTGAAGCAGGCGTGGCTCGGCTTCGTCGACTCGGGCCTCCCCGAGGGCGACCCGCTGCCGCCGCTGCCCGAGGGCTGCTTCGCCCTCCAGGAGGTGGACGAGGCCGCCGGAGCGCTGGTGCGGCTCATCCGCGAGTTCCGCCCCCAGGTGATCACCACCTACGACGAGAACGGCGGCTACCCGCACCCCGACCACATCATGACCCACAAGATCTCGATGGTCGCCTTCGAGCACGCGGCGGACACCGAGAAGTACCCCGAGGAGGCGTTCGGCCCGGCGTGGCAGCCGCAGAAGCTCTACTACAACCAGGGCTTCAACCGGCAGCGCACCGAAGCGATGCACCAGGCGATGCTGGACCGTGGCCTGGAGTCGCCCTACACCCAGTGGCTGGAGCGCTGGGAGAAGATGGGGATCAAGGAGCGCGAGATCACCACCTTCGTACCCTGCGGCGACTTCTTCGAGATCCGCGACAAGGCACTGATCGCGCACGCCACCCAGATCGATCCGGACGGCGGCTGGTTCCGCGTCCCGATGGACATCCAGCGGGAGGTCTGGCCGACCGAGGAGTACGAGCTGGCGAAGTCCCGCGTGGAGACCTCGCTCCCCGAGCACGACCTCTTCGCAGGCATCCGCGAGAATTGACGGTATGAGCCCGACGCAGACAACGCTCGCCCAGGTCCTTCCGCTCGCGAAGGACCTGGACGAGAACAAGGTGACCCCCGGCGTGCTCGGCTTCGTCGTCTTCGCCCTCATCGGCGCCGCCGTGTGGATGCTGATGAAGTCGATGAACAAGCACATGCGGCGCGTGGACTTCGAGGAGCCCGCCGGCACCGCGCCCGCGGCGGCGGCCGCCACCGGCACCGCCGACAGGACCGACGCCGCCGACGCGCGCAAGGCCGAGGCCGCCGCCCCGGCACCATCCGAGCGAAAGGGCTGAGCGGCCCCTCGCCGGCCGCCCGGCCCCCTCGCCGCGACCTCCCTCTGGAGAACGACATGCTGTTCGGCAGGTTCAAGAACCGCGTCCCCACCCCCGAGGAAGCCCTCCAGGGCCGCCCCGAGCCCGAGTACGCGGTACCCGAGCGCCACACCGTGCTCGGCACGGCGCTCCAGGGCCCGTACCCGGAGGGCCTGGAGATCGCCGACTTCGGCATGGGCTGCTTCTGGGGCGCCGAGCGCGTCTTCTGGACGACCGAGGGCGTCTGGACGACCCTCGTCGGCTACCAGGGCGGATCCACCCCGAACCCCACCTACGAAGAGGTCTGCTCGGGCCTGACCGGGCACACCGAGGCGGTACGCGTCGTGTACGACCCGGCGAAGGTCTCCTACGAGACTCTGCTCAAGCGCTTCTGGGAGTCCCACGACCCCACCCAGGGCTTCCGCCAGGGCAACGACACCGGCACCCAGTACCGCTCGGCGATCTACACCCACTCCCCCGCGCAGGCCGCCGCGGCCGAAGCCTCCCGGAACGCCTACCAGCAGGTCCTCACCGGCTCCGGACACGGCGGGATCACCACCGAGATCCTCCCCGCCGAGGGCCGCCCCTTCCACCCCGCCGAGGGCTACCACCAGCAGTACCTCGACAAGAACCCGGGCGGCTACTGCGGCATCGGCGGCACGGGCGTCAGCTGCCCGATCGGCCTGGCCCCGACGGGCGAGTGAGGCGCCGAGCGTCGGCCTCGCGGACAACCGCCGCACAGGTGGCCATCGGACCGGTGGGCGGTGCCTGAAACCGGCACCGCCCCGGCTGGAAGCGGAAGCAGCTCGTCCTCCCTCATTCGCGTGACGCGTTCGGTTCCGCACTCGATACGCTGCTCCGAGGGATCAGAATCTCGCCCATGGGAGCAGCGATGACCACCTCCAGCGCCGGGCAGCCACTCATCCCCGAACCGCCCGCGACCGTCACGGCCCTCCGCCAAGCCGTCGCACAGATCGCACCGGCTGCCCTGCCCGCCTTCACCCGTGAACTCGATCAGGCAGCCGACCAGTCCCGTCAGGCTTCCGATCTCGCACCGCTCCAGCGGTTCATCGCGCAGTGGGCGGTCCATGTCCACATCCAACGGCAGCCGCATCTCGCTGAGGAGCTGCGCCGCTGGGAGGACACCGCGGCGACCGGCGACGCGCAACAGGCCCGCGACGCCGCGTCCGCCATCGGCACGATCCTCGACGAGGCCCACGCCGCGCTCGGTCTACCACCGCGGTGAGCACGGACTGGCGCTGGGAGTACGACCCCGACCACGCGCACGTGGCGGGCGGCATTCCGGCTCACGTGGTGACCGAAGTGGAGCGTCTCGCAGGTGAGCTGATCGACCTGGCCGCGATGGGGGTCGATGTCGGCGACTTCGGCAAAGGCCCGCGAACAGGCGGTCTCCGTCTCATGGACGCGGCGGGCGGGTGGTTCTACTTCCTCGTATCGCCGAGAGACCGCCTGATCGTGATCGTCCGCATCATGCCGCCGTTCCCAGATGTGTAGCGGATCCGGCGGTCACTGGGTAGCAGGCCGGCGACCGCGTTATCGGCGGGCGTAGACGGCCAGGAACGGGGTCACGTACAGCGCGGCTTCGGTGGGGGTGGCCTTGCCGGTGGTGATGAGGACGACGCCTGCGATCAGTGCGGCGATGTGGAGGACGGCCGGCGCACGGGGCGACCGGGATGACTGGGCGCCGAGCTCGGTTCCTGTCCCGTTCATACCTGACGATGCCCCTTCGGTCAGAGATGGATACGAGGAGAGACCTTCCTTCACTTCCCAGGCGACGCGAGGAACTCTCTTCGCATTCCGAAGGTGCGAGCAGCCTCCGGGTTGGGAATCACTCTCACCCATGCGTATCCCGCAGGGCAAACCAGCGGACTTGCCGGGTCCGGATCTGCCGCCCACCTGCACCGACACCGTCGAAACACCCCGGGATCGGCAGCAACCTTTGAAATATCGTCCCGATACCTCCCGTTATCCTCCGCGCCTGCACGAGAGAGTGTGACCAGCATCACGCACGAGCCTTCGTTTCGAAGGTGTCACCTCGGCACGCCCTCGGTCATCCGTGACGAAAGGGCCCTTGACGCCGGGTTCGTCGGGGTCGCCTGCTTGACTGCCTTGGAATCCGAAGGGGTCGGCGAGCATGCCTGCCGGCCTCGCGGCGGACGACCGCGGGGCCGGCGCCTGGACTGTCCCCCGGGCGTGCCGTCGGCGTCGAGGGCATGGCTCACCTGCTGTGTCCGGGGCGCCGCGGAGCGCATGCTGGGCGGATGGATTGGTTGGTGTCGCTCCTCGGGGCCGGTCTGGTGCTGGCCGCACTGCGGGATCTGTTCCACACGCTCTGGCATCCGACCCGCAGGGGCGGCGCCAGTCGCCTCGTGATGACGGCGCTGTGGAGGCTGTCGCATCTGTTCCCCGCCCGCAGGGGCATGAACGAGCTGGTCGGGCCGCTGGCGATGGTGACGGTCGTCGGGATGTGGACCTGTCTCGTGGTCCTGGGGTGGGCGCTGGTCTATCTGCCGCACATGCCGGAGGGGTTCACCTTCGCGGCCGGGCTGGCGCCGCACGAGCACGGGGATCTGCTCGACTCCCTGTACGTGTCGCTGGTCAACCTGGCGACGCTGGGGATCGGGGACATCGCGCCGACCGCGGGCTGGCTGCGGCTCGTCGCACCGCTGGAGGCGCTGGTGGGGCTGGCGCTGCTGACCGCGACGGTCTCCTGGGTGCTGCAGATCTATCCCGCGCTGGCCCGCCGGAGGAGCCTGGCGCTGCGGCTGGCCATGCTGCGCCGCGTCCAGCCGCCCGCCCAGTATCTGCACTCGGCCACGGGGGCGGCACTGCTGGAGGGCATCGCCGCGGAAGTGGTGCGGATCCGCGTGGACTTCACCCAGTACCCGGACGCCTACTACTTCCACGACGGCGAGGAGGGCCTCTCGCTGGCCGCCACGATCGGCTACGCCGCCGACCTCGGCCGCCGCGGGCAGTCCAGTGAGCAGAGCGAGGTGCGGCTGGCCGCCACCGTCCTCGGCAACGCGCTGGCGGACCTCGCTCTCGCCCTCGACCAGCGGTTCCTGCGGACGGGCGGCACTCCCGCGGAGGTCTTCACCGCGTACGCGCACGACCATGGGCGGCGGCCTCCCCTGCCGTGACGGGGTCGGACGACTGCGCGTCCGGGAGCCGGCCGCCGGAGTGCCGCCGGGGCGCCCCGAGGACCGTCGGTGGAGGAACCGCGACGCTCCAGCCCGGGTTGTAGGTGTGCGGGACCGGGTGCAGCCGCCAGTCGGCCCGCGCCGCCCAGGCGGGCAACGGGACGCCGCGCAGGACGAGGGCGTGGGGGCGGCCCCCCGCGGCAGGACGGCCCCCCGCAGCAGGACGGTCCTCCGCGGCCTTGTGGCCCTGCGCGGGCAGGTGGCCCTGCGCGGCGGGGTGGCAGCCCGCGGTGTGGGCGACGGGGACGGTGGAGCTGTTCCCGGCCAGTACGCACGGAGGGCGCACGCCGTGGGCGCGCAGGACGCGTTCCATGCGCTGCCAGTCCTGGCGGGCCGCTGCCTGGATGCCGGAATGGAGGTCCAACTGGTGGAGTTGGAAGCCGAGATGCAGCAGCGCCGCGGTGGCTCCGAGCGGGGCGAGCAGCCACAGCTTCCGCGCCGCGCGCGCCCGGCGGAGTGCGCCGCACACGCCCAGTGCGGCCACCGGTGCCAGCAGCGCGTAGGCGGGCAGCAGGAAGCGCGGGGCCGCGTAGTCCATGAAGAACAGGTAGGGGACGGCCACGGCAGCCGCCGCCGCGGTGGGCAGGACCGCGAGTGCCGTACGGCCCTCCCTGCGCGCTTCGTTGATGCCGAGGGCGACCAGCGGCGGGATCAGCAGCCACCATGCGGCGGACGCCCAGCCGACGGTCACCCCCTCGCAGGGGCGGCAGAGCAGCGGCCCGTCAAGTGCCGCGGCGTGCCGGAACACGGTGTCCAGGGACAGGTGGAGGTGCATCCCGCCCTGGATGTCACCGGCCGCACGCACCCGCTCCAGTACGCCGCCGAAGCGCAGTCGGGCCTCCACGGCCCAAGGGAGCAGCCCGAGCAGCACCCCGGCCGGCGCGGCGAACGCGACCATCGGGGTCGGAGCCCAAGCCGGGGCTCTGGAGCGTGGCGGTCGGCACGGTCTCGATCCACCTGGCCCCGGCTTCCGCCGACCCGGGCTCAGCCGGGTCCACACCGCGGCCCCGAGCAGCACCGCGACCGGCCAGACGGTGTCGTTGGGCCGTATCAGGGTGGCGGCGGCCAGCGCAGCCGCCACGGCGACCCAGGTGCACATCCGGCCCCGGACCGGTCCGGGGCCGGGGCCGTCGGCCTCGATCCCGGGTCCGGTCGACGACGCGGCCCCGGGCGCGGGCACGCAGCAGCCGAAGGCCGCGGTCAGCCCCATGGCGACGTAGTGGTTGGGCATCGCGGCACCGGCGTAGAACAGCGCGAACCACACACTGCTGTAGAGCGCAGCGGCGAGCGGCACCACGCCCCGGCGGGCCACCGCGCGCAGCCACGGCAGGAAGCCGAGGTAGAGGGCGAGTGCGGCGGCGGTGGTCAGATAGCAGCGCAGCAGCGGCACGGAGTGGCCGACGGCGGCGACCGGGGCGATCAGCAGCGGCACGCCGCGGGTCCGGGGGGCGCTGAACGGCGTCTCGGGGCCGTAGGGGGCGAAGCGGCTGGCGTAGACGAGTTCGTCCCAGCCGAGCGGCAGGCCAGGGTGGACGACCGCCAGCGAGAGCGCCCCGAAGGCCCCGCAGACACCGGCCAGCCACCAGCGGTCCCGGCGGCCGACCCGCTCGGCATTCCGCGCAGATGTGGGCATGGACGGCATCCTGCCCCCGCGGCGGTGCCGTTCACCGCAGGCGCCGCCGCGCGCCGGGCCGCGGGCGGGCGGCCGGGCGGCACGGCGTACCCTCGCTCGCGTGGTGGACGTGGACGTGGCGGACGTGGACTGGGTGGAGCGGGTCGGCGGGCTGCGGCAGTGGGCCTCCGGGCCGGAACGGGCGCCGCACAAGCCGCTGTTGCTGCTGTACGCGCTGGGCCGGTTCCAGGCCGCACCGGGGAGCGGGCTGCGGTACACGGACGTCGAGGAGGACCTGGCCGGGCTGCTGCGCGAGTACGGTCCGCCCCGCCGGACGTCGCCGGGCTACCCCTTCCACCATCTGGTGAGCGACGGCGTGTGGGAGGTGCGCACGGACTCCGGCGCGGACAGCCCGGGTCCCGGCGTCAGGCGGCTGCGGGAGAGCGGAGCGGTGGGCCGGCTGGTGCCGGAGCTGCGCAAGGCGCTGGACACCGATCCCGCCCTGCTGTCCGTCCTCGCCCGCACTCTTCTCGACCTGCACTTCCCGCCGTCCCTTCAAGAGGACGTCGCCGCCGACGCGGGGCTGGATCTGGAGGCGGCGGACCTGGCCCGGATGACCGGCGTGTCCGGCGGGGCGGCCGAGCGGGCACGGGTTGCGGTCCACCGCTTCGTCCGGGACCCGGGTGCCGCGCGACGGCTCCGCGCCCGGGTGCTGGCCGCGTACGGCAACCGCTGCGCCTTCTGCGGTTTCGACGGCGCGCTGGGCCGCCGCCCGGTGGGGCTGGAGGCGGCGCATGTGCACTGGTGGGCGTACGACGGGCCGGACGAGCTGGCGAACGCGCTGTGCCTGTGCTCCCTGCACCACAAGTTGTTCGACAAGGGCGTGCTGGGGCTGGACCCGGGGCTGCGGATCACCGTCTCCGCCCGCTGGCGCCGCCGTGGACGAGGAAGCGCCCCCGGTAGGGGTCGAGGCTTGCCTGGAGGCGTTCGACGTAGGTGACCAGGTCGGTGTGGATCTCGCGGTTGAGCAGCCGGGCTATCGCGTACGCGGCCATGCGGGCCTCCGTGGGTCGAGTGGCGGTCTGGTGCGGCGCGCTGTGCGGCGCGACCAGTGTCGCCACGCGCGGGCCCGGAGGCGATGACCCGGCAGGTAAGGGCGGCCCGCACATGGCTGCGGGCCCCGCGTACGCGGGGCCCGCAGCCATGTCGAGGAGGTGCCGGCGGATCAGGCCGCGGATCCGGCCTTCCACTCCGACCAGCTCATGTTCCAGCCGTTGAGGCCGTTGTCGGGCTGGATCGTCTTGTCCGGGGAGCCCTCGACCACGACGACGTCGCCGATCATCGAGTTCTCGTAGAACCAGCCGGCGTCGGTCGAGGTGCTGCCCGCGCCGCGGGTGTCCTTGAGGCCGACGCAGCCGTGGCTGGTGTTGCCGGAGCCGAAGGGCGCGCCCCAGTAGT
Source organism: Streptomyces sp. NPDC006925 (assembly GCF_042869575.1). Taxonomy (NCBI): domain Bacteria; kingdom Bacillati; phylum Actinomycetota; class Actinomycetes; order Kitasatosporales; family Streptomycetaceae; genus Streptomyces; species Streptomyces sp. NPDC006925. The sequence continues at coordinate 46,034 of NZ_JBIAGB010000032.1, forward strand.
TGCCGTGGATGAAGGTGCCCGAGTTGGACAGCCGCATGGCGTGCGGCACGTCCGGGATGTCGTAGCCCTCGGCGCCCTTGCGGCCGAACCCGACGGTGTTGCCGTCCATCCGGGTCTCCTTGTGCTTCTCGGAGATCACCATCTGTCCGTTGTACGTGGGGTTCTTCGCGCTGCCGGCCGAGATCGGGATGGTCTTGACGACCTTGCCGTCGCGCTCGACCTTCATCTTGTAGGACTTCACATCGACCGTGCTGACCTGCTTGCGCCCGATGTTGAAGGTGACCTTCTTGTCCTGGACGCCGACGTTGCCGTTACCCGCCTTCACCCCGTCGAGGCCGAGGTCGAGGGTGACCTTGGTGTTGGGCTGCCAGTAGTCCTCGGGCCGGAAGTCGAGGCGGTCGTTGCCGAACCAGTGGCCGACGACCTCCTGGCCGCTGCTGGAGCTGACCTTGATCGCGGACTGGACGGCCTTCTTGTTCTGGATCTGCTTGTCGAAGGTGATGGAGACCGGCATGCCGACCCCGACCGTGGAGCCGTCCTCACCGGCGTAGGTGCCGATGAAGCTGTGCTCGGGTGCGACGGTGGTGAAGGTGCGGTTCTCGACGGCCTTGCGGCCCTCGCCGTCCTTGGCCGTGGCGCTGATCTCGTACTTGGTGGCCCGCTCCAGCTGCTTGCCGGGCTTCCAGCTCTTGCCGTCGGAGCCGAGGCTGCCCTCTATGGTGGCGCCGCTCTGGACCGCCTTCAGGCTCACCTTGGTGAGCTTGCCGCCGGTGACGGTGACGTTGCCGCCGGTGTTGATGCTGGCGTTGTCGGCACCGTCCTTGGCGGAGATCTTTATTCGGGCGGACGAGCTGTCCTTCTCGGCGGATATGTCGTTCTTGGTGGCCGACTTCTCGGTGTCGTCGCCGTCGTCACCACCGCCGCAGGCGCTCAGCGTGAGCACCCCACCGAGCAGCGCGGCCGTGACCGCGAGACCCCTGCGGTGCTTCCCACCCGTCATCACTGGCTTCTCCATCTGCCTTCGGAACCCCATGTCTCCCCGGTAAAAAAGCTGCGTAGCCCCCACAGCGCCCGAAATCGGACATGTGCGCTCCAGCTCTTTGCACAAGAACGCACCGGGGACTATGACCGGTTCCACTTTCTGTCAAACTGTGGTCCAGGACACCTGTCCGCCTGGTATGTGACCTCTCCTGGTTCCCAGGAAAAGCGGAAGTATGACTTCCCCCTTGCCTCCGCTTCTCAGTAACATCGGCCCGCGTACGGCCAGTTCACCACTGGCCCCCAAGCCGTACGCCGTACCCACGCACCCAGGAGGGCGTTCGTGTCCGAGGCCGGACCCTCGAAGCTGTCAGTCCACCGCCGCCCTCTGGCCACTGCCGCGGCGGCCGGCGGAGTCCTGCTCGCTCTCGGGTTCGTACCCACCGCCAACGCTACCCCCGAAAAACCTGAACATCCCACCCATCACAGCAACTCTGTGACGCGGTTGGAACATGCCGGAGGCGCGGCGGCGGAGTGACCAGCCGGCCACCGCGGGCGACGCCATGTCGCCCCGCCGCCGCGTCGGCCCCGGTGACCGGATCCCGCCGCCCCCGCCCGCCCGAGCCCGGCACGGTCCGTACGGGCGCAGCTAGGCGAGCGGCCCGGTGACCGGCCGGATCGCGTCCAGGAGCGCGCCGGAGCGGACGAAGTCCTCGGCGGCTGCCAGGTCCGGCGCGAGGTAGCGGTCCCCGCCCGGCCCCCCGGCCCCGGCCTCGCGCAGCCCCGCGATCACGGCCCGCGCCGCCTCCCCGGGTGCCAGCCCGGCCGTCCCGGAACGCAGCTCGACCGCCCGGGCCGCCGCGTACACCTCCACGCCGATCACCCGGGCGAGTCCGGCCACCGCCGTGCGCAGCTTCCGGGCCGCCGACCAGCCCATCGACACATGGTCCTCCTGCATCGCGGAGGACGGGATGGAGTCGACCGAGGCGGGCACCGCCAGCCGCTTCAGCTCGCTGACCAGCGCGGCCTGCGTGTACTGGGCGATCATCAGCCCGGAGTCCACACCCGCGTCATGGGCCAGGAACGGCGGCAGCCCGTGGGAGCGGTTCTTGTCCAGCAGCCGGTCGGTGCGGCGCTCGGCGATCGAGGCGAGGTCCGCGACGGCGACGGCGAGGAAGTCGAGGACGTAGGCGACCGGGGCTCCGTGGAAGTTCCCGTTGGACTCGACCCGCCCGTCGGGCAGCACCACGGGGTTGTCCACGGAGGAGGCCAGCTCCCGCTCGGCGACCGTACGGGCGTGCGCGAGCGTGTCCCGGCCCGCTCCGGCGACCTGCGGCGCACAGCGCACCGAGTAGGCGTCCTGCACCCGCGGCGCGTCGTCCTGGTGGTGACCGGTGAGCCCCGACCCCTCCAGCACCTTGAGCATGTTGGCCGCGCTGGCGGCCTGCCCCGGGTGCGGCCGGACGGCGTGCAGCTCGGGGGCGAGCACCCGGTCGGTCCCCAGCAGCGCCTCCAGCGACAGCGCCGCCGCGACATCGGCCGAGCTGAACAGCCGCGCGAGGTCGGCGCACGCCATCAGCAGCATGCCGAGCATCCCGTCGGTGCCGTTGAGGAGGGCCAGCCCCTCCTTCTCGCGCAGCTCCACGGGGGTGAGGCCGTGCTCGGCGAGCAGCTCGGCGGCCGGGCGCAGCACGCCGTCGGGGCCTTCCGCCTCGCCCTCGCCCATCAGCGTGAGGGCGCAGTGCGAGAGCGGGGCGAGGTCGCCGGAGCAGCCGAGCGAGCCGTACTCGTGCACCAGCGGTGTGATGCCGGCGTTGAGCAGGTCGGCCATGGCCTGGGCCACCTCGGCGCGTACCCCGGTGCGGCCGGAGGCGAGGGTCTTCAGCCGCAGGAACATCAGCGCGCGCACCACCTCGCGCTCCACCCGCGGTCCCATTCCCGCGGCGTGCGAGCGGACGATGTTGCGCTGGAGCTGGGCACGCAGGTCCGGGCCGATGTGGCGGACGGCGAGGGCGCCGAAGCCGGTGGAGACGCCGTAGACCGGGTCGGGCTTGGCGGCGAGGTCGTCGATGAAGCGGCGAGCCGTGCGCAGCGCCTCGCGGGCCTCTTCGGCCAGCTCGACGCGGGCACCGTCCCGGGCCACGGCGACGACCTCCTCGGGGCTGGTGCCCGAGCTCCCGACGACCACAGTGTGCATATTCATATTCACGAACCCTAGTAAGTGAATTGCCATCTGTCACGAGGCGTCGAGCGAACCCGAGCTAGGAAAACTAGGTTTCCGCCTAGACCCTCTAGGTTTAGACTGCGGACCGTACGCGGCCGACGCCGGAGAGGATGGTGAGCGCATGGTGCGCGCAGGTCTGACCGTGGACCGGATCGTCCAGGCGGCAGCCGAACTGGCGGACGAGGTGGGCCTGGACAACGTCACGCTGTCCGCGCTGGCCCGCGGGTTCGGCGTCAAGGACGCCAGCCTCTACTCCCACGTCCGCAACCTCGCCGACCTGCGCACCCGGCTGTGCGTCCTGGCGGCCCGCGAGATGACCGACCGGATCGGAGCGGCGGTCGCCGGGCGCGCGGGCAAGGACGCGCTCATCGCCTTCGCCGACGCCTTCCGCGGCTACGCCCTCGAACACCCCGGCCGCTACGCCGCCGGACAGCTCCAGGTCGACCCCGCCGTCGCCGCCGAGTCCGTCGGCCACCGCCGCAGCGTCGAACTGACCTACGGCATGCTGCGCGCCTACGGCCTCCGGGAACCGGATCTGACCGATGCCGGACGGCTGCTGCGCAGCACCTTCCACGGCTACGCGGACCTGGAGACCCGCACCGGGTTCAGCCACCCCCGGCGCCTCGACGACTCCTGGCGCCGCTCCCTGGAAGCGCTGCACTTCCTGCTGGAGAACTGGCCGCGGACCACGCAGCCGGAGCCGCTGAGCACCCGCGACCCGCACCCGGACCAGGACCCGGACCAGGCCGTCGGATGCGCGGCCGAAGACGCCGGGCACGGGGCCGAACACATCGAGGACACCCGAGAAGAGGAGAAGACCGGTGACTGACCGATCCGCCGAAGCCGCCGAGCCCCGTTCCGGCTCCCTGCCCGTCCCGGGCGCCACCCTCGGCTACGAGGTGCGCGGCGCGGGACCGCTGCTGCTGCTCATACCGGGCGGCGCCGGGAACGCGGACGTCTTCCACGGAGTGGCCCCCGCCCTCGCCGCCCACTTCACCGTGGCGAGCTACGCACCACGCGGGATCAGCGGCAGCCCGCTGGACGCCCCCGGTGAGGAGCAGCGCGTGGCGGTGCACGCCGCCGACGCCGGACGGCTGCTCGACCTGCTCTCCCCCGACGAGCCCTGCTACGTGTTCGGCACCAGTTCCGGCGGCATCACCGCTGTGGAACTGCTGACGCTGCACCCCGACCGGGTGCGGCTCGCGGTCGCGCACGAGCCGCCGCTGGCCCGGGTGTCGGCCGACCCCGGACCGGCACTGGAGGCGTTCGCGCAGATCAGCGAGGTCGCCGCGCGCGAGGGCATCGGGGCGGGCTACGCGCGGATGGGTGCGGCGATGGGCGAGGCCAAGCCGCTCGACCCGGGCGAGGACGAGGGGGCGCCGGAACCGATACCGGAAGGGCTGCGGGCCGCCGTCGAGGCGAGCAGCGGCCACTTCCTGCAGCACGTGCTGAAGCCCTTCACCCACCACGGCCCGGACCTCGCCCGGCTCCGGGCTGCCTCGGACCGGCTGGTCGTCGGGGTCGGCCGGGCCTCCCGCGGGCAGCTCCCGCACACCCTCGCCACCGAGCTGGCCGCCACGGTGGGGGCGCGGTGCCGGGAGTTCCCCGGCGGCCATCTCGGCGGCGTCGAGCACCCGGCGGCGTTCGCCCGCGCGCTGCACGCCACCCTGCGGGAGACGGACCCCGTGCCGGAGACCGACCGCTGACAGCGGCGCCGCGCGACCGGCCGCGGGGCTCGGCGCACGGGACCCAGCGCGGCGGAGCCCGGCGCCGAAGCTCAGCTGCGGCGGAAGCGGCGGCGCTCGGGGGCGGGCGGCAGCGGGTCGGGGGTGGCGGCCAGCCGGACCGTGGGGTCGTCGGGCCCGCCCTCCCGGCCTGCGACGACCGGCTCGCCGGAGCGGAGCGCCTTGGCGCGGTACTGGGCGGCGTCCGCCAGCCGGAAGAGGCGGTGTGCGGAGCGCACGGCGCCCACCGGGTCGCCGGTCGACGCGATTCCGCAGGCCACCCCCTCCCCCAGCTCCAGCGCGGCGGCGCTCCGGCACAGTTCGCCGACGGCGTCGACCACCTCGTCGGCGGCGGGGCCCACGGCCAGCAGGCAGAACTCGTCGCCGCCCAACCTGCCGGCCAGTGCGCCGGGCAGGGCGGCCGCCGCCGCGGACAGCACGGCGGCGAACCGTTCCAGCAGCCGGTCGCCCGCCTCGTGGCCCTGGGCGTCGTTGACGCCCTTGAGCCCGTTGATGTCGCAGACGACGAGGCTGACGACGGTGCCCAGATCGCGGTGGAGCGCGATCGCCTCGTCCAGCCGGGTCTCGACGGCGCGCCGGTTGGCGAGCCCGGTGAGGGGGTCGGTGTAGGCGAGCCTGCGGACCTCCTCCAGCTGCTCGTTCTGCGCGATGCCCGAGGCTATGAGGGCCGCGAGCACCGCGGCGAAGTCGGCGTCGGCGCGGGTGAAGGCGGGTGCTCCGGCGGGCCGTGCCACATACAGCTCTCCCCAGGCCCGGCCGCCCAGCACGATCGGTGCGATCACGCAGGAGCCGCGGCCCCTGCGGCGCCGCGCCGCCACCTGCCGGTAGCTGTACGCGGCCGGGTGCCCGGCGCCGCCCGCCGCCTCCGGGCCGTCGCCCACCACCCACGCCTGCGGTCGGCCGCCGCCCGCCCACCACTCGTGGAGCAGCTCGGCGAGCTGCGGGAAGTCGTGCACCGGGTAGGACTCGTCGGCGGGGAACTCGGCCTCCTCCGCCGCCCGCTCCCCCACGTTGGCCAGCACCCGCAGCCGGCCGCCGGCGGGCTCCCAGACGGACACGGCGGCGAACGCGCCGCCCATCGCCGCGCGGGCCCCTTCGGCCGCCGCGTGCGCTATGTCCCGGTGGGAGCGGGCGGCGGCGGACTCGGGGTCCTCCGCGGGGTGCGGGTGCGGGCGGGCCGCGGCGGGTGCCGAGGTCTGGGCCGCCGCCATGGCCTGGGACAGCACGACGACGGCATCGAGCCGCGCGTCCGCGTCCTCCGCTGTTCGACCCATACGCCAAGATTAGGAGGCTTCGCCCTGTTCTGCCGCGCGGATCATTACGCAGAGCCTCACTCTACGAAGAAATCCCCGCGCCCCGCCGGGAAACCGCGCCCTCCCGCACCCGGGAACCGCCACCCCTCCGCCGCACACCACGTCGCACACCGGGCGCACACCGGCCGCCGTACCGCGCCGCACCGGGCCGCACCGCGCCGGGCCGCCGCAGCCCCCCGTCGAAGGGGCCGGCCGAAGCGGCCCGCGGGGTCAGACCCCGGGCCAGTCCGGCTTGCGCTTCTCGTTGAACGCCGCGACACCCTCTGCCCGGTCACCGGAGAAGGCGACCGTGCGCCAGGCGGCCTCCTCCACCTCCAGCCCCGCCCGCAGGTCCATCCCCCATCCGGTGCGCAGCGCCCGCTTGGCGGCACGCAGCCCGACCGGCGAGTTGGCCGCGATGCGGGCCGCGAGCGTCAGCGCCTCGGCCCGGTCCTCACCCGACTCGGCGAGCAGGTCGACCATGCCGAGCGCCCGCGCCTCCTCGGCGGCCACCCGGCGCGCGGTGAAGATCAGCTCGGCGGCCCGGGCCGCACCCACCCGGCGCGGCAGCAGTTGGGTGCCGCCGCCGCCCGGTACGACACCGACCGACACCTCGGGCAGGCCCAGCACCGCGGTGGGGTCGGCCACGATCAGGTCGCAGGCCAGCGCCAGTTCGTACCCGCCGCCCAGCGCGTAGCCGTGCACGGCGGCGATCGTCGGCATCGGCAGCTCCAGCACCCCGGTGTAGGCGGCCCGGGCGTGCGGACGCTGGGCCGCCAGTTCCGCGTCGCTGAAGGAGTTGCGCTCCTTGAGGTCGGCTCCGACGCAGAACGCGCGCTCGTGCGTGGAGGTCAGTACGGTGGCCCGCACCTCGCCGTCCCGCGCGAGCGCGGCGCACGCGTCGGCCAGGGCGCCCGCGAACGCCGTCGACACGGCGTTCATGGCCCCTCTCCGGTCCATCACCAGCTCCGCGACGTGCCCGTCCTTGCGGACCCGCACCCACTCCCCGAACGCCTGCTCGCTGAGATCCATGGCCGCCACGATAACGGTCGCTAACTTCCGCCCGTCAACGTCCGGCGCGGCACCCGCCGGCTGCGTCCCCCGATATCAGTGCCCCGGGCACGGAGTAGTCGCATGACCGGCCGGACACGTCCTAGTCGCCGGTCATGCCGTCGAGCATCTCGCGCAGGATGTCCAAGTGGCCGTTGTGGCGGGCCGTCTCCTCGGTGAGGTGGAGGAGGATCCAGCGCAGGTCGACATGGAGGCCGTCGCGCACGGCTCGCCGCGCCTGCTCGTCCAGGCCGTTCCCGGCGACCAGTTCGCGGTAGTGGGCGCTCTGTTCAGCGTACTCGTCGAGCAACTGGGCGAGCGGGAAGTCGACGGCGACACGCATCTCGCGGTCGGGGTCCTCCTCGGTCCAGGGACCCCGGTCCTCCTCGCCGAGGAAGACCACCTGGAACCAGTGGTACTCGACCCAGCGAAGGTGGTTGATCACTCCGCTCATGGTCATCAGCGGCGACCCCGGCAGGAGTGCCCTGCGGGCGTTCTCCGCCGAGACGCCGTCGCACTTGGCGCGGGCGGTGGCACGTGCGTAGTCGAGAAACGCGGTGAGCTGGGAGCGCTCGTCCCACGCGGGCGGCGTGTCGTCAATTCTGCTCATCGCGCGAAGCGTCCCCGATCACCGCGAACGATGTCGAGATATTTACCGGCGGACCCGACCGGCTCCACCCAGCTCCCTGCTACAGGGATTCAGCGCCGGTGCCCGCCCGGCATGACCCACCGGGCAGGCCCTAGCCCCCGGTGCCGCGGCGCCGCAGCAGCCAGGGCTCCACGACGCCCAGCCCGCGCACCGGACGCTGGTAGAGCGGCTGGAGCGCGAACCGGTACCCGGACAGGTCCTCGCTCTCCTTCTCCGACTCCGGCGCGGCACCCGAGGCGGTCAGTTCGGCCCGCAGCGCACCGTCCACCAGCACCGTGTCCTTGGGCGCTATCGAGGTCAGCCGACTGGCGAGGTTGACCGTGTTGCCGAAGACATCGCCCATCCGGGTCGTCATCGTCCCGAAGGCGATACCGACCCGCAGCTCCGGCATCGTCGCGTCGTTGGCCATCGTCTCGATCAGCCGCAGCCCGATCTCCGCCGCCGTGCCGGAGTCCTCGGCGACGTAGAGGATCTCGTCGCCCAGCGCCTTGATGAGCCGCCCGCCGTGCGCGGCGACCAGGTCGGCCGAGGTGGTCTCGAAGGCTTCCACCAGCTCGCCCAGTTCCTCGTCCTCCAGCCGGCGGGTCAACCGGGTGAAGCCCACCAGGTCGGCGAAGCCGATGGCCTGCCGCCGGTTGACCATCTCCTCGTCGTCCTGCGCCTGGACGACCCGGCCGGTGGCGGCGGCCAACTGCCGCCGCCACACGTAGACCAGGAACTCCTCCAGCTCGGGCAGGAGGAGCTGCACCAGCGGGAAGGTGACCTCGTTGCGGGTCATCCCGGGCTCGGGCGGCTCGGTCAGCCCCATCAGGAACGAGTCGATCTGCCAGTCCGCGAGCCGTGCCGTGGTCTGCCCGGTGGAGCGGGCCACCTGCACCGCCATCGTCTCGCTCAGCAGCCCCGCCTCGACCAGGCCGGACAGCCGCCGCAGTGCCAGCACGTCGGCCTCGGTCAGCGCCCGGGCCTGGCCGACGTCGGCGAAGCCCATCGCCCGCCAGAACCGGGAGGCCAGCTCCATGGAGACCCCCGCGGCACGGGCGGCCTGGAAGGGCGTGTACTGCCGCTCGGACCCGAGGATGAGCTCCTCGATGCGCAGCGCGCTGGGGTCGGGCTCGTCGTCCGGGTCCCCCGCGCCCTCGGCGAAGGGGCCCGCCGGACCGTCTCCGGCGGACGACCCGGCACCGGCACCCGCGGACCCGGCGGAGCCGCCCCCTGCGGAGGCACCCCCGGCGGGCGGGGCCGCGTCGCCCAGCGGAGCCGGACCGGCTCCGGCGGCGGATGCGGCTCCGGCGGATGCGGCTCCGGCAGCAGATCGCGCTCCGGCCGCGGACGCGTCGGCGCCCCCGGCAGGCGGTGCCCCCGCGGAACCGCCGGAACCGCCCGAAGCACCCGAAGCACCCGAAGCACCGGGGTCGCCGTCCGCCGGGCCACCGTCCGCGGGATCGCCGGGCGGCCCCGCCGCGGCGTCCGCTGGATCGGCGGCGTCCGGCGTTCCGCGGTCGCCGTCCGCTGCGCCGGTCCCGTCCCCGGCTCCGGCGCCCGTGGCACCCGGCACCGGTGCGGACCCGGCGGACGCCGCTCCGCGCCCGGGCACGCCCGGTTCGTCCACGGTCACCGCGGGCTCCCCGCACGCTCCGCGGCGTGGTGTCGCGGCCTCGCGTCGTCCCTGCGCACAGCCCTTCCGTTCCCTCTTGCCCGATCTGCCGGCGGTCCGGCCACCGCTCCCGGGTGGCACTCGATGTCACCGCCGATTGCCCAACCATACGGCAGTTGTGCGCTACCTCACTCTCCGGTCGCGGGGCGCAGATGGACGATGTCACCGGCCGCGACCGGATGCTGTACGCCCTGTTCCGAGGCGATGACCAGCCGGCCGTCGCCGTCCACCGCGACGGCCTCGCCCACCAGCTCGCCCCCGCCGGGCAGCGTCGCGCGCACGGTCCTGCCGAGCGTCACGCAGCCCTCCGCGTAGGCGTCCAGCACGGCCGAGGCCGCCGGGTCGCCGTCCGCCGCCGTCCAGCGGCCGTACCAGTCCTCCACCGCGCGCAGCACCGCACGCAGCAGCGGGTCCCGATCGGTGCCCTGAGCACCGGCCAGCACCAGCGAACCGGCGGTGGGGACCGGCAGCTCGTCCTCGCGGAGGCTGACGTTGAGCCCGATGCCGAGGACGACGGCGTCGGAGTCGACTCGTTCCGCCAGGATGCCGCCGACCTTGCGTTCGCCGCCCTGGCCGGTCGTCAGCACGTCGTTGGGCCACTTGAGGCCGGTGTCGACACCGGCCGCGCGGGCGAGTGCGCCCGCCGCGGCCACCCCGGCCAGCAGCGGGAGCCAGCCCCAGCGCTCCGCCGGGGGCTCGGGGCGCAGCAGCATCGAGAAGAAGAGGCCGGAGCGGGGCGGGGCCGTCCACGAGCGGTCCAGTCGGCCCTTGCCCGCGGTCTGCTCCTCCGCGACGAGGACGGCGCCGGGCTCGGCCTTCCCCGTGCGGGCGCGGGCCGCCAGCTCGGTGTTGGTCGAGCCGAGCGACTCGGCCACCTCCAGGTCGGTCCAGAGGGAGTCCCCGCCGAGCAGTGCCCTGCGCAGGGCCGCCTGACGGAGCGGGGGACGGTCGAGGTCGGACCAGCGGTGTGACGTCATGCGGCCAGGTTATGGGCGTACGCCGGATCCGGCCCCCGCCACCCGCCGAACGGGGTCGGACGCGGCCCGAGTGTGGCCAACGACGCACTCCGTGACGGGCAGGTCGCCGATAGCCTACGGGTCGGTAGCCAACCCGCGACGGTAAGGAGCCCTCCGAGATGTCCTCGCCCAGCCCCGACATCGACGACCTCGACATCCACACCACCGCGGGCAAGCTCGCGGATTTCGAGCAGCGCACGGCGGAGGCCGTGCACGCGGGCTCGGAGCGTGCGGTGGAGAAGCAGCACGCCAAGGGGAAACTGACCGCCCGGGAGCGGGTGGAACTCCTGCTCGACGAGGGGTCGTTCACCGAGCTGGACGAGTTCGCTCGGCACCGCTCGACCAACTTCGGGCTGGAGAACAACCGCCCGTACGGGGACGGCGTGGTCACCGGCTACGGCACCGTCGACGGCCGCCCCGTGTGCGTCTTCTCGCAGGACTTCACCATCTTCGGCGGTGCCCTCGGCGAGGTCTACGGCGAGAAGATCGTGAAGGTCATGGACTTCGCGCTGAAGACCGGCTGCCCGGTCGTGGGCATCAACGACGGCGGCGGCGCCCGCATCCAGGAGGGGGTGGCGGCGCTCGGCCTGTTCGCGGAGATCTTCCGCCGCAACACCCACGCCTCCGGGGTGATCCCGCAGATCTCCCTGGTCCTGGGCCCGTGTGCGGGCGGCGCCGTCTACTCGCCCGCGATCACGGACTTCACGGTGATGGTCGACCAGACCTCGCACATGTTCATCACCGGGCCGGACGTGATCAAGACGGTCACCGGTGAGGACGTCGGCTTCGAGGAGCTGGGCGGCGCCCGCACGCACAACGCGACCTCGGGTGTGGCGCACCACATGGCGGGGGACGAGAAGGACGCCATCGAGTACGTCAAGGCGCTGCTGTCCTATCTGCCCTCCAACAACCTCTCCGAGCCGCCCGGCTATCCGGAGGAGGCGGACCTGGAGACCTCCGAGGAGGACCGGGAGCTGGACGCCCTGATCCCGGACTCGGCGAACCAGCCCTACGACATGCACACCGTCGTCGAGCACGTGCTGGACGACAACGAGTTCCTGGAGACGCAGGCGCTGTTCGCGCCGAACATCGTCACCGGGTTCGGCCGCGTCGAGGGCCGCCCGGTGGGGGTGGTCGCCAACCAGCCGCTGCAGTTCGCGGGCTGCCTCAACATCGACGCGAGCGAGAAGGCGGCGCGCTTCGTGCGCACCTGCGACTCGTTCAACATCCCCGTGCTCACCTTCGTGGACGTCCCCGGCTTCCTGCCCGGCACGGACCAGGAGTACGACGGGATCATCCGGCGCGGCGCCAAGCTGATCTACGCGTACGCGGAGGCGACGGTGCCGCTGATCACGGTGATCACTCGGAAGGCGTTCGGCGGCGCCTACGACGTGATGGGGTCCAAGCACCTGGGCGCCGACCTCAACTTCGCCTGGCCGACGGCGCAGATCGCGGTGATGGGCGCGCAGGGCGCGGTCAACATCCTGCACCGCAAGAAGCTGGCCGGCGCCGGTACCCCGGAGCAGACCGAGGAGCTGCGTGCCCAGCTCACCCAGGAGTACGAGGACGCGCTGCTCAACCCGTACGTGGCGGCCGAGCGCGGCTATGTGGACGCGGTGATCCGCCCGTCGGAGACCCGCCGGCACATCACCCGCGGTCTGCGCACGCTGCGCAGCAAGCGGGAGCAGCTCCCGCCGAAGAAGCACGGCAACATCCCGCTGTGAGGAGAGTGCGATGACGACGGAGTCCGTCGAGACCGCCCCGCGGGGCGCAGCCGAGGGCACTGCCGGGGCCGAGCCGTCCATCCGGGTCGTCCGGGGCAACCCCACTCCCGAGGAACTGGCGGCGGCGCTGGCGGTGGTGCGGGTGCGCGCCCGCGCCGTACCGGCCGACGAGCCGCGGCGGGCGGCGCCCAGCGCCTGGTCCGACCCGGCCCGTACGGTGCCCGGCCCGCCGCCGGCGCCGGGTCCGGAGGCCTGGCGCCGCACCTTCTGGGCCGGCTGACCGCTCGCGCACGCCCGCGGGCGTGCCGCGTGTGCGCCCGCGCCTGAGTACGCGTACTCAGGCGCGGGCGCCGGGGTGCGGCCACCATGGGCGGATGCTGTGGTCCGATCCCCGAGACGAGCCGCCGCCGGACATCCGCAGGACCCAGGAGAAGGTGCACCGCCTCGGCTGGGTGCTGCTCGCGGTCACGGCGGTGGTGATGATGCTGCTGCTGTCGGTCACGTACTCCTAGGCGTCCGGGGTGTCCCAGACATTCCATACGCCTCGGGTGTCCCAGGCGTCCCGGGCGCCCCCGCGGTGCCCGGGGCGGCGACTCCCTACGATGGCCCGCATGAACTCACCGCGTCTTGTGCTGGCCTCCGCCTCTCCCGCCCGTCTCGCGCTGCTGCGGCAGGCCGGGATGGCGCCCGAGGTGGTCGTCAGCGGGGTGGACGAGGACGCACTCGACGCGCCGACGCCCTCCGAACTGGCCCGGGTGCTGGCCGAGGCCAAGGCCGCGGCGGTCGCCGCGCGGGCCGAGGCAGCCGAGGCGCTGGTCGTCGGCTGCGACTCGGTGCTGGAACTGGACGGGCGGCCGCTGGGCAAGCCCACCGACGCGGCGGAGGCGACGGCCCGCTGGCGGGACATGCGCGGCCGCTCCGGGGTGCTGCACACCGGGCACTGCGTCGTGGACACCCGCGCGGCCGCGGAGGGCGCGCGCCGCTCGGTGACGACCTCCACGACGGTGCACTTCGGGCAGCCCTCCGACGCGGAGATCGCGGCCTACGTCGCCAGCGGCGAACCGCTCCACGTGGCGGGCGCGTTCACGCTCGACGGCCGCTCGGGGCCGTTCGTGGACGGTATCGAGGGCGACCACGGCAACGTGCTCGGGCTCTCCCTTCCCACGCTGCGCAGGCTGCTGGGCGAGGTGGGCGTCGCCGTCACGGACCTGTGGGCTCCGCGCTGACGCCGGGCCCGTCGCCGGGGTGTTCGGCGGGCCGTCCGGCCGGCTGGGCCATCGCCTCGCCGTACCAGGTCAACGACCAGACGATGAGGCCCAGGACGCTCATCATCAGCACGAACGCCAGCCAGCCGACGAGGCCGACGCAGAAGGCGCCGAGCACCCCGTGCACCACCGCGCAACTGATCAGCACGATGCGCCAGAAGCCGCGCGGCGGTGCGTCACGTAGCGCCGTACGGAGGAGGATCAGCGCGCAGCCGAGCACATAGCCGCCGACCAGCACGGCGCCGATCACCGCTGAGATCGTCATGGCGCGCGGTTCGATACCGGCCAGGGACATCTGCTGGGCGTCCGCGACCTTGCCCAGGAAGAGATTCAGCCCCACGAGCACGGCTGCTTCCATCGTGAGCACCAACGCGGTCACCGCGGCCACTGCCCGTCTGCGCCCTGCCACTCCGCCACCTCTTCCGTCGCCTGCATCTTCGGTGCGCCGACGGTCACTTGACGGCCGTCCCGCCCGACACGGTTCCGCTGCGCGCTGCGTGTTACTCCAGGTACGTGCTCTTGGCAGGGCGAACGCTACTCACGGGTACAAGCCGGGGCAAGAGAATCGACGCAAAGCAAAAATTCCGTCTGCGAGTCGTAGGGACCCCACAAAGACGACGCGCTCAGGCGCACGACTCCGACAGAGAGCTAGCCCACATGCCCGAGGCGCACATTCCACCGCCGAATGCGGCGTACCGTGGGACAACGAGGGGAGATCCGGTTCTGCGCGACCCACGGGTGACACTCCGTGTGGGCAAGCTCACCCCCCTTGGCGGCTCGGCGTCAGGTGTCGCCTGTACCTAAACTCAGGTTGTTCCAAGGAGGGAGCCATCGTGCGCAAGGTGCTCATCGCCAACCGCGGCGAAATCGCCGTCCGCGTCGCCCGCGCGTGCCGGGATGCGGGAATCGCGAGCGTCGCCGTCTATGCCGAGCCGGACCGGGACGCGCTGCACGTCCGCGTGGCCGACGAGGCATTCGCCCTGGGCGGTGACACCCCGGCGGCGAGCTATCTGGATGTCGGCAAAGTACTGAAAGCGGCCGCCGACTCGGGAGCCGACGCCGTCCACCCCGGCTACGGATTCCTCTCCGAGAACGCCGAGTTCGCGCAGGCGGTGCTCGACGCGGGCCTCAACTGGATCGGCCCGCCCCCGCAGGCCATCCGCGACCTGGGCGACAAGGTCGCCGCGCGGCACATCGCGCAGCGCGCGGGCGCCCCGCTGGTCGCCGGCACCAAGGACCCGGTCTCCGGCGCGGAGGAGGTCGTCGCCTTCGCCGAGGAGCACGGCCTGCCCATCGCCATCAAGGCCGCCTTCGGCGGCGGCGGGCGCGGCCTGAAGGTCGCCCGCACCCTGGAGGAGGTCCCCGAGCTGTACGACTCGGCGGTCCGCGAGGCCGTGGCCGCCTTCGGCCGCGGCGAGTGCTTCGTCGAGCGCTATCTGGACCGGCCCCGGCACGTGGAGACGCAGTGCCTGGCCGACAAGCACGGCAACGTGGTCGTCGTCTCCACCCGCGACTGCTCCCTCCAGCGCCGCCACCAGAAGCTCGTCGAGGAGGCCCCGGCCCCGTATCTGACGGACGAGCAGAACGCCGAGCTGTACCGCGCGTCCAAGGCCATCCTCCGCGAGGCGGGCTACGAGGGCGCGGGCACCTGCGAGTTCCTCGTCGGCCAGGACGGCACGATCTCCTTCCTGGAGGTCAACACCCGCCTCCAGGTGGAGCACCCGGTCACCGAGGAGGTCACCGGGATCGACCTGGTCCGCGAGATGTTCCGGATCGCCGACGGCGAGAAGCTGGGGTACGACGACCCGCCGCTGCGCGGTCACTCCTTCGAGTTCCGGATCAACGGCGAGGACCCGGGCCGCAACTTCCTTCCGGCGCCCGGCACCGTCACCACGTTCGCGCCGCCCAGCGGTCCCGGCGTACGGCTGGACGCGGGCGTCGAGTCCGGCTCGGTGATCGGCCCGGCGTGGGACTCGCTGCTCGCCAAGCTGATCGTCTCCGGCGCCACCCGGCAGCAGGCGCTCCAGCGCGCCGCCCGCGCGCTGGACGAGTTCGAGGTCACCGGCATGGCCACCGCACTGCCCTTCCACCGCACGGTGGTCCGGGACGCGGCGTTCGCGCCCGAGGTGAGCGGCCGCGAGGGTGAGCCGTTCGACGTCCACACCCGGTGGATCGAGACGGAGTTCGTCAACGACCTCAAGCCGTTCGCGGCGCCCGCCCCCGGCGAGGCCGAGGAGGAGGACGCCGCGGGGCGCGAGACCGTCGTCGTCGAGGTCGGCGGCAAGCGGCTGGAGGTCTCCCTGCCCTCCTCGCTGGGCATGCCGCTGGCGCGGGCCGCGGTCGAGGGCGGTGCCCGCAAGCCGCGGCGCAAGGCCGGCAAGAAGTCCGGCACCGCCGTCTCCGGCGACGCGCTCGCCTCCCCCATGCAGGGCACCATCGTCAAGGTGGCCGTGGAGGAGGGCCAGCAGGTCGAGGAGGGCGAGCTCATCATCGTCCTGGAGGCGATGAAGATGGAGCAGCCGCTGAACGCGCACCGCGCCGGTACCGTCAAGGACCTCAACGCGGAGATCGGTGCCGCGGTGACCGCGGGCGGCGTCATCTGCGAGATCAAGGACTGACCCGGACCGGCCCCGGATCCGCACGCCGCGCCCGCCGCCGGAGGTACGCCTCCGGCGGCGGGCGCGCGTCATGTGCGGCGGCCGGTCAGCGGCGCCTGGGTGCCATGTCCGCCACCCGAGGCGGCACCGCGGCCGCCGGTGCGGACCGCAGATGGCCGGGGGGTGGGCCGCCCGCCGCGCCCGCGGACGGCCCCGGGTGGTTGTGGTTTCCGGGGTGGCCGCCGGAGTGGTTTCCGCCCTGCGGCGCCGCCCTGCGGGGCGTGGGCATCGGCACCTCGGGGCGGCCCCGCTCCGGACCGGCGGACGGCGTCCCGGCGACGGCCACCTGGACGCCCCGGTCGGCGAGGGCCTGCAGTTCGGTCTCCGCACGGTCGTCGTGCGGCGGGGGCTCGTCCGTCACCAGCCGGGTGATCACATCGGTGGGCACCGTCTGGAACATCGTGTCGGCACCCAGCTTGGTGTGGTCGGCCAGCACCACCACCTCCCCGGCCGCCTGCACCAGGGCCCGGTCCACGCTCGCGGAGAGCATGTTGGAGGTGGACAGCCCGCGCTCGGCGGTCAGCCCACTGCCGGACAGGAAGGCCCGGGAGACCCGCAGCCCCTGCAGGGACTGCTCGGCACCGCTGCCGACCAGCGCGTAGTTGGAGCCGCGCAAGGTGCCTCCGGTCATCACCACCTCCACCCGGTTGGCGTGCGCGAGCGCCTGGGCCACCAGCAGCGAGTTGGTGACCACGGTCAGGCCGGGCACTCTCGCGAGCCGGCGCGCCAGCTCCTGCGTCGTCGTACCGGCTCCGACGACGACGGCCTCGCCCTCCGAGACGAGTCCCGCGGCCAGATCGGCGATCGCCGTCTTCTCCGCGGTGGCCAGATGGGATTTCTGGGGGAAGCCGGACTCCCGGGTGAAGCCTCCCGGCAGCACGGCTCCGCCGTGACGGCGGTCGAGGAGTCCTTCGGCCTCCAGCGCCCGTACGTCACGGCGCACGGTCACCTCGGAGGTCTGGACTACGCGGGCCAGCTCACGGAGCGAGACTGCTCCGTTCGCTCGCACCATTTCTAGGATCAATTGACGACGTTCCGCAGCGAACACGAAACTGACAGTAACGCCAACGACCGTCTGGTTTCAGCGCTATCCGCCGATTAACAGAAGTTGTCCGTCCGGCGTCCCCGAATGTGGTATAGCGGACTGTTCGGGACTACGGCGCCCCGACAACCACCCCGCTTCCACCCCGGTTCAGTGCAGTTCGGTCATCTTGCGCGTGTGCAACTGGCGGGCGACCTCGGCGATCGAGCCGGTCAGCGACGGATACACGGTGAACGTGTTGGCGATCTGCTCCACGGTCAGATTGTTGTCAACCGCGATCGAGATCGGATGGATCAGCTCGCTGGCCCGCGGCGAGACGACCACCCCGCCCACGATGATGCCGGTGCCGGGGCGGCAGAACAGCTTCACGAAACCGTCCCGGATGCCCTGCATCTTGGCCCGCGGGTTGCGCAGCAGCGGAAGCTTGACGACGCGGGCCTCGATGGCCCCCTTGTCGACGTCCGCCTGGCTGTAGCCGACCGTCGCGATCTCCGGGTCGGTGAAGACGTTCGCGGAGACCGTCCGCAGATCGAGCGGGTTCACCGCGTCGCCGAGGAAGTGGTACATCGCGATCCGGCCCTGCATCGCCGCGACGGAGGCGAGTGCGAGGACCCCGGTGCAGTCGCCCGCGGCGTAGACACCGGGAGCCGAGGTGCGCGAGACCTTGTCGGTCCAGATGTGCCCCGAGTCCTTGAGCCGGACCCCGGCCTCCTCCAGCCCCATGTCCGAGGTGTTGGGGATGGCTCCGACCGCCACCAGGCAGTGCGTACCGGTGATCGTCCGGCCGTCCTGGAGCGTGACCTCGACCCGGTCGCCGTCCGCCTTCGGCGGGCCGCCGGCCCCGGCCACCCGCTGCGCCGATGCGGCACGCGAGCGGCTCATCACGTTCATCCCGCGGCGCCGGAAGACGTCCTCCAGCACCGCCGCCGCGTCCGGGTCCTCGCCCGGCAGCACCCGGTCCCGCGAGGAGACCAGCGTGACCTGCGAGCCCAGCGCCTGGTAGGCGCCCGCGAACTCGGCCCCGGTCACACCGGAGCCGATGACGATCAGCTCCTCGGGCTGCTCCTGGAGGTCGTAGAGCTGCGTCCAGTTCAGGATGCGCTCGCCGTCCGGGCGCGCGTCCGGGATCTCCCGCGGGTGGCCACCGGTGGCGATCAGCACCGCGTCCGCCGTGAGCTGCTCCTGGCTGCCGTCCGCCGCGGTGACCGTCACGACGCGGGAGCCGTCCGTGGCCTGGCCGGGCTCCAGCCTGCCGCGGCCGCGCACCACCCGGCCGCCCGCCCGGGTGACCGAGGCCGTGATGTCGTGCGACTGGGCCAGCGCAAGCCGCTTGACCCGCCGGTTGACCTTGCGGATGTCGACCCCGACCACGCGCGCCGGATCGTCCGGGTCGTGGGTGGTGTCCTCCACCCGGATGCCCAGCTCCTCGTACGAGGAGTCGAAGTTGGTCATCACCTCGGCCGTGGCGATCAGCGTCTTGGACGGTACGCAGTCGGTGAGCACCGACGCGCCCCCGAGGCCGTCGCAGTCGACGACGGAGACTTCCGCGCCGAGTTGCGCCGCCACCAGGGCCGCTTCGTATCCGCCAGGGCCACCACCGATGATCACGATCCGAGTCACATGCTCCATTGTCCCGCACCCGTCAGGTCCGGACCCGCCGGGGGTGCTCCCCCTCCGCGCCGGTCCGGCGCCGCGGCGGGTCCGCGCTCCGCCCGCGCCGCCCGGTCCACCGGGCGCGGCCCCGGGAAACGCCCGTCCTGTGAGGGCCCCCGTTACCCTCGTGGGATGTCGCTCTACGCCGCCTACGCCGGCAACCTCGACGCCCGCCTGATGGCCCGCCGCGCCCCGCACTCCCCCCTCCGCGGCACCGGCTGGCTCACCGACTGGCGGCTCACTTTCGGAGGCGAGCACATGGGCTGGGACGGCGCGCTGGCCACCCTCGTGGAGGCACCGCGCTCCCAGACCTTCGTCGCGCTGTACGACATCGCACCGATGGACGAGGACTCGATGGACCGCTGGGAGGGCGTCGGCCTGGACATATACCGGCGGATGCGGGTGCGGGTGCACACCCTGGAGGGCGAGGAGGCGGCCTGGTGCTACGTCCTCAACGGCTACGAGGGCGGTCTGCCCTCGGCCCGCTACCTGGGGGACATCGCCGACGCCGCGGAGTCCGCCGGGGCCCCGCACGACTACGTCATGGAGCTCCGCAAGCGGCCGTGCTAGCGGCTGCGCGCTAGCGTCGCGGGCCGACGAAATCTCCACACGCGCCCCGCCCGCTCCTGCTGTCGCCCGTGCGTTCGTCCGGACTTGCGGATGAGTTGCGCCGCACGTCTACGCGCGTAGGCGATAACGGGCTACCCTCGTCGCGTGAACGCATCTGCCACTACTCACGCTGCCGACGACCCCTACCGCTCCGCCGAGGAGGCCGCCGCCCGGCTGCGGGCCCTGACCGGCGAGGACAGCCACGACGTGGCACTCGTCATGGGCTCGGGCTGGGTCCCCGCCGCCGACACGCTCGGCGTGGCCGACCACGAACTCGCGATCACCGAGCTGCCGGGGTTCCCGCCGCCCACCGCCGCGGGCCACGCCGGCAAGATCCGCTCGCACCGGGTGGGCGACAAGCGCGCGCTCGTCTTCCTCGGCCGTACGCACGCGTACGAGGGCCGCGGTGTCGCGGCCGTCGCGCACGGGGTGCGCACGGCCGTGGCGGCGGGCTGCAAGACCATCGTCCTGACCAACGGCTGCGGCGGGCTGCGGCCGGGCATGCACCCGGGCCAGCCGGTCCTCATCAGCGACCACATCAACCTCACCGCCACCTCGCCGATCGTCGGCGCCAACTTCGTCGACCTGACCGACCTGTACTCGCCGCGGCTGCGCGCGCTCTGCCAGGAGATCGACCCGAGCCTGGAAGAGGGCGTCTACGTCCAGTTCCCCGGCCCGCACTACGAGACCCCCGCGGAGATCAACTACGTCCGTACCATCGGCGGCGACCTGGTGGGCATGTCCACCGTCCTGGAGGCCATCGCCGCGCGCGAGGCGGGCGCCGAGGTGCTCGGGGTCTCCCTGGTCACCAACCTCGCCGCCGGGATGACGGGCGAGCCCCTCAACCACGAGGAGGTCCTGCAGGCCGGCCGCGACTCCGCGGTGCGCATGGGCACCCTGCTCGGCGAGGTACTCAAGCGGCTCTGACGGCCCGGGGCCGCCCCGGACCATCCCGGGGGCGGCTCTCCCCGGGCCCCACGGGCCCCTCAGCCCCACCGGGCTCCCCAGACCCACCGTGAAAGGCAGGACCACGAAGATGACCGACAGCCTGCGGGAGGGCGCGACAGCCGCACCGGACGCGCCCGCGCCCGGATCGGACGACGCGCTGCTCGCCCGTGCCCGCGACTGGCTGGCCGAGGACCCGGACCCGGAGACCCGCGAGGAACTCGCCGCGCTGCTCGGAGCCGGCGACCTGGCCGAGCTGCGGGACCGGTTCGCCGGCACCCTCCAGTTCGGCACCGCCGGACTCCGCGGTGAGCTCGGCGCGGGGCCGATGCGGATGAACCGCGCCGTCGTCATCCGCGCCGCGGCCGGCATCGCCGCGTATCTGCGCGCCCGCCTCCCGCACGCGGCGGAGGGCGACGCGCCGCTGGTCGTGATCGGCTACGACGCCCGCCACCGGAGCGCCGACTTCGCCCGGGACACCGCGGCCGTGATGACCGGCGCCGGACTGCGCGCGGCGACGCTGCCCGAGCCGCTGCCCACCCCGGTGCTGGCGTTCGCCGTGCGGCAGCTCGGCGCGGCCGCCGGGATCATGGTCACCGCCAGCCACAACCCGCCGCGGGACAACGGCTACAAGGTCTATCTGGACGACGGTCTGCAGATCGTGCCGCCCGCCGACGGCGAGATCGCGGACGCCATCGCGGCCGTCGGCCCGCTCGCGGGCGTGCCGCGCCCCGAGTCGGGGTGGCAGGTGCTCGGCGACGAGGTGCACGACGCCTACCTGGCCCGCACCCGGGCCGTGCTCACCGAGGGCTCGGCCCGCGAGGTACGGGTCGTGCACACCGCCCTGCACGGCGTCGGCCACCGGACGGCGCAGCTCGCCTTCGAGCGGGCAGGCTTCCCGCGGCCCGTCCCGGTGCCCGAGCAGGCCGAACCGGACCCGGACTTCTCCACCGTCGCGTTCCCCAACCCGGAGGAACCGGGCGCGATGGACCGCGCATACGCGACCGCCCGGGCCTGGGAGGCCGAGCACGGCGAACGCCCCGACGTGATCATCGCCAACGACCCGGACGCGGACCGCTGCGGCGTGGCCGTACCGGACGCGGCGGCCGGAGACGGCGACGCGGCGGCCGGAAGCGGCTGGCGGATGCTGCGCGGCGACCAGGTGGGCGCGCTGCTGGCCACCCATCTGATCCGCAAGGGCGCCGCGGGGACCCTCGCGACGACCATCGTCTCCTCCTCGCTGCTCTCCCGGATCGCCGAGTCGGCCGGGCTGCCGTACACCGAGACGCTGACCGGCTTCAAATGGCTGGCCCGCGTGGAGGGGCTGCGCTACGGCTACGAGGAGGCGCTGGGGTACTGCGTCGACCCGCAGGGCGTCCGGGACAAGGACGGCATCACCGCGGCGCTGCTCGTCGCGGAGCTGGCCGCCGAGCTCAAGCAGGCCGGGCGCACGCTGTCGGACCTGCTGGACGAACTCGACGTCGAGCACGGCGTGCACGCCACCGACCAGCTCTCGGTGCGGGTGGCGGACCTGTCGCTGATCGCCTCCGCCATGGAGCGGCTGCGCGCCCAGCCGCCGACCACGCTCGGCGGGCTGGCCGTCGCGCAGGCCGAGGACCTGAACCGGGGCAGCGCGGCGCTCCCGCCCACGGACGGGCTGCGCTACCTGCTCGGCGGCGCGGACGCAGGCGCCGACGGCGCCGACGCGGACGGCGACGCGGCGGGACCGATCGCCGGGGGCCGTGTCGTGGTGCGGCCCAGCGGTACCGAGCCGAAGCTCAAGTGCTACCTGGAGGTCGTCGTCCCGGTCGGGACGGCTGCCGGTGCGGAAGCCGGTACGACTGCCGGGGCCGCCGGTCTCCGCGCGGCGCGGGAGCGCGCGGCCGGGGTGCTGGAGCGGATCAAGGACGATCTCAAGCAGGCCACGGGGTTCTGAACCGTCCGCAGGGCAGGGCGGCTGTCGCGGGGAACAGCCGCCCCGCCGCGCGGGTTGCGTGGACAGGGGCACCGCCCCGGCTCGGGGACATCCGAGCACATCGCCCGCAGCGGGGAGACGACGACCATGTGGCACGGCGAACAGCTCGACCTCGACGCCTACCTCGCGCGGCTGACCTACGACGGGGAACGCGCCCCCACCGAGGCCGCACTGCGCGCACTGCACCGCGCGCATGTGCTCTCCGTGCGCTGGGACAACCTGGACAGCTTCCTGCACCGGTCGGTCTCCCTCGACCTGGCCGACGTCCAGGACAAGCTCGTCCACCGGGGCCGCGGCGGCTACTGCTATGAGCACATCACCCTCTTCGCGGCGGCGCTGGAGCGGCTCGGGTTCCGCTTCACGGCGCTGGCCGGACGGGTGCAAATGGGTGCGGAGAAGATCCTTCCGGCGACGCACGCCATGCTGCTGGTCGAGGTCGGCGGGCGACGCCTGCTGGCCGACGTCGGCTTCGGCGCCAGCCCGCTCGCCCCCATCGAGCTGGTGGACGGCAACGAGGTGACGATCGAGGGGCGGCCGTTCCTGCTGCGCCGTACGGAGATCACGCCGGGCGCGGACGGCTGGGCGCTGCACCAGCCCGACGGCCGGGGCGGCTGGATGGTGCGGCACACCTTCACCGAGACCCCGCAGTACCCGGTGGACAACGAGGTCGGCAACCACTACATCGCCACCGGCCCGCACTCCCCCTTCAACCGGCGCCCCTTCGTCCAGCGCATCCGCGCCGACCGCGCCGACCAGCTCGACGGCCTCACCTGGACGACGACCACGGCGGCCACCGCCGCGACGGGCGGCGAGCCGGACGCGAAGCGCACCGTGGATCCGCACGAGCTGCCCGGGCTGCTGGCCGACGCCTTCGGCCTGGAGCTGTCCGCCGCGGAGGCGCGGTCATTGATCAAGCGGGTCCAGCGGCGGGAGGAGTAGCGCCCCGGGGCGCCGCCCGGCGCTGACCGGCCGCCCGGCGGGCCGGCGGGACTGTGCGGCTCTCCCGTGCCCGCGGTCGGGTCAGCCCGTCGCCAGCAGCACGGCCAGCAGCACGGCACCCGCCAGCGCCGGGGCGATGACCTCGAAGGACCACCGGACGGCGACCTCTCCCTGGGCCGCCTCCTTCCGGCCGTGGGTCTCGGCCAGCTCGCGGAGCTCGTCGACGGACTGGTCGGAGGCGGCCCGCTTCTCCCGCAGCTCCGAGGTGTCCGGACCCACGTTCGGCATCCCGCGGCCGCCGAACAGCCCGCCCGGCCCGGTGGCGGGCGGCCGACCCGAGCCGATCCGCTCGTTGTGCCGGGTCGCCTTCTTGCGGGCCCGCAGCGAGACGGGGATGGACCACAGCTGGTACTTCGCGCCTCCGGCCAGCACCTCGCTGGAGTACCCGGCCCGCAGCGACTCCACGGCTCCCCACGGCACCTCGATGGTGCGGAACGGGTTGCGCACCCGCATCCGCCGCTCCCCCGCGAACACGGCGGGACGCAGCGTGAAGGCGACGACGAGCGGCACGACGCACAGCATCGCGGCGAGCGTCAGCCACGGCGTCCTGCCCTCGCCCCCGAGGACCGCGTCCGTCGCGAGCCACAGCCCGATGGCGAGCAGGACGATGCCGCCCGCCATCCCACCGGCCGAGCGGTACACCCGGTCGGGGAACTCCTGTCCCCCGGTCCCGCTCCCGGAGCCGCTGTCGCTTCCGGAACCGGTCTCCCCGCCGGAGCCGGGAGCGCTTCCGGGTTCCCTCCCGGCCGCGCGGTCGCCGTCCGTCGCGCCGCCGCGGTCCTCGCCCTCGCCCGTGCCCTCGCTGTCCTCGCTCGTCATGCGAACGATTGTGCCGGACCGTCCGCATGACGGACATTGCGGTACGGCATCGAAGAGGCAGCCGATGGGCCGTAGTCCCCCCACAGCGTCCGGACCGGACTCACCGCGGCTGCCACCCCGGCGCCGGCGTGGCCCTGCGGGCTCAGCCGCCGACCGTCCTCCCGTGCCGAGCCGGGGCGCCCGTCGGCTCCGGCAGCAGATCGGGGCCGGCCGGCTCGCGCAGCCGGCGCAGGAAGGCCAGGATGCCCGCATATCCCTGCGCCCACGAGTAGGGGGCGTCCCTGGTGTGCGTGTTGGCCATGAGGGCGGGCGCGTCGTCCGGGCCGTGGCTGCGCCGCATCAGATGGCGTGCTGCCTCGTGGGCGGCGTCGAGGTAGCGGTCGTCCCCGGTGTCCACGGCCAGGTCCAGCAGGACCGCGCCGAGCCCGGCGGTGCCGCAGCACTGGCCGAGCGTGCTGAGCCTGGTCAGCCAGGGCAGACAGCCCCTGGTGGCGGTCTCGGCGGCCCGGCGCAGCTCCGGTTCGTCGAGGACCAGCCAGGCGTGGCGCAGGACACGGGCCAGGCCACCGAGCCCCCGGCACCAGGAGACCGCCATCTGCGAGGCGGTGGGCGCGCCGGCGGCGGCGACCAGGTCCGGGACGAGGGCGGCCAGCCGGTGGGCCCGCAGCCGGCCGGCCTCCAGCAGCCCCCGGTCGCCGTTGCGGGCGGCGAGCAGCAGCAGGAAATCGGTGACGCCGAGATATCCGTGCGCGTAGCCGAAGGTGGTCTCGCGGCCCAGTTCACCGGCCAGGTGTGCGGACGGGACGGCAGGGTCCTCGCGCCGCAGCAGCGGCTCGGCGAGGGCCGCGGCCGCCGCCGGCGCGCCCGGGTCGCCGAGGTCGGCCAGCAGGAGCCTGCCGAGTCCGACGCCCGCGTGCCCGGAGACGACGTCGATGTCGACGGCCCGCAGCACTTCCGGGACCTCCGCGGCATCCGTGGCGTCCGGTGCGCGGCCGCGGGTGGCGGCGGGCAGCACCGGTCCGGTCGGTACCTCCACTCCGGCGCGGCGGGCCGCGGCCAGGAACACCTCGGTGCCGGTGCGGCCGGAGAAGAGGCCGTCCGCGGTGGGCACGGTGGCCAGGCTGCGGTGGGCGTGCCGGGCCAGCCGCCGCAGCAGTTCCGGGACGCCCGGGCGGTGGCGGTGGTGCAGCAGTTCCAGCCCGACCCCCGCGCTTCCGGTGTACAGGCTGGCGTCGACGGCCGGGAAGTCCACGCCCTCTCCGCCGAGGTGGTACTCCCCCGCCTCGGCCAGCAGGATCTCCAGCACCCGGTCGGCGAGGTCGGCCACCTGGCCGGTGGGGGCCGCGGGAGGGGGGAGGGCGTGGCCGCCGGTGCGGGCGCGCCAGTCTCCGGAGGCGAGGTCGGCGAGCGCCCCGGCGGAGCGGTCCGGATCGCGGGAGAGGAGGTCGCCGACCACCGCGCGGAGTTCCGGCCGCCGGGTGCCGTGTACGGCGTGCAGGCACTGCAGCGCCCGGGTGCGGGCCAGGGCGGTCGACGCCTCCCCGGTGACCGGGGGCAGCCCGGTGGCGGCGAAGACGAGGACCATGCCGAGCGCGTAGTGGTCGTCGGCCGCCGACGGTTCCTGCGTGCGGTCGAGTTGCTCCCGCGGGGCGTAGCCCGGGGTGCCGCCCGGCAGGTGGATGCCGTCGAGCGCCGAGATCCCGAAGTCGATGAGGTGGGCCCGCCCGGTGTCGTCCAGGACGATGTTGCGGGGCGTCACGTCCCGCATGACCACGCCCTTGGCGTGCAGAGCGCCGAGCGTGGTGGCGAGTTCACGTGCGAGCCGGGTGAACGCGTCGGCCTCGTCCGCTGGCCAGGTGGCCCCCGCCTCTCCGGTGGCCCCGGGGTCCTCGCCGTCATCGGCGGCGGGCATGGAGGCGGGCGGGCAGGGGGCCGGCAGCAACGCGCCGTTGCGCCATATGTGTTCCATGAGGTTGCGGTCGCCGACATCGCTGGTGACCAGGTATTCGTCGGCGGCATGGGCGAAGTGGTCGAGGAAGGCGGGGATGCCCGGCACCCCGGCACACGCCGTCAGGACGCGGCGCTCGTTGCGCAGCCGGACCCGGACGTCGTTGCCGTCGCGGTCCTCGCTGACGTGCGCGCGGGCGGTCTTGACGATGACGGTGCGCGCGTGCGCGGCGTCGCCGGCCCGGCCCGCCGTCTCCACGGCGCGGTAGACGTTGCCGCGGGCCGACTCGTACACACCCTCGACGGCGCGGTAGCGGCCGCCCAGCAGCACGTCGGCGGCGGGGCGCGGCGCGTGGTCTTCCGGCGCGGGGTGAGCCGCGGTGTCCGTGGGGGCGACTTCGTTGCCGGGCGGCGGTTCGTCCGTACGGAACGGGTCGCTCACCCAGGGGGGCTGGCGGTAGCCGAGCGAGGCGGCTGCCTCGAACTCCTGGCCGTCCGGGCCGTGGATGACCACCACCAGGGTGCCGTAGGGGCCGCTGCGCCAGTGGGTGCGGAAGGGGCCGTAGCGGTAGTACACGGGGGCGTCCTCCGCCACCCGTCGGTCGCTGGGCACTCTCGGGCCGGGATGGCCCCGAAGCAGCTCCGCCAGCTCCCGGCCCAGCCCGCGGACGCGTTCGGGCCGCGGATAGACGGTGACGGCCTTGCCCACCGCTCCCGACCCGACTCCGGCGTCGTTGAGCCGGCGCAGCACCCGGTCCGAGCGGGCCACCTTGAACCCGCAGCCCTCGCTGAGCAGGTGGGGGAAGAGGGCCGCGGCCAGTTGCGGCAGCCCGTCGACCCGCGAGGAGATGTGCAGCTTCCAGCCGTGTTCGGGGAGGTCAGGTGCGGGCTCGCACCTCACCCGTGTCCAGGTGGCTCCGGTGGACAGCGAGTGCGGAGCCCGGCGGTCCGCGATCAGCCTCCGGAGTACGTCCTCCGCGTTCCAGTCGGCCACGCTTCTGCTCCTCGGTCGTCACGGTCCGGCCGGACCAGCCAGTCCGGCTCCCGGGAAGTCCGCCGGTCGGGATGAGGGGTGTTCACTTGGCGGACCGGTCGGTCCGGGGTGCCGGAGGTCGCCGGGCGGAACGGTCGATCTTGGCGGACCGGGCGGTCCGGGGTACCGGGGTACCGGGGTCTTGGCCGTCGGCCGGTGTTCGCCCGCCGACACACGGGCGGCCCGAGGCGGCCCGGTTCGCGAACGCCGTGGCGTCCGGTCCGGTGACCTCCTCGGGCCGTCGTGCGGAGCACCGACCACCGCGCACGAGGGTCGGGGCATCCCGGGTGGTGATACGTGGGTCAGCCGGTGTTGCCGGTCCCCATGCAGGTGTAGTCGCACGCGGTGATCGGGCAGCGGTCGGTGGCTCCGGCGGCGAGGTCGTTCTCGTGGAACGACACCTCCGGGTCCTGGTTCAGCACCCCTGCCTCGCGGGGCGTGAACTGGGACAGGAATTCCATGATCTCTCCCGTGCCAGTAGGGACAGTTTCGTGAACTCCGTTCTGTACCACCGCACTTGAGGTTCCAGCGCATGGTGGTGCGAAAGAGGCTAGGACGCCCACTGAAGACCCGGCAACCCCCCTGTGACGTGCCACGACACTCCGGCTTCCGACCTGCGCTCCGACACAGGTTCAGACCCTTGGTACCGCCCCGTGCCCCGAGGTCAGGAACCCGAAGGGAGGTCAGGAAGGGGAGCACGCCTGAGCGATCGACAGGCTGTTCTCGTAGAGATGGTGTCGGATGATCCGGCCGTTCTCGACGGTGAGGCGGAGCGCGAACGGGCCCTCGAAGCTCTTCCCCGTCGCCCGCACGGTCCCCGAGAGGTGCCCCGTCAGGACGGCGTCGGCGCCGTCCACCAGGAAGGCGTCGAGGGAGGCCCGCGCGTCCTCGGCCACGGTGTACTCGGCCAGCTCCGCGGACTGGGCCGCGCATGCGGCCCCGGTGGAGCGTGGCCGGATCCACGGGACGGCCGGGTTCTCGGCGAGCAGCCAGTCGACCTCGTCCGCGAAGAGTTCGAGGAGCCGCGCGGTGTCCCCGGCCATCCGGGCGGTGAGGAACTCCTGGACGACCTCGCGGGTGGCCTCGGCGACCGGCCGGACGGCGGCGTCGGGGGATGTGGCGGGCATGGTGCGCTCCTCGGATCTGCGGTGCGGGGCCCCTGGGCGGGATCCCGTCGCCGTGCACCACATTGCCGCGGCGGGGCCAGGGGGTCGATGACGTCAGGAGTAAGGACCCGGGTGACGCACTGTGCCCCGCGCACTCCCGGGCACGGTGCGCTATTCCGCCCGGCGCCGCCGCCGGTGGGTGATGGCGGCGGGACGGCGGGACGCCCCTCGGCGGCGGCAGTACCCCGGCGGCGGCCCCGCGAAGCCGGGGTGGCCCATGGGGTGACAGCCACTACGCGCGTAGATATGGTGCTCTGGTGACCATGCCTATCGATGCGGCCCCTCGCGACGCGGGGAGGGGCTCCCTCTCCGACGTCGCGACCTCCGATGCCGCACTCCGCCGCTTCCTGCAGGGGCTCCCCGGTGTCGACGCGGTCGGGCTGGAAGCCCGGGCCGCCGCGCTGGGGACCCGTTCCATCAAGACGACCGCCAAGGCGTACGCGCTCGACCTGGCGATCTCGATGATCGACCTGACGACGCTGGAAGGGGCCGACACACCGGGCAAGGTGCGGTCCCTGTGCGCGAAGGGCGCGCGTCCCGACCCGGGTGACCGGTCCGCGCCCCCCGTCGCCGCGATCTGCGTCTATCCCGACATGGCGGCCACCGCACGGCAGGCGCTGACGGAACTGGGCGCCGAAGGGATCAACGTGGCGTCCGTCGCCACCGCGTTTCCCTCCGGACGTGCCTCGATGGCGGTCAAGCTGGCGGACACCCGGGAGGCGGTGGCCGCCGGGGCCGACGAGATCGACATGGTGATCGACCGGGGCGCCTTCCTCGCCGGCCGCTACCTCCAGGTGTTCGAGGAGATCCGCGAGGTGAAGTCCGCCTGCGGCGCGGCACACCTGAAGGTGATCTTCGAGAACGGGGAGCTGGCCACCTACGACAACATCCGCCGGGCCTGCTGGCTGGCCATGCTCGCGGGCGCCGACTTCATCAAGACCTCCACCGGCAAGGTGGCCGTGAACGCGACGCCGCCGAACACGCTGCTCATGCTGGAGGCCGTCCGCGACTTCCGTACCGCCACCGGGCAGCAGGTGGGCGTGAAGCCCGCGGGCGGCATCCGCACGGCCAAGGACGCGTTCAAGTACCTGGTGATGGTCAACGAGACGCTGGGGGACGACTGGCTCAGCCCCCACTGGTTCCGCTTCGGCGCCTCCAGCCTGCTGAACGACCTGTTGATGCAGCGCCAGAAGCTCGCTACCGGCCGCTACTCCGGCCCCGACTACGTAACGGTGGACTGAGCCATGAACGACCAGCAGCCCGGGTCGACGACGTCGACTCTGTTCGACTACGCGCCCGCGCCCGAGTCGCGGTCCGTGGTCGACATCGCGCCGTCCTACGGCCTGTTCATCGACGGGGAGTTCCGCGAGGCCGCCGGCGGCAAGGTGTTCACCACCCGCTCCCCGGCCGACGAGGAGGTGCTGTCCGAGGTCGCCTACGGCCAGGCGGACGACGTCGACGCGGCGGTGCGCGCCGCCCGCGCCGCGTTCGAGACCTGGTCGGCGCTGCCGGGTGCCGAGCGGGCGAAGTACCTGTTCCGGATCGCCCGGATCATCCAGGAGCGCTCGCGCGAGCTGGCGGTGCTGGAGACCCTGGACAACGGCAAGCCGATCCGCGAGACGCGGGACGCGGACCTGCCGCTGGTGGCGGCGCACTTCTTCTACTACGCGGGCTGGGCCGACAAGCTCTCCTACGCCGGCTGCGGGCCCGATCCGCGGCCGCTGGGGGTCGCCGCACAGGTCGTCCCGTGGAACTTCCCGCTGCTGATGCTCGCCTGGAAGATCGCCCCGGCGCTGGCCGCGGGCAACACGGTGGTGCTCAAGCCCGCCGAGACGACGCCGCTCTCGGCGCTGTTCTTCGCGGACATCTGCCGGCAGGCGGGACTGCCCAAGGGCGTCGTCAACATCCTCACGGGCGACGGCGCGACGGGCGCGGCCCTGGTGGGCCACCCGGACGTGCACAAGGTCGCGTTCACCGGATCGACCGCCGTCGGCAAGGAGATCGCGCGGACGGTCGCCGGTACGGACAAGCGGCTGACCCTGGAACTCGGCGGCAAGGGCGCCAACATCGTCTTCGAGGACGCCCCGCTCGACCAGGCCGTCGAGGGCATCGTGGGCGGGATCTTCTTCAACCAGGGGCAGGTGTGCTGCGCCGGCTCCCGGCTGCTGGTGCAGGAGTCGGTGCACGACGAGGTGCTGGAGGCGCTCAAGCGGCGGCTGCGCACCCTGCGGGTCGGCGACCCGCTGGACAAGAACACCGACGTGGGCGCCATCAACTCCGCCGAGCAGCTGGCCCGGATCACCGAGCTGGCCGAGGCGGGCGAGGCCGAGGGCGCCGAGCGCTGGTCGCCACCGTGCGAGCTGCCCGACCGAGGCCACTGGTTCGCGCCCACCGTCTTCACCGGGGTCGGCCAGGCGCACCGGATCGCGCAGGAGGAGATCTTCGGCCCGGTGCTGTCGGTGCTCACCTTCCGCACGCCCGAGGAGGCGGTCGCGAAGGCCAACAACACGCCCTACGGGCTCTCGGCGGGCATCTGGACGGAGAAGGGCTCGCGCATCCTGAAGCTGGCGAACCAGTTGCGCGCGGGCGTCGTCTGGGCCAACACGTTCAACAAGTTCGACCCGACCTCGCCGTTCGGCGGCTACAAGGAGTCCGGCTACGGCCGCGAGGGTGGCAGGCACGGTCTGGAGGCTTACCTTGAGCACGCCTGAGGCACGTACATCCCCGGCACGGGGCGCACGGCTGTCCGTGCTGAAGACCTACAAGCTGTACGTGGGGGGCAAGTTCCCCCGCAGCGAGAGCGGCAGGGTGTACGAGGTGACCGACGCAAAGGGCCAGTGGCTGGCCAACGCCCCCCGCGCGTCCCGCAAGGACGCGCGGGACGCGGTCGTCGCGGCCCGCAAGGCGTTCGGCGGCTGGTCGGGCGCGACGGCCTACAACCGCGGCCAGATCCTCTACCGCGTCGCCGAGATGCTGGAGGGCCGCCGCGAGCAGTTCGCCGCCGAGGTGGCCGCGGCCGAGGGGCTGTCGAAGGCGAAGGCGCAGGCCAGGACGGACGCGGCGATCGACCGCTGGGTCTGGTACGCGGGCTGGTCGGACAAGGTGGCCCAGGTGGTGGGCGGCGGCAACCCGGTGGCGGGCCCGTTCTTCAACCTCTCCACCCCCGAGCCGACCGGTGTGGTGGCGGTAGTGGCGCCACAGAACGCCTCACTGCTGGGTCTGGTCTCCGTCCTCGCGCCGGTGATCGTCACCGGCAACACGGCCGTCGTGGTCGCCGCGCAGGACGCGCCGCTGCCCGCGCTCTCCCTCGCGGAGGTGCTGGCGACCTCCGACCTGCCCGGCGGTGTGGTCAACGTGCTGTCCGGCGGTACCGCCGAACTCGCCCGGCCGCTCGCCGCGCACCAGGACGTGAACGCGATCGACCTCGCGGGCGCGGACCCGGAGCCGGCCACGGAGCTGGAGCGGACCGCGGCGGACAACCTCAAGCGGGTGCTGCGCCCGGCGCCGGGCGCCGTCGACTGGACGGCCGAGCCGGGGCTGGAGCGGATGACGGCCTTCCTGGAGACGAAGACCGTCTGGCATCCGATCGGCGCCTGAGCACAGCCGGGACGGCCCCCCGCACAGCGGGCGCCGGTGACCGGCCGGGGGGGGGGGGGGGGGGGGGGGGGGGGGGGGGGGGGGGGGGGGGGGGGGGGGGGGGGGGGGGGGGGGGGGGGGGGGGGGGGGGGGGGGGGGGG
>NZ_JBIAGB010000033.1:0-74459 GCF_042869575.1 Streptomyces sp. NPDC006925
AGGGATCTCGACAATCCACATTCTCGCTGGTCAGAGGCACTTTCTGCTTATGTGATCACCCATCGGACACCACGCCTCGTGAAAGCCGGAGGCTAACGCGCTGGCTACTCGCTGTCGCGTTTGTGGCCGAGGCGACACTGAGGGGTCAGCGAGCCACGAGGCAACAGTCTTTGGTGCTACTTGTACCCGTCTCGCCAGCTCATGCTCACCTACATTGGCGCGCTCCATAGCACGTGCGAGCGTCGTGTTCAAGACATCCCCCCTGTCGGTTTCTCCAGGAAGTCAGTCTAGGGCGCTCCTGGAGCTACCGACAGTGCGCGGGCGTATCCGCTGTGCATGTGCGGGGAGTTGTCTGGCTGTGACGAACCCCGGCGACCGCGTGATCGGCCCGGGGGAGTGGCTCACGCTGACAAGGAGCGCGAACATGGCCGACCCTAACCGCCCCCATCTGCAACCGGCAGTCATCCCCTTGCGGAACCGGCGGGAGTGCGACGACTGCGCTGTGTTCGTGTCGCTTATCCGCAGAGAGCCGGACGGTGAACCGGCGCGCAACCTGGCAAGGGCGTACCGGGTTCATCTGGCTGCCCGTCACGACTATGCGGAGGCTGCCGCGTGGATCATCGTGCGTGCTGATCTCGGCGAGGGGATTGTATGAGTCTCCGACGGGGCGCCACGGTGCGTGTGAAGGGCTCCGAGACGCTGCTGCGGCTGATGGCGGTGGAAACCGTTTACGACTCCAGCAGGAAGCCCGGAAGGCAGGGGCCAGCCATCGAGACGGCCTTCCTCCGCCCGCTTGCCGGCGGGATCGAAGCGGGTGTCCCACTGGAATGTGTCGAGACCGTCTGCGACCATCCCGGCAAGTTGGAGCAGCGCGACGACGGCCGATACTGCCGGGGCTGTGGAGCGCTGATCTACGCGGCGGGTTCCCGGCGGTAGCCATATCGCACGGAGAGCCCCGTTCGCGTATGGCGCGGACGGGACTACCTGCCGGTGGGCTTGTGCCGGATTCCCCGTAGGCCCAACAGCCCGATCGCGGTCCCGAGGGCGAACGACACGACGGCAAGCGTAAGGTGCACCCAGAAGTACGCCGTAGGGTTCCCATGATCGAACGCCAGGCCGCTGGCGTCCTTGAACAGGTTCTTGACGAAGGTGATCCAGACCACCCACGACCAGATGCCGAAACCGAACAGGAACCAGGAGGTAGGGCGGCCGATGCGCATGCGCTGTCCTTCGTGCTGGGGATCGCTGCCCAGTATGCCTTTCTGGCCTGCGGTGCCGGTCGGCTGGTCACCGCGTAGGTGCTGATGGACCACCCTCGCTCCGAATCCCTGGAAGGACAGCAGCGGACTGGCCTTCGGCGACGCCGGTGCGCCCACGGGCTACTTCTGGGTCCACCTGCTGCTGGCGATCACCTCGTTCCTGCTGGGAACGGCCATCGGCGTGCTCGGACTGCGCGGAGTGCGGGCAGCCCGGCGCACCTGAGGCGGTCGCGGGATCCGGTGAGCGGGGGAGACGAGGGGGAGGGACGACTTTCATGGTGGCTGTGTTCGTACTGATCGGGCTCGTCGTGCTGGGCCTGCTGGCCGGTACGCACCTGTACCTGTGGCGGCGCTTCGTACGCGACGTGTCCGCGCCCGGCGGCCTGTGGCGCCGCCTCGGCACCGTGCTGGCGGTACTGCTGCCGGTCACCACCCTCGGCGCGCTCGTCTCCGGCCGGGCCGGCGCCCCCTTCCTGATGGAGCAGATATTCGCCTGGCCGGGCTTCCTCTGGCTGGCCTGCCTGCTCTACCTGACCCTGGCGCTGCTCGCCGGAGAGCTGGTGCGGTTCGTCCTGCGGCGCACCCCCTGGGGGCGGGCACGGTCGGTCCAGGATCCCGCCGCGGAGCCGGCCCCTGCCGCGGCCGAGCCGCCGCCGGTCGCGGTGCCGGTCGACTCCGCGGGCCGCCCCGCGGGCAACCTGGCCACGTCCGCCGGGTCGCCCGGCGCGGAGGGCACCGCCGCCGCGGAAGCCGGTCCTGCCGCCGGGGCCGGTTCCGCCGCCACCGGCTCCGGTACGGTCGAGCCCGCCGACGCCGGGACGCCCGGCAGCGCCCCGCACACCGTGCCCCTCGCCGCGCCCGTACCCTCCCGTCGCGTCTTCCTCGCCCGCACCCTCGCCGTCACAGCCGGCGCCGCCGGGCTGGGCACCACCGGCGCAGGGGCCTACAGCGTGCTGAACGGGCCGCCCCTCAAGCACGTCACCGTCCCGCTGGCCAAGCTCGGCCGCCGCACCCACGGCTACCGCGTCGCCGTCGTCAGTGACATCCACCTCGGGCCGATCCTGGGCCGCGGCCACACCCGGCGCATCGTCGACGCCATCAACGGCACCCAGCCCGACCTGGTGACGATCGTCGGCGACCTGGTCGACGGCAGCGTCGCGCACCTCGGCCCCGCCGCCGAGCCGCTGCGCGAGCTGCGCTCCCGGCACGGGACGTTCTTCGTGACCGGCAACCACGAGTACTTCGGCGACGCCCGTGCATGGATCGACCACCTGCGGGAACTGAACGTCCACCCGCTGGAGAACGCCCGCCGCGAACTGCCCGGCTTCGACCTCGCCGGGGTCAACGACCTCGCCGGCGAGGACCAGGGCGAAGGACCCGACTTCGACCGGGCACTCCGCGACCGGGACGCCGAACGGGCCTGCGTGCTCATGGCGCACCAGCCCGTGCAGATCCACGAGGCCGTGGACCACGGCGTCGACCTCCAGCTCTCCGGCCACACCCACGGCGGCCAGCTGTGGCCCGGCAACCATCTCGCGGCGCTCGCCAACCCGACCGTCGCCGGACTCGAACGCTACGGCGACACCCAGCTCTACGTCACCCGCGGCGCGGGCGCCTGGGGCCCGCCGGTCCGAGTCGGCGCCGACTCGGACATCACCGTCGTCACCCTCGCCGCGAAGACGGCGTAGCGCGGGTGCGTTTGTGCGGGCCGCGGCTCGCCTGCTGCGTGGGCCGCCGCCGTCCGCTGCGCGGGCCGTCGCTCAGCTGTCCAGCAGGTCGAGAGCCCGCGGCCAGGAGCTGCTGCGTGCGGCCTGGTCCGCCTCCGCGGTGGCGGCGACGGCGCCGTTCCGGCCGCCCTCCTGGCCCGGCTGGCCCAGCGGGAACCAGTTCACATGATGTCCGGCGTCCGGATACACCAGCTTCTTCGCACCCTGCCGGGCCATGGCGGCGGCCGAGGCCGCCGAACCCCACATCCTGTCGTTGCCGCCCGCGACGGCGAGCACCGTGCCGCGCACCCGGTCCAGCGGGATCGGCCCGGTCGGCACCGGCTCCCCGTGATCGGTCCAAGCGGTGGTGCCGCTCAGATAGGGGCCGTTGACCTTGGACGACGGCGCGTACGCGATCACGTCGCGGAACACCTCGGGGCGTCGCTGCCCGAGCAGCTGCGCGGCCTCGCTGCCCCGTGAGTTGCCCATCACGGCCAGCTTCTCCGGATCGGCGCCCCGCTGCTTCCGGAGCAGCCGCCCGGCCCGCGTGAAGTAGTCCAGATCGATGCTGTCGATGCCGTTCGGGCGCCCGGAATCCTTCCCGCACCGGAAATAGCACACCGACATCGCCGGGTGCCCGTGCGAGGCCAGCAGCGCCGCCGTGTACGTACCGGAGTTGCCGCCCTCCGAGCCGCCGAACACCAGCACCGGCGCCTTCGCGCCCCCGCCGTCCCGCCCTTCGGGCGGCAGGTAGAGATCGCCCGCCACCTTGTCCCCGGCGACGGTCAGCTCACGGTGCGTGGTGCCCTTCGTCAGCCACTGCCGGACCAGATCGCGGCGTGCCACCCGCTCGCCCCTGTCCTTCCCGGACAGCGCGGTCGCGCTGAACCGCACCGAGTAGGAGCGCTGCCGGCCGGGCGGGCCCGGGTGGTACGAGAACGCCTTACCGCTGCCGATCAGCTTCTTCGCCCGGCCACCGGTCGGCAACATGCGCTCCAGCAGGTCCGCGGTGCCGCCACTGCCCAGGTCGACGGCGCCGTCCTCGTCCGCCGTCCGCCGCACCGCCGCGGCCCACCGCTGATCGTGCCGGTCCTTCGCCCCGGCGGTGATCCTGACCTTCGTGCCCGGGGTGAGCCCTTCGAGCCGTACGTGCACGGGCGCGTCCGCGCGGGCCACCGGGTGGTCCGCCGCGAAGCGCACTCCGTGCTGCCCGGTCGGCTGTGCCGTCGCCTGGTCCTTCGCGGGGTCGCTCGCCCCGCAGGCCGACGCGGCGAGGGCCATGGCCACTGCCGTTGCCGTCGGTGCGATCCGTATGCGTCCCATCGTCCGCACGATACGCACACTCTCCCGGCGCCCCCTCGCGGGGGCGCCGCCTCGCCCTTGCGGGCCGCCCTTGCGTGTCGGGGCTTCGCCCCGTGCCTCCTGGGGTGCCTCGGGGCGTCCCCCGTCTGTTGTGTGCCGGGTGCGGCGCCGTTGTCGGGGGCTTTGCCCCGGGCCCCCTTTTGTCCTCGCCGGACGGGCGTTGGGGGGGCGTTGGGGGGGGCGGCTCCGCCCCCCCCAAGCCCCCGGGGCAGGGGAGGACGGCGCCAAGGGCGTAGCCCCAGGCACCGGCTCTGACACTCGTCTTGGTCGGGGCCCTACCCCCGCGTCGTCGGCGTCACCAGCCCCAGCTCGTACGCCAAGATGACCAACTGCACCCGGTCCCGCGCGTCCAGCTTCGTCAGCAGCCTGCCCACATGGGCCTTGGCCGTGGCCATGCTGATGTGCAGCCGCGTGGCGATCTCCGCGTTGGACAGTCCGCGACCAACGAGGGTGAGCACTTCCCGTTCGCGGACGGTGATGCCCTCCACCGGTCGCGGGGGCGGCGGTGTGACATCGAGGCGGGCCGAGAACTCCGCGATCAGGCGGCGTGTCACACTCGGTGCGATGAGGGCGTCGCCCGCGTCGACGACCTCGATCGCGGTGAGGATCTGGTCCATGTCCATGTCCTTGACGAGGAAGCCGCTCGCCCCTGCACGCAGCGCGCCGTAGACGTTCTCGTCGTCGTCGAACGTAGTGAGGATGAGGACCTTCGGTGGTGTGCTGGAGCCCGCGGTGATCCGCCGGGTGGCCTCGATGCCGTCCATGCCGGGCATCCGGATGTCCATCACCACCATATCCGGTGCCATCTGCTCGGCGAGCCGCACCGCCTCCTCCCCGTTCGCCGCTTCACCCGCCACCTCCAGCCCGGGGCGGTCGGCGATCAGCACCCGCAGCCCGTGCCGGACCAGCGGCTGGTCATCGGTGAGCAGTACCTGGATCATGTGACTGCCACCGGCAGTGGGAGCCGTGCCGCAACACGGAAGCCGCCCTCGGGGCGCGGTCCGGCCGTGAACTCGCCGTGCAGCAGCGCCGCCCGTTCCCGCATGCCCGTCAGCCCGTAGCCGGCCGCGCCGGGCAGTCCGGACAGGCCGCGGCCCTCGTCAGTGATCTCGATGAACAGATCGTCCTGCTGGCAGTCGATGGTCACCCGGCAAGCGGGGGCACCCGAGTGGCGGACCACGTTGGTGATCGCCTCCTGGATGATGCGGTATCCGGACAGCTCGATCTCCGCCGGCAGCGGCCGCCGCTCCCGGCGCCACTCGATGTCCACCCGCACCCCCGCGCCCTGGGCCCGCTCCACCAACCCGTCGAGATCGGCGAGCCCCGGCGCCGGGCCGAGCGGTGCACCATCCCCGGGGACCGCCTGCCGCAGCGCGCCGAGCATCCGGCGCAGGCCCGCCAAGGTGTCCCGGCTGGTGTCCTCAATGGCGGCAAGGGCGTTACGGGCCTCCGACGGCTGAGTGCCGATGACACGCCGACCCACCCCGGCCTGGATGGCGATGACGCCGATGCTGTGCGCCACCATGTCATGCAGCTCCCGGGCGATCCGCAGCCGCTCCGCGACAATGGCCTGCTCAGCTGCCCGCGCCCGCAGGTCGGCTGTGTGCTGGCGGCGCTCGCGGACCGAGTGGCCGACCGTCCAGGCGGTGACCATCATCAGAGCCAGGAAGACCAAGGCGGCGAGGAACGGCGACGAACCCTCCCGGTAGTAGCCGGCGCCCCCGATCTGTACGCCGAGCGCCACCAGCGCGGCGACGACTGCGGTCCGTCTCGACCGGGTGGCGGCGATCCATCCGACGGTGAGATCGGTGAGGACTGCCTGCAGAGACGCGACCTGCCACGCTTGCGTCTGCGCGGGCGGCACGATGCCCATCACGCGCTGGCCCGCAGCCATCACCGAGTCCGCCCGCACGGTCGCCGCGAAGGAGGCGGTGAGCAGCAGCGCCAAGGCGGGCAGCGGCCGACACAGCACCAGGGGCAGCAGCAGAACGGCCAGCAGTGCGGCCGGCAGCAGACGCATGCCGGTCAGTTCCCGGCCGGTGTTCAGCACGACGACGTAGAGCAGGACGACGTATGCACTACCTGAGCACCAGGCCAGGACCTCGCCAAGGAGCGACCGCGGAACATCCAGCGGGGCTTTCATGCGCCGATCATAGGCAGGCAGCCCACAGCGCGGCATTGGCCCACGGGCCTACTCTCAGGGGCTACTTGAAACGCCCCGATTGCGGCCCGTGGTCCGATGCCCGAGTCGTATCCGCCCCGGCAGCGTGGGCACCGTGATCGAAGCAACCGAACTCACCAAGCGCTACGGCAAGACCACCGCCGTGGAACGGCTGTCCTTCACCGTACGCCCGGGCGTGGTCACCGGGTTCCTGGGCCCGAACGGTGCAGGGAAGACCACCACGCTGCGAATGGCCCTCGGGTTGAACCAGCCCACGGGCGGCACCATCACCGTCGACGGGCAACCTTTCGGCGACCGCCCCCGCGGTCTGCGGGACGTCGGCGCCCTGCTCAACGCCCACGACGTACACGGCGGCCGCACCGCCCACGCCCACCTGACGACGCTGGCAGTCAGCAACGGCCTGCCGCGCAGGCGGGTCTCGGAGGTGCTGGCAGAGGTAGGTCTGGCAGACGCGGCCGGCCGCAGGATCGACGGATTCTCCCTGGGGATGAAACAACGGCTCGGTATCGCCGCCACCCTGCTCGGCGATCCGCCCGTACTGCTCTTCGACGAACCGCTCAACGGCCTCGACCCCGAGGGGGTGCGCTGGGCGCGCGGCCTCTTCAAGCAGCTGGCGGACGAGGGCCGTACCGTGCTCGTCTCCAGCCATCTGATGCGGGAGATGGAGCAGACCGCCGAGGAGTTGATCGTCATCGGCCGCGGCAGGCTGATCGCGGCACAGAGCCTGCGCGACTTCGCAGCCCGCAGCACACAGCTGCGGGTGAGCGTCCGTACCCCCGACACGGAACTCCTCCCCGCACTGCTGACAGGCGAGGGCGCGACGGTTCGGCCGGAGGACGACGGGTCGTACACCGTGACCGGCCTGCCCGCGGAGCGCATCGGCGAACTCGCCTTCACGCACAGGGTGCGGCTGCACGAGCTCAGCCCGCAGCCGGCCTCCCTGGAGGAAGCGTTCATGGAACTCACTCAGGAAAGCGTCGAATACTCCGCAGGAGTCGCCCGATGACCGCCGTACTCGGCAATGCCCCCGCCCGCCTCCCGGTCGGGGTACCTGCACGGTTCCGTCATCTCCTCGCCGCCGAGTGGATCAAACTCTGGTCACTGCGCTCCACCTACTGGGTGCTCAGTGCCGGCGCGCTGACCGTGATCGGCATCAATGTGAACTCCGCCGCGTCGAACGCGGACCGGTTGGCGCATCAGCAACTGCCGTCGGAGCCGCCGCCGGGGGTTTCGGCCCGCCCTGAGCCGTTGTTCGATCCGCTGCACACGGCGTTCGTCGATCCCGCCTGGCAGCTGCTCATGGTCATCGCTGCAACGGTGGGAGGAATCGCGGTCTTCGGCGAGTACACCAGTGGGCTGATCCGTACGACCTTCACCGCCGTGCCTGACCGGCAGGCGGTGATCGCCGCCAAAGTGACCGTGGTGTCGGGGGTCATGCTGACGCTCGGCACGCTCGTCTCCGGCACCTCCTTCGGTGTCACCCAGATGCTGCTGAGGGAGTACGGCGGCCTGTCGCTGGGCGACCCAGGCGCACTGCGCGCTGTCACCGCAGCCGCTCTCCTGGCACCCCTGTGTGCGCTGGTCGGTATGGCGGTGGGTGCGGTCATCCGGCACGCCGCGGGCTCCATCGTCGCCGTCATCGCCCTGCTGTTGCTGGTACCGGCGCTGTTCCAGGGCGAGCGCTACCGCTGGGTCAAGGAGATCGGCAACGCCATGCCGTTCAGCGCCTGGGAGCGGCTGGTGATGAACCCGGAGCGGGCGCGCGACCTGGGCAAGTATCCGCTGACAAGCACCGAGGCGTGGATCGTCTACGGCGCGTGGGCCACTGCGGCGGTGGCCATCGCGGTCCTCGTGGTGCGACGCCGGGATGTATGACCGAAGAGCCTGCCACCGTCTGCCCGTTACTTGCCGGCACCCCGAGTTGGTGCCCTCTGTCACCCTCACGGGTGCACTTGGATGAGACGGAACGCTCTCGCCAACCGAGACAAGCCCGCGACGGATGCCGGTGAATACGGCGGCCTCTGCGCGCAGGACCCAGGATCAAGGGATTCGGCGAGGTGGTCGACGGCGCCGTCGGCGTCACCGCGGGCGGCGTCGCCGACGCCCGTGGCGGCCAGGAGATGACGGCGAAACCCGGCACAGGAAGCCGGAGAACGTCTGGCGCTGCTTCGACAAGCCCTCGCCGGAGGCGATCGCCGAGATCACCAGCCTGCTGGTGCCAGGTGATGCTCGGCGGTGTCCCGCGCCAGCCCCCGTTGATCAGTCCGCGGCGTCGCGCTGCCTGACGTCATACCTGTCGCGATGGGTGAGGACCTCCTCCATGTGGCCCTCCGCCCATACCTTGATTCCCCGCATGATCCCCTGCAGCGAGCGGCCGAGATCGGTGAGCTCGTAACTGACGGTGACGGGCACCGTAGGGGTCACCGTCCTGGTCACCAACCCGTCGCGCTCGAGTGCGCGCAACGTCTGCGTCAGCATCTTCTGGCTCACGCCCGAGATCAGACGGGACAGCTCGGAAAAGCGCATGGGCCGCGGTTTTTCGACGGCGGTCTCCCCAGGACGTGGGCCGTCCCCGCCCAGCGCGGCGAGCACGAGGGCGACCCACTTGTCGGAGATGCGCTCCAGAAGCCGGCGGCTGGGACACATCGCGAGGAACGCGTCGTACTCCCGCTTGGCCTCGGCCCGCCGCTCGGACGCGGTCCTGGTCGCCATGGCTCATCCCCTCCGCTGGGTGACTTA
Organism: Streptomyces sp. NPDC006925; assembly: GCF_042869575.1. Lineage (NCBI taxonomy): Bacteria > Bacillati > Actinomycetota > Actinomycetes > Kitasatosporales > Streptomycetaceae > Streptomyces > Streptomyces sp. NPDC006925. The sequence goes on from NZ_JBIAGB010000033.1 coordinate 9,249, forward strand.
CTTACTTCAAGGTGCCTACTTCCCCATGGGAAGTGACTCCTTCCATGCTGGTGCTGCAGCACAGCGATGGCAAGACCTCACAAAAGCCCTCCACGAAGGAGTAGGTGGCAATGCATCAGAAGACCTCTCGGCGAGCGGTGGTCCGCGCCCCGTCCGGGCCCCAGTCGATCGAGACCGTCGACCTCCCGGTGGCCGAGCCGGGGCCGGAGGAAATCCTCGTCAGGATCGCCGCCGCGGCGATCAACCCCGTCGACCTGGGCGTGGCCGCAGGCGTCTTCCACCGCCTCGGCATGATCCACCAGCCGCACTGGACCGGTCTCGGCTGGGACTTCGCCGGCGCCGTCGAGGCTGCCGGACCCGGCGTCGAGCTGCCGGTCGGTACCCCCGTCGCCGGGTTCCTCGACGGCTTCGACCGCGACCATGGCTCCCACGCCGAACACCTCCTCGTCCCCGCCGCGAACGCCGCCGTCGTCCCGGACGGCGTGGACCTGGTCGAGGCGGCGACGGTGCCGCTCAACGCAACCGCCGCGGCCCAGCTCGTCGACCTCCTCGGCGACGCGCCGAGCGAGGCGCGTCGCCTGCTGGTCACCGGCGCGGCCGGCGCGGTGGGCGCGCACGTCGCCGTGCTCGCGCAGGACCGCGGCTGGCAGGTGACCGGGCTGGCCCGAGCGGCAGACGAGCCGTTCGTCAGGGGCCTCGGCGTCGACTTCGCCACCGACCTCGGACAGGGCTGGGAAGGCGTCGCCGACGCCGGAGCCCTGCAGGAACCCGCCCTCAAGGCGGTGCGCGACGGGGGCCGTTTCGTCGGCGTGCAGCCGGCCGCGCGGCTGTCCGAGGAACGTGGCATCACCGTCGAGGTCATCTTCGCCCGTCCCGACGGTCCGCTGCTCGCCCGTCTGCTCGCACGGGTCGCAGCGGGGGAGCTGCCGGCTCGCGTCCACGCCGTCGCACCGCTCGACGACGCGGCCGACGCCTACCAGGCGATGGCCAAGGGCGGCGTCCGCGGCCGGATCGTCCTCGTCCCCTGACAGCGCAGCCCCAGCTCCACGACAACAACCACTTCGCCAAGAACGATTCCCCCGACAGAACAGGACAGCTGATGCTCACCACCATCGCCACCGTTGTCGCCGGCCTCCTCGGTGCGGGCCTCATCCTCATGGGCGGGAGCGCTGTCACGAAGCCGCGGGGCGCCGCCGGCTTCGGCATCCCCGACACACCGGTCGACGACCCCGGGTTCCGGCCCTGGCTGCGTGTGAAGGGTCTGCGGGAGATCGCGCCCGGGGCTTTCGTCTTCGTACTGATGCTCGCCGCGACCTCGTCGGTGCTGGGTTGGTACTTGCTGGTGTTCGCCGCGATACCGGCCGGAGATGCGCTGGTCGTGCTGCGCAGCGGCGGACCGAAGGCCACCGCATACGGCGTCCACGCCGCAACGTCGGCGGTGATGCTGGTGACCGGCAGCTGCCTCCTCCTGGCCTGACCCACGGCCGCCTGAGGGGGACTGTCCGATGCTGCGCGGGATGTCGTCCCAGTGCCGCTCGATGCGGGCCAGGTCGATCCGGTCGCGTGCGGCGTCGGTGAAAGGCCGTAGTCGGCGGCGCGGTCGATGCGCCACGTCTTCTGGTCGGGCAGATCGGTCAGTTGCGGCACGTACGTGTATCCGGCCAGGGTGAGCAGGTCGCGCTGCTGCGCGCTCAGCTCGCCGTCGAGTGAGAGTGCCGAGCGCAGGGCCTGCAGCGTGTCCGCTGCAGGCACGTTCCAGGTCCTGTAGGCCCTTCGATGCATGTCACCGTCCAGGTCGGTGAACATCTCGGCATACTGCGGCCTGGACGCCTCGGCCGGGCGCTCCTGCCGAGGAAAACCCCCGGCTGTGCGCGTGGGAAGTGTCCAGATGCTGTCTGTCACAGCCCAAGAGCGCTCCCGCAGTCGAAAGTCCCCCGGCGGTTGCCGGAGGGGGAAAGGGAGGGCGAAGCCTGGGTACCTGGGGGTTTCCAAGGGGGCGGAGCCCCCTTGGCGGGGGGCCGTGGGGGGGGGGGGGCCCCCCCCCCCCCCCCCCCACCGCCCCGCCGGGGGCGCCGCGGGGGGGGGCCCCCCCCCCCCCCCCCCCCCCCCCCCCCCCCCCCCGGCCCCCCCCCCGACACGACCTCTCGGCGGCAGCCGATGGAGCCAGGGGGCGTGCCCCCACAACGCGCCCCCCCCCGCGAAGGGGAGGGCCGGGAACGCCAGGGGGCGTGCCCCCACAACGCGACGCACCCCGCGACGGGGGGAACCGACCCCGCGAAGACGCCCCCCGCGAAGGGGGGCGTTCCGGGGAGGGTCAGAAGCGGCGGGTGATCAGGGCCCGCTTGACCTCCTGGATGGCCTTGGTGACCTCGATACCCCGCGGACAGGCGTCCGTGCAGTTGAACGTGGTGCGGCAGCGCCATACCCCGTCCCGGTCGTTGAGGATCTCCAGCCGCTGCTCGCCGCCCTCGTCGCGCGAGTCGAAGATGAACCGGTGCGCGTTGACGATGGCTGCGGGCCCGAAGTACTGGCCGTCGTTCCAGAAGACCGGGCAGGACGAGGTGCACGCGGCGCACAGGATGCACTTGGTGGTGTCGTCGAACCGCTCCCGGTCCGCGGCGGACTGGTAGCGCTCACGGGTGGGCTCGTTGCCGTTGGTGATGAGGAACGGCATCACGTCGCGGTAGGCCTGGAAGAACGGCTCCATGTCGACGACCAGGTCCTTGAGGACCGTGAGCCCCTTGATCGGCTCGACCGTGATCGGCTTCTCGGGGTTGATGTCCTTCAGCAGCGTCTTGCAGGCGAGCCGGTTGCGCCCGTTGATCCGCATGGCGTCCGAGCCGCAGATGCCGTGGGCGCAGGAGCGGCGGAAGGTGAGGGTGCCGTCCTGTTCCCACTTGATCTGGTGGAGCGCGTCGAGGACGCGGTCCTTCGGGTCGATCTTCAGGGTGAAGTCCTGCCACTGCGCGTCCTCGGAGACCTCCGGGTTGAACCGGCGGATCCGCAGCGTGAGGGTGATCAGGTGCGAGGCGCTGTTCTCGGCCGAGTCGACGGGCCCGGCGGAGTCGTTCTTGTCCAGCGTTGCGGTGCTCATCAGTACTTACGCTCCATCGGCTGGTAGCGGGTCTGCACGACCGGCTTGTAGTCCAGCCGGATCGACTCGGTGCCGTCGTCGCCCACCTCGCGGTACGCCATGGTGTGCCGCATGAAGTTGACGTCGTCGCGGTTGGGGAAGTCCTCGCGGTAGTGACCGCCGCGCGACTCCTTGCGGGCGAGCGCGGAGACCGCCGTGACCTCGGCCAGGTCGAGCAGGTTGCCCAGCTCCAGGGCCTCCAGCAGGTCGGTGTTGAAGCGCTTGCCCTTGTCCTGGACGCTGATGTCGCGGAAGCGCTTGCGCAGGGCGCCGATCTCCTCGACGGCCTCCTTCAGCGTCTGCTCGGTGCGGAAGACCATGACGTTCTTGTCCATGGTGGCCTGCAGCGCCTTGCGGATGTCGACCACGCGCTCGTTGCCGGTGGCGTCGCGCAGGTTCTCGATCTCGTCGAGGACGAACGTGGCCGGGTCCTCGGGCAGGTCGACGTGGTCGGCGGTGGCCGCGTAGTCGGCGGCGGCGATGCCGGCCCGGCGGCCGAAGACGTTGATGTCCAGCAGCGAGTTGGTGCCCAGCCGGTTGGCGCCGTGCACCGAGACGCAGGCGACCTCGCCGGCCGCGTACAGGCCGGGGATGGGGGTGCTGTTGTCCGCCAGCACCTCGCCCTGCACGTTGGTGGGGATGCCGCCCATCGCGTAGTGCGCGGTCGGCTGGATCGGCACCGGGTCGGTGTAGGGCTCGATGCCCAGGTAGGTGCGCGCGAACTCGGTGATGTCGGGCAGCTTGGCGTCGAGCTGCTCCGGCGGCAGGTGCGTGAGGTCCAGGTAGACGTGGTCCTTGTCGGCACCGCAGCCGCGGCCCTCGCGGATCTCGGTGTAGATCGCGCGGGAGACGACGTCACGCGAGGCGAGGTCCTTCATGACGGGCGCGTACTTCTCCATGAAGCGCTCGCCGTCCTTGTTCCGCAGGATGCCGCCCTCGCCGCGGGCGCCCTCGGTGAGCAGGATGCCCATCTTCCAGATGCCGGTCGGGTGGAACTGGAAGAACTCCATGTCCTCCAGCGGCAGCCCGCGCCGGAACGCGGCGGCCTGGCCGTCGCCGGTCAGGGTGTGCGCGTTGGAGGTGACCTTGAAGAACTTGCCGTTGCCGCCGGAGGCGAAGACGACGGACTTGGCGCGGAAGACGTGCACGTCGCCGGTGGCCAGTTCGTAGGCGACGACTCCGGCGGTCCTGCGGATGCCGTCCACGTCGTTGAGGAGCAGGTCCAGGACGTAGAACTCGTTGAAGAACTCCACACCCTCCTTGACGCAGTTCTGGTACAGCGTCTGGAGGATCATGTGGCCGGTGCGGTCGGCGGCGTAGCAGGAGCGGCGCACCGGGGCTTCGCCGTGGTTGCGCGAGTGCCCGCCGAACCGCCGCTGGTCGATGGTGCCATCCGGGGTGCGGTTGAAGGGCAGGCCCATCTTCTCCAGGTCGAGGACGGAGTCGATGGCCTCCTTCGCCAGGATCTCGGCGGCGTCCTGGTCGACCAGGTAGTCGCCGCCCTTGATCGTGTCGAAGGTGTGCCACTCCCAGTTGTCCTCCTCGACGTTGGCGAGGGCGGCGGCCATGCCGCCCTGCGCCGCGCCGGTGTGGGAGCGGGTGGGGTAGAGCTTGGTCAGCACCGCGGTGCGGCTGCGCTTGGTGGACTCGATGGCCGCGCGCATACCGGCGCCGCCCGCGCCGACGATGACGGTGTCGTACTTGTGGATCTTGACGTTGTTCATCGGGAAAACCTCAGCCTTCAGCCCCGGTACGTCAGCGGATGTTCGGGTCGAAGGTGAAGATCACCAGCGTGCCCAGCAGGACGGTGAAGACGGTGGCCGTGTAGAGCAGCATCTTCAGCCAGAAGCGGGTGTTGTCGCGCTCGGCGTAGTCGTTGATCACCGTGCGCAGCCCGTTGGCGCCGTGCAGCATCGCCAGCCACAGCATCGTCAGGTCCCACACCTGCCAGAACGGCGAGGCCCAGCGGCCCGCGACGAACGCGAAGCCGATCTTGCTGACGCCGCCGTCCAGCACGAGCTGGATCAGCAGGTGGCCCAGGACGAGCACCACCAGCACGATGCCCGACAGCCGCATGAACAGCCATGTCTGCATCTCGAAATTGCCGCGGGACGCCTTGGGCGTCTTCGCGGTCCGCTTGCGCGGCGCTTCGATGACGGGGGCCGGGTGGTCCACGTCGTACAGCGTGACGCTGTCGGTGGGCTCGCCCGCGCCGTCGTTCTTGGCGGCCTCGGTCGTCTCGGTCGTCGACATCACGGATCAGCTCCCGAACAGCTCGCGCAGCGTGTGCTGCAGGACCGGGTAGAAGGCACCGGCCATGAGGACGATCCACACGCCCAGCACGGTCCACAGCATCTGCTTCTGGTACCTCGCGCCCTTCGACCAGAAGTCCACGGCGATGACCCGCAGGCCGTTCAGCGCGTGGAAGAGGATGGCGGCCACCAGGCCGTACTCCATCAGGTTGACGAGCGGAGTCTTGTAGATCGCGACAGTGTCGTCGTACGCCTCTGGCGAGACGCGGACGAGCGCGGTGTCGAGGACGTGCACGAACAGGAAGAAGAAGATGAGGACGCCGGTGACTCGGTGAGCCACCCAGGACCACATTCCTTCCCGGCCGCGGTACAGCGTTCCAGCCGGCACGGATAAACCCTCCGGGAGCGGATATTGGGGCCTGCCGGCTTCGGTAGGTCGGGCGGGCCCGGCCGGGTACGGTCCACCGGCCTCGGTCATCGTAGCGACGGGTTGTCGGCACCTTCGCCCAGGGGTGTGCAGGTGTGATCAATCAGGCACGGACGGCCTATCCGCGGTGTGAGCAGCGACACACCGCGGCCCGTGTGGCGGGGCTCAGTCCGCCGGTCCGGGCGCTGCCAGCCGGCCGAGCCGCCCGCGCGCCAGCCGCCGCAGCTCCTCCGCGGTGACCGCCCACTCCTCGTCGGCATCGTTCTCCAACCGCAACCTGATCCCCGCCAGTACCTGGTCCAGCCGCTCCTCGGCGGCGAACCCGTCCAGGCAGTAGAGGAACGCGTGTCCGAATTTCCGCTCGTACGCGCCGTGCGCGGCTCGCAGGGCCGTGTGCGCGGCGAGTACGCCCGGCTGCGGCTCGCCCTCCAGCGGGTGTGCGGCCGACTCGCAGACCAGTGCCTCCCGCAGGTCGGCCGGGGTCAGGTCGTAGCTCGCCTCGTCGGCCGCCGCCAGCAGGGCCTCCACATCCGGGTAGGGCCGGTGCGCCACGAGACGGCGGGCCCAGCGGCGGCTGCCGCAGCAGCGCAGCAGCAGCGGCTCGACCGTCGCGAGGGCCGCGCTGTTGAACCGGTCCAGGGGTGTCCGCGTTCCGTGGCGGGGAGGGGTGGGAAGGGTCATGCGCTCCGTAAGTCCGAAGGATCCGGATGTGGGCCCGGATGCGCCACGGTAGTGGCGACCAGGCAAGATCGGCCGTCCGAGTCGTGTTTTTCACCCGTAAGGGAATGCGTGGGGACGCATAGCTGACGGGGAAGGGCTGGGAAGGGGAAATACCGTATCCGTATGGGACGAAACTGGTCGAAGAAGTCGGGACGGACTGCCGTCGGGGCGCTCCGCCGCTCCGGCGCGCCGCTGGCACTCACCCTCGCCGTCAGCCTGCTCGGCCTGGCGGCCTGCGGCGGTGACGGCGACGAGGGCGGCGAGTCCCCCTCCGCCTCCCCGAGCGGATCGGCGCAGCCGCCCCAGGGCCCCGACCGGCTCGGCCCCGCACCCTCGGCCGTGCCCTCGGTGCGCCAGTGGAAGGCCGTACGGGGACCGGGCTGGCAGCGCACGGACCAGACCCGTGTCATCCCCGCCGCCGACTCGCTGCGCGACGAAGCCAAGCTGCTCGCCGACGAGCTGAAGGTGCCGGTCGCCAAGGGGCCGTCCCGCACCGGTGACATCGAGCTCAAGCGCGGCGAGGACGGCGGGAAGTCCCCCGGCGGCAAGGTGAACGGCGGCCCCGAGAGCTACCGGCTGGTCAGCAAGGACGGCAAGGTCACCATCACCGGAGGCGGCGACGCCGGGGTCTTCTACGGCACCCGCACCCTCCTCCAGACCTGGCGGGCCCAGGGCCGCTTCGCCGAGGGCACCGTCGCGGACGCCCCCGACCGCCCGCAGCGCGGCTTCTCCCTGGACATCGCGCGCAAGAACTTCAGCGCCGACTGGATCAAGGCCCGGATCCGCCAGATGGGCGACCTCAAGCTCAACCAGCTCCAGCTCCACCTCTCCGACGACCAGGCGTTCCGCGTCGAGAGCGAGACCCACCCCGAGATCGTCTCCGACCCCCACCTGACCAAGGCGCAGGTCCGCGACATCGTCGACCTCGCCGCCTCCCGGCACATCACCGTCATCCCCGAGATCGACTCGCCCGGCCACCTCGGCGCCGTCCTGAAGGCCCACCCCGAACTGCAACTGCGCAGCGCCTCGGGCGCCACCCCGCGCGGCGCGATCGACATCAGCAAGCCCGCCGCGGCCAAGCTCGTCGACGAACTGCTGGTCGAGTTCGCCGATCTGTTCCCCGGCAAGTGGGCGCACGCGGGCGGCGACGAGTACCAGGCACTGATGACGGAGAACCCGGAGCAGACCTACCCCGGGCTCGCGAAGAAGGCGCGGGAGGAGTTCGGGGACAAGGCCACCGTCCAGGACCTGGCGACCGCCTGGCTCAACGACCGCGCCTCGACCCTGGACAAGCAGGGCAAGATCCCGCAGGTGTGGAACGACGGCATGCACCGCGGCGGCGTCGTCAAGCCGAACAAGCCGCGCGAGGTCGCCTACTGGACCGGACGGGAAGCGGGGGAGCGGGAGCCGTCCGAGTACCTGAAGGAGGGCTGGAAGATCGTCAATCTCAACGACGAGTACCTGTACTACGTCCTCGGCCAGCCCAACAACTTCACCTACCCGACCGGCCGACGCATCTACGAGGAGTGGACCCCCGCCGTGGTGCGCGGCACCGAACCGGTGCCGGACAAGTGGGCCGGACGGGACCGCATCCTCGGCGGCCGGTTCGCCGTCTGGGGCGACCTCGCCGACGCGCAGACCACCGGACAGGTCGCCCGCGGGATCCGGCTGCCGCTCGCCGCGACGGCCCAGAAGCTGTGGGACCCGCAGCGGCCCGAACGCTCCTGGGACGACTTCGTGAAACTGGTCGACAAGGTGGACTGACCGGGACCGGCCCGGCCGTGGACCGACCGGCCCCGGTTCGGCGGCCGGGGGGGCGGGAAAAGCCGAGGGCGACCGGGGTCGCCACCCCCCACAGGAGAGACCCCGGCCGCCGTCGGACACGGGCTCACTACGCCAGCGGCTTGCCCGTACTCTCCTCAGCGCCACCGCCTCGCAATGTGTTACGCGCCACGCCGCAACCGTTCGCGGGCCGCCGTTCCGCGCTCACCGCGGAGTCCGGATGCTGACGGTGGGCTACCGCATCCTTACGCACAGCGTGCTGCCGCCCCGCCTCTCCCTTCGGCATGGACGAGCGTGCACACTTGGCCTTAGCGTGCTGCTCGCGCCGCGCCGGGTGGACCGAACCCGGCAGTCGGGACGCGAAAATCCGGCGGCCGGGATGCTGACTCCCGGCAACGGCGCACAGCACAGACACCTTCGCGGAGTGGGGCGAGAGACGGGCGTGCAGGGGGACGACGCGGAGCTGACCGCTGCGGTGCAAGCGGCGCAGGAGGGGGACGAGTCCGCCTTCCGCACCGTCTACCGCTCGGTGCACCCGCGCCTGCTCGGCTACGTGCGCACGCTGGTGCCGGACGCCGACGCCGAGGACGTGGCCTCCGAGGCGTGGCTGCAGATCGCCCGCGACCTGCCCCGCTTCCACGGCGACGCGGACCGGTTTCGCGGCTGGGCGGCGCGGATCGCCCGCAACCGGGGGCTGGACCATCTGCGGATGCGCGGCCGCCGCCCCGCCGTCGGCGGTGACGAGAGCGAACTGACCGTCCTGCCGGCGGGCACCGACACGGCGGACGAGGCGCTGGAGGCGCTGGGGACCAGCAGCACGATGGCGCTCATATCGCAACTCCCGCGCGACCAGGCCGAGGCGGTCGTGCTGCGGGTGGTGGTCGGACTGGACGCCAAGAGCGCAGCCCAGGTGCTGGGCAAGCGCTCGGGTGCGGTGCGGACGGCCGCGCACCGCGGGTTGCGCAGGCTGGCGGAGCTGCTGGAGGAGCGGGCCCTGGGCCCTTCCGGCGACGCGGTCGACGGCGCGGGCGGGGCGGTGGCCGACGGCCCGGCCGGTGGCCCCGGCGGTCCGGGCTCCGGGTCCAGGCCGGGCGGTGGCACGGCGAAGGGCAGGACACGCGGCATGGCGCGCGGTGTGACGCATAAAGCCACCCGAACGCTGAGGGAAACGTGATGGCGGACGACCGGTACAGTTGGCTGGACGAAGAGACTGCGGAGCGCTTGCTGCGCGGCCTGCCGGTCGAAGCCTGTGAAGACGGCAGACCGGGTTCCGGTTCCGGACCGGCCCCCGAGGCGCGGGGTGCCGAGCTGGAGATCGGCTCGTCCGCCGAGCACGAACCCGCGGCCGGAGGGCGGGAATCCGACCCGGTCCAGGAGCACACGAACCCCGCTCCCGGAGAATCGGCGCAGGCGGACTCCGCTGCCGGCACCGGACGGTCGGGCCGAAGAGCCGGGGGCCGTCTCGATGTGCCCTCACCCGACTGGTTCCGCGAGGCCGACCGCCGTACGGCGGCCCGGCTCGCCGCAGCGCTGGACGAGCTCTCCGCCGCCCACAGCGCTCCCCCTCCCGCCGCACCCGGCACCACGCCGGTCGAACTCCCCGGCGAGGCCGCCGCGCTGGACGCCTTCCGTGCCGCCCGGCTCGCCGCCCGTTCCGGCGGCACCCCCTCGGCCGCGTCGGCGGGTGCGCTCGGCGGCGGTGGCGCGCTGGGCGGTGCCCGCAGCCGCACCCGGCACATCCTCACGGGCCGGCCCCTGCGGGCCGGATTCGCCGTCGCGCTGGCGGGCTGCGCACTCGGCGGGGTCGCGGTCGCGGCCGGAGCGGGCGTGCTGCCGACCCCGTTCTCGAGTGGCGACGCGCCTGCCGCCAGCGCTTCCCCGGCCGCCAGTTCCGGGACCGAGAGCCCGGAGGGGAGCGACGAAGGCGGTGCCGGTTCACCGGGCCGGGACAGCGCGGGCGAGCGGCACGGCGGCCGCGACCGGTCCACCCGGCCCGGCGGGGGCAGCGGTGAGGGCGGAGACGGCGGGGGCGCCGACGGGGGCAAGGGGAGCGGGCAGGAAGGCTCCTCCCGGGACCTCGCCGACGGCGGCACCGGTGGCGACCTGGGCGGCAACGGCCCGTGGAGGGACAGACCCGGCGGCACCTTCCCCAGCGCGGGCGGGCACCACGGCGGCCACGGCGGCTCCCGGAAGGAAGCCATCGCCGAGGCACTGTGCAGGGCGTACGCGGCGGACAAGCTGGAGACCGACGACCGCCGCAAGCTGGAACGCGCCGCGGGCGGCCGGGCCGTGGTGCGGAGGTTCTGCGCCCGGCACGGGGAAGGCGACAGCTCCGGCGGGGGCGGCGGAGAGAGTGCCGGCGGGGGCGGCGGGCAGAGCACCGGCTCCGGCGGCGGTTCGGGGGAGAGCGCCGGCGGTGGCGACGGCGGTGGGGACACCGGCGGTTCCGGTGCGAGCGGGGGCGGCGTGCCGTCCGAGCCCTCGGATCCGGCACCGAGCACGACGGCGACGACGCCCGCACCGACGCGGCGGTGACTTCGGCCGCACCGGCGCACCGGTGATCAGCCGTACCGGCGTCGCGGTGACCTCAGCCGCATCGACGCGGCAGTGACAGGCGCCACACGGTTCACCCGGCCGACGGTGTGACACTTTCGCCGGGCACGGCGCTGAAGAGAGTGAGCCGACTGGTCATCGGCGGCGCGGTAAGCCCGAGGTTCCCCCCGTACCTCTGGGTTCGCGCGATGGCGCGGGCGGGACACGTTCCCCCGGTCCCGCCCGCGCCCCCTCACTCCCTCGCTCTTCCCCGGCTGTTCGCACGGCGGCCCGGTGCGCGGGCGGGGCGTTCTGTCGGGCGGAGCGCGGTCACTTGTAGACCACGACCTTGTCGCCCGGGCGGATCTCCGCGAAGACCTTCGCGATCTTCTTCTTGTCCCGCACGTTCACGCACCCGTGGGACGCGCCCGCGTACCCGCGGGCGGCGAAGTCGGAGGAGTAGTGCACCGCTTGGCCCCGGCTGAAGAACATCGCGTAGGGCATCGGGCTGTCGTAGAGGGTCGAGCGGTGGTGCCGGCTCTTGAAGTCGACCTTGAACTGGCCCTCGCGGGTCGGTGTGTAGGCCGAGCCGAATCGCACGTCCATCGCCGTGCGCACCTTGCCGTCGACCATCCACGCGGCGGTGCGGCTCGTCTTGCTGATGCACAGCGCGCGCCCCGTGGTGCAGCGCGGGTCCGGAACGGCCAGTGGCCGGCTGGTGGGCGGGTGCAGTTCGGTGCGGGTGGGCTCGTGGGTGCGGGCCCGCAGCGCGCTCAGCACCGCGTCGGTGACCTTGCCGGTGCGGGGCATGCCGCGCCGCTGCTGGAACGCGGAGACCGAAGCGGCCGTCACCGGGCCGTAGTAGCCGGTCGGGTTGCGGTCGAAGTGGCCCAGTTGCCGCAGCCGCGCCTGGAGTTCGCGTACGTGCGCGCCGCGTGCGCCGGGTGCCATCCGCACCGTCTGCGCGGCCGGTCGCGCGGCCTTCGGCTGCTGCGGCCGGGTGGGCTGCGCGGGCCGGGCCGGTGCCGAGTGCTTCGACTGCGCGGGCGACGGGGCGGGCGGCGGCTTCCCCGCCGCCTTCTGCGGGGCCGTGGAGATCCGCACGGACGGGCCGCTCGCTCCTTCCTTCACCTCGCATGCGGCGAGCGCGCCCGCCGTCAGCAGCACCGCGGCCGAGACCGCCGCACCGCGCACGGCCGTTGCTCCCCTCCTGCGCATCCCCACCCCCGGAGGTTCGACAGGTGTACGCGTCCATCACTGCCCAGCGTGCCGCCCCGTGAACCCGCCGTCGCCGCTCGCCGCGGCGGGTGCCGCATCCGGTTTTGTTACTGGCGGGTTTAAAACCGGGTGCGGATCGGGGACAGTAGGCGCAGGCGTGACCGACGACCGACGAGCAGCCCGCGAGGTGTCCATGTCGACAGGAACCGGGACGGGGTCCGCCGAACAGCCGCAGCCCCGGCCCCAGCAGCCCCCGCCCGCCCCCGGAACCGGTGTCGGCGAGCCGGAGCCGCTGCCCGGACTCGCCCGTGCCGCCGCCGCCCTCGCAGCGGGGGAGACCACCTCCCGGGCGCTCACCGAGCGGGCGCTCGCCCGGATCGAGGCCACGCAGCCCACGCTGAACGCCTTCCGCAGAGTGCGCGCGGAGGCGGCGCTGGCCGAGGCCGACGCCGCCGACCGGGCCCGGGCGCAGGGCCGCGGCCGGCCGCTGCTGGGCGTCCCGGTCGCGGTCAAGGACGACACCGACGTGTGCGGGGAGCCCACCGCGTTCGGCTGCGCCGGGGACTTCCCCGCCAAGACCGCCGACGCGGAGGCGGTGCGCAGACTGCGGGCCGCCGGAGCGATCGTCGTCGGCAAGACCAACAGCCCCGAACTGGGGCAGTGGCCGTTCACCGAGGGCCGCGCCTTCGGTGACACCCGCAACCCCTGGAACACGGCCCACACACCCGGCGGTTCCTCGGGCGGTGCGGCAGCCGCCGTCGCCGCCGGGCTGGTGCCCGCGGCACTCGGTTCGGACGGCGCCGGATCGATCCGGATCCCCGCCGCCTGGACGCATCTCGTCGGTATCAAGCCCCAGCGGGGGCGCATCTCCACCTGGCCGGACCCCGAGGCGTTCAACGGCATCACCGTCCTCGGGCCGCTGGCGCGCACCGTCGAGGACGCCGCACTGCTGCTGGACGCCGCCGCGGGAAACCGGGAGGGCGATCTGCACCGGCCGCCGCCCGTGGACGTGCGCGGAGCGCTCGGCCGCGACCCCGGACGGCTGCGGATCGCGCTCTCCACCCGGTGGGCCTTCACCGCCACCCCGAAGCGGCTGGACCCCCGCGTCGACACCGCCGTGCGCGCCCTGGCCGAACGGCTCGCCGTACTCGGACACGAGGTGGAGGAAGCCGACCCGCACTACGGTCCGATCGGGCTGACGTTCCTCCCCCGCGCCACCGCGGGCATCCGCACCTGGGCGCAGCGCACCCCCGACCCCGCGCTGCTGGACCCGCGCACCCGCGCAGCCGCCCGCACCGGGCGGCTGCTGGGCGGCCCGCTGCTGCGCGCCGCCCGGGCCGCCGAGGAGCCGCTGCGCCGCCACGTGGGCCGGATCTTCCGCCGCTACGACGTCGTCCTCGCCCCCACCACCGCCACCCCGCCGCCCCGGATCGGCGATCTGGCCCGGCTGTCCAACTGGCAGACCGACCGCAGGATGATCGCCCACTGCCCGTACGCCTGGCCGTGGAACGTCCTCGGCTGGCCCGGCGTCAACGTCCCCGCCGCCGTGACCGAGCCGGACCGGCTGCCGCTGGGCGCCCAGCTCCTGGGCCCCGCCGACAGCGAACCCCTGCTGGTCTCCCTCGCCGCCCAGCTGGAGACCGACCAGCGCTGGTACGAACGGCGCCCCCCGGCGGTGTGAGCGGCCGGGCGCGTGGCGAGCGGGCCCTGCGCGGCGTCGGCGGCACCCGCCGGGTGCGCCTCCCGGCCGGGCCGTGGCCTCCGCCCAGGCTCTCTCCCCGGCACGGCGGATGTGCTCGGCAGGCCGATGCCGCGGGTGTCTGCCAGGGTGGGAGCAGTACCCGGCAGGCGCGCCGCACCGGGGAGGCCCCGCGGGGCCCGAGAGGTCCGGAGGGCGCGCGACGCACGAGGAGGGCCGGCATGCCGCTCAACCCCGCGCTCACCTACCGCGACCCCCGCGCCGCCCTCGACTTCCTGCAGGCCGCGTTCGGCTTCGAACCCGTCCGCGTCCACGAGGGCGACGACGGTTCGGTGGTCCACGCCGAACTGCGGTTCGGGGACGGCCTCGTGATGCTCGGCACCGCCCGCGACAGCGGTCTGATGGCCGGGCTGGGGCCCGGCGCCGTCTACGTCTCCGTACAGGACCCGGACGCGCACCACGCCCGCGCGGTGGAGGCGGGCGCGGAGATCGTGCTGCCACCCACCGACCAGGACTACGGCTCGCGCGAGTACGCCGCCAGGGACCCGGAGGGCAACCTGTGGTCCTTCGGCACCTACGTCGCCACGGCCTGACCCGCCGCGCCCTCGGCCGCCCCGGTGTGCAGCACCGCCGGATACGCCGCGACCTCCCGCGGGTCCCCGGTGACCAGGGCGAGGTATCCGTCCGGACGGACGAGGTAGAAGGTCCCGTTCCGGTAGGCGCCGGCCGGGGGGATCACGCGGGTGCGCACGTACGGGGGGAGGCCGCGAGGCGGCGCGGCGTCACCGACCGCGAGGAGGGTGGCGTGCGGCCCGCGGAGCAGGTCGAAGACCCGGCCGTGGCCGCCGGGCGCCGTCGCCTCGCGGCTTCCGGCGGCCGCGCCGCTGCTTCCGTGGGCCGCAGGGCCGCTTCCGCCGACCGGCAGGCGCGCGTCCGGTGCCCGGTCCCCGGGAGCCGGACCGCCGGGAAGGGGCACGGCCGGGTACCGCGTCAGCGGACTGTCCGGATAGCCGATCCCGAGCTGCCCGGTCTCGCCGCCCCGGCGCTCCGCCCGGCCGTGCAACCGGGTGGAGAGGCCGAGCACCCGTGCCGCGAGCGGTGCCCGCTCCTTCTCGTAACTGTCCAGCAGCGCCTCTCCGGCGTGCCCGTGGAGCACGAGTCCGAGCTTCCAGCCGAGGTTGTAGGCGTCCTGCACGCTGGTGTTGAGGCCCTGGCCTCCGGCGGGTGAGTGGATGTGTGCCGCGTCCCCGGCGAGGAGGACCCGGCCCCGGCGGAACCGGTCGGCCATGGCGGCGTTGACCCGGAACTGTGAGGCGTACAGCACCTCTTCGAGCTGTTCCGGGGCCAGGTCGGTCCGGGCGGCGAGCAGTCGGCGCAGGACGGGCGCGGGATCCTCCCCTTCGGCGGCGAGGGCCGCGCGCTGGGCGACGAGCTGGAAGGTGTCGGTGCCCGGCAGCGGGCACAGCGCGAGCGTGCCGTGTGCGTCGTCCTGCCAGGCGTGCCAGTGTCCCCGGTCGAGCCCCGGGATGCGGACGTCGGCCACGAGGGACGGCTCGGCGTCCACGCTCTCGCCCGTCATGCCGATGCCGAGCGCCGCGCGTACGGTGCTGCGGCCGCCGTCGCAGGCCACGGCATACCGGGTGCGGACGGTTTCGCCGGTGGAGAGCCGGGCCGTGACACCGTCCGGGTCCTGCGTCAGGTGCGTGACGCCCGCGCCGAACTCGACGTCGCCGCCCAGTTCCCGCAGCCGCGCATGCAGCAGTTCCTGGGTCCGCCACTGGGGGAGCATCCACACCTCGGCGTAGGGGGTGTCGTCGCGGGTCTCGGCGCGCTCGATGATGTCCCACTCCGCCGCGGGCAGGCCGGGGCGGCGGATGAGCATCCGCGGATACGGGCCGCCCGCTGCGCGCACCGCCGGTGCCAGGCCCAGATCGTCGAGGACCTCCATGGTGCGCGGCTGGATGCCCTTCCCCCGCGAGCCGCGTGCGAGCCGGTCGCGGCTCTCCACCACCCGCACCTCGATGTTCCGTCTGCGCAGGTCGCAGGCGAGTGCCAGGCCGGTCGGACCGGCGCCGACCACGAGCACCCCGGTACGCGGCGCGTTCCCGCCTCCCGCGGGCGTGTCCTTAACGTCGTTAAGTGCTGTCATGGGGCGACAATGCGCTTAACGGCGTTAAATTGTCAAGGTGCGGCGACGACGACGGCGATACGCTGGCGCATGTGGCGACGAAGAGACAGGCGGCCGACCAGGCAGCGGACGAAGCGGCAGCGGACGGGACGGTCCGCAAGCCGCCGCGTGCGGCGGCAGCCCCCGCACGGAGGACCGCGGCCCCCCGGCTGGACCGGACCCAGGTCGCCGAAGCCGGGCTGCGGCTGCTGAACGAGACGGGCCTGGAGCAGCTCAGCCTGCGCCGCATCGCCACCGAACTGAACGTCAAAGCGCCCGCGCTCTACTGGCACTTCGCCAGCAAACAGGCCCTGCTGGACGAGATGGCCACCGTCATGACACGCGAACTGCGCGACCTCGCAGCCCCGGCATCCGGGACGGCCTCCTGGGACGAGTGGTTCGCCGAGAGCCTGCGGCTGCTGCGGCGTACGCTGCTGCGCTACCGGGACGGGGCGAAAGTCTTCAGCGGCACGCGGCTGACCACCACCGAGCACGCCGAGGGCCAGGAACGCTACCTGCGGATGATGACCGAGGCGGGTTTCAGCGTGAACGCCGCTGCCCGCGCATTCTTCACCGCCTTCAGCTACACCGTCGGCTTCGTCATCGAGGAACAGGCCGTTCAGCCCTTCCCCGACGAACGCGCCCCCGGCTACGACCCCGACGAGCGCGCCGCGCGCATGGTGGGACACCCGCTGGCCGCGCAGATCAGCGCGGAGCTGTTCACGGACTTCGATGCACGCTTCGAGGAAGGGCTCCAGGCCGTGATCGCCGGGCTGCGCGCCACCGTGCTCGCCGGCGACGCCGCCGGGCGGTGAACCGAGGCCGCCGCACGGCCCGGCGCGAGCACGCGGCCAGCCCCTCCTCCGGCGCCGCCCCGGCCCCGCCCGCCCCCCCCCACGGCCCGGACTCAGCCCAGAGCCGCTCGCTTGAGCGCCCGCGCCCGGCGGGCGACCCGGCGCACCACACGGTTGCGGGGGACGAAAGCGAACTGGCGGGGCACCGCGCCGGGCAGCGCCAGCACGGTCAGCCGGCGCCGCGTGAAGTAGCGGCGGGTCGCCGGGGACGACCGCTCCGCCAGGAAGCGCTCCGCCTCCGGACGCAGCCCCGGGAGCACCCGCGGCTGCATGCAGAACCCGACAGCGCGCACCAGCGCCGCCAACTCGCCGCGCGGAAGCGGGGCGGAGCCGACCTGCGAACCGTCCTCCAGATCCGGCAGCAGCGCGTCCACCAGCGTCAACGGCACCCGCTCGGCGCTCTCGTAGGGCGCGAGCCGCTCCAGCAGCGGGCCGGTACCGGCCCGCACCACGGGCAGTCCGTAG
This sequence comes from Streptomyces sp. NPDC006925, assembly GCF_042869575.1. Classification (NCBI taxonomy): domain Bacteria; kingdom Bacillati; phylum Actinomycetota; class Actinomycetes; order Kitasatosporales; family Streptomycetaceae; genus Streptomyces; species Streptomyces sp. NPDC006925. Next base: position 26,498 of record NZ_JBIAGB010000033.1, read on the forward strand.
AGCGCCGACGCCGACAGCAACGCCGTCGAACAGCAGCCCACCACCAGGGCCGGGCGCATCCCCTCGTACAGCACCTCCGCCGGGATCAGCGGATCCGCCACCGTCAGCGCGACACCGAGCTCGCCCGCCTCCTTCTCGACGGCGCGCGGCAGGCCGGCGGGCGCGGCCGGATGCGGCTTGAGCACCAGCTCGCGGTGGCCGCGCGCCGCGGCCCCGCGCAGCATCCGCACCTGGAGCCACTCCTCCTCGTCCGGGGAGAGCAGCTCCGGCGCGGCCGGCGACGGACCCAACAGCAGCGCCGCACCCCGCGGCACGAAGGCCACCGAAGGCGGCGCCTCCTCCGCGAGTTCGGCCACCACCGCACGGAACGCCTCGGCCGGGACGGGCTCGGACAGCACGCCGAACTCCGACAGCAGCAGCGGCGCCAGACCGGGCACCAGATCCAGGTGGAGCAGCCGGCGCACCCGGGTGCCCACCAGCGGATCCAGCTTGCCGCCGGTGGGACCGTAGCCCGTCAGCCCGCCCGCGAACGCTTCGATCGGCGCGTCCGCGAACAGCTGCGCCACCGCCGCCCCGGGCTCATCCTGGAGCGTGTCCAGCACGAGCGTGACCTCGTCCTCGGGGCCGTCCCCCAGGTTCCACATCCGGCGCAGATACCGCTCCCACAAGGGGGCGTCGTCCGCGCGCGGCGACCAGCCCGCCGGGTGCAGCGGCCGGATCGTCTCGTTCCACGACAGCACCCGGTCGAACCGGCCGCGCAGCCGCTCGAAACCCGGTGCGGTCTCCAGCGGCGGCGCCGTCTCGGGAGTCGCCGCGTTGTTGCTGACCAGCAGCAGCCGCTGGTCGGCCGGCTCGAAGCAGCCCGCGTCGAGCGCCGCCGCCAGGGCGGCGGCGCCGTACAGGGAGCCGACGAGGAACACCTGCGTCCGCATCAGGCCACCGCTCCCTTGTCGCGCGCGCCGGAACCGGCGGCTTCGGTGGTGTGCGCACCCGGGTCGACCGCCTCCGGGGCGTCGCCCGCCGCGCGTCCGGGCCGGGCCGGGCGCCTGAGCAGCCGCCGCAGCCGGACGGACCGTTCGCTGTCCATCGAGTCCAGCGCCTCCGACAGCAGCCCGGCGGGCAGCCGCCCGAGCGCCGCCGCGCTTTTCGTCCGCAGCGTGCGCGCCACCGCGGGTTCGAACGTGTCACTCGTCAGATGGTGCGAGACGAGCGCGCAATAGGTGCGCACCGCCTTGGGCAGCAGCAGCTCGGCGTCCCGGTCCCGCGCGGTCTCCTCGACCACCTGGTCGAAGGCGCGGAGGAAGTCGAGTTGCCGCACGTCCCCGATCCGGGTCAGCGAGGAGGCGACCCCGCGCCGGTAGAAGACCCCCAGCAGCCCGACCGCGGCGAACGAGCGCGCCTCGCGGTGCAGCCGCCAGATCCAGGGCCGGTCCTCGGCCGTGCGCAGCCCGTCGGTGAAGTGCAGCAGCCCCTCGTCCAGCAGCCTGCGGTGGTAGATCCCCGCCCAGGCGTAGGCGTAGTCCACGGAGGTGCTGCGGGTCGCCGGCAGGATCGCCGCACGCGGATCCTCCACCACCCCCCGCCGGCCGTGCGGCACCCGGGCCAGGGTGCGCGAGCGCCCCGTGCACCGGACGTGGTCGGTGCGCACGAAGTCGCAGCCCAGCCGCTCGATACAGGCCACCAGCCGTGGATAGTGGCCGGGCGCCAGCCAGTCGTCCCCGTCCAGGAACGTGACGAACTCGCCGCTCGCCCGGTCCAGCCCCGAATTGCGGGCCGTCGCCAGACCGGCGTTGCGCATGTGCCGGACCCGGACCACCTGCGCCACGTCCCGGAGCCTCTTTTCGGCCCGCTCCAGAATGTCCGGCGTCCCGTCCCGGGAGGCGTCGTCGACCAGAACGAACTCGAAATCCCGGCGGGCGTTCGCCCGGAGACTCCGGAGCGTTTCCGGGGCGTATGACTGCACGTTGTAGAACGGCACGATGACGGAGAGCTTGACCACCCGAAGGACCCTAGGGTTCACGTCCCGCCCCGTCTTGACCTGCGGCGGACCCGTGAGTGAACGGCGCGTGGCCGGATGGTGAACGGGCCTTTCCCGCCGCCGCGTTGGGTATTCGTCGGTGTGCTGTTAACCGGCTGTTGCCGTCGCGTTGGGCCGCCTTCCGGAATCCCTTCCTAGCGTCGGAGACGTGCCCTCACGAGAAATCCCCTCCGCACCGAACACCCCGGCCGCGCCGACCGGAACCGCCCCCGGCGAGCGGTCTGCGCCCCGCCGGGTGGTCGTCCTCGCGGATTCCGACACCCGGTGGAAATGGGGTGTCCTGACCGCCCGCAGACTGGCCCCCGAGGCCGCCGTCGACGGGCTGCTGCTGCGCGGCCGCGCCACACCCACACCGCGCCAGCTCGCCGAGGTCGGCGTCGCCGTCGACTCCCTCCGTGAGGTCACGACCGCCGAATTCCTCCGCGCCGCCACCACGCCCGGCGCCTACGACATGGTCGTCCTCGCATGCGTCGGCGGCGCCGTGCAGGCCATGCTGCACGGGCTGCGGCGGGCCGCGGCCGACGGGGCCGCAGCCGCTGCGGAGGGGGCCGCCGGCGCAGCCGCGGCGGGGAGCGGAGCGGACGGCGAGCTGTCCGCGCGGCGCCCCGTGGTCGTCACCGGCTACGTCGGCGTCGTCTACGAGAAGCTCACCGACGGACTGCTGCTGCGGCACGGTGCCGACCTCGTCCTCGCCAACTCGCCCTTCGACGCCGAGCGGTTCCGCGTGGTCTACGAGGGCGTGGGCGCCGACGCCGGAAGCGTGGCCGAGTGCGCGCTGCCGTTCCTGGAGGGGACGGCGGCACCCGCCCCGGCCGAGACCGGCGACGGGCCGTTCACCGTGGTCTTCGCCGTGCAGCCCTCCGTCCCGGCCGGCCGCGCCGACCGCGCCTACCTGCTGCGCCGGGCCGTGCAGCACGCGCTGCGCCACCCCGAACGCGAGGTGCTGATCAAACTGCGCAGCAAGCCCGGTGAGCACACCACGCACATCGAGGAGCTGCCTTACCAGAAGCTCGCCCGCAAACTGCCCGGCGGACGCGACGGCGCGCACGGCGGGCTGCCGCCCAACTGCCGCCTCGTCTACGGGAACATGGGAGAGATCCTGGACCGGGCGCGGCACACCGGCGGCCTGCTGGTGACGGTCAGCTCGACCGCAGCCCTCGAATCCCTGCACCGCGGCGTACCCACCGCCGTCCTCACCGACCTCGGCGTCCGCGAAGCCCTGGGCAACCACTACTTCACCGGCTCAGGCTGCCTGGCCTCCTGGGACGAACTCGACGACGGCCTGCTCCCGGAAGCCGACGAGAAGTGGGCGCTGCGGCAGGGCGTACGCGGCGGCGACGGCTTCGCCGCGGCCCGCGACCGGGTCACCCGCCTGGTCGGCCGCGCGGCGAGCGGCGGACTGCCGCCCCTCGCGCCGTACTACACCGTCCGCACCGCACCCGGCTACCTGCCCGGCATCCTGCGGCGCTACGGGCTCGCACCGGACGGATCACCGGGCGCCGGAAGCTCCGCCGAGGCAGCCGACGGTCTCGGCGCCGCCGGTCGCGGTGCCGTCCGGCGCGTCGTCCGCGAAGCGGCCCGGGGCGCCTACCGGCACGGAGTCCAGCGCGTCGCCCCGCTGATCCGGAAGGCGGGCGAACTGTGACCGAGCCGCCTCGCGACGCCGCCTCGTCCGGTGCTCGTCCCGTGCCGTCGTCCGGTGCTCCCGTGCCGCCGACTGCGCCGCAGACCTCCTCGCCGTCCGCGCCGCCGCGTGCGCCCGATGGCGCCGCCCCGTCCGCATCCTCGCCTCACCCAGGAGCCAGCATGTCCCCAGCCCCCGCCGTGCTCGCGGTGATACCCGCCCGGGGCGGGTCGAAGGGCGTGGCCGCCAAGAACCTCGCACCGGTCGCGGGCGTTCCGCTCGTCGCCCGCGCAGCACGCGAGTGCCTGGCCGCGCGGAACGTCACCGACGTCGTCGTCTCCACCGACGACCCCGCCATCGCCGAGGCGGCCCGCTCCGCCGGAGCCGAGGTCGTCGACCGGCCCGCCGACCTGGCCGGCGACCTGGCCAGCAGTGAGACCGCCGTCCTGCACGCCATGGACGTCTACGAGGAGCGGCACCGGCGACCGCTGCAGACCGTGCTGCTCGTGCAGTGCACCAGCCCCTTCCTGGTGCGGGAGGACGTCGAGCAGGTGGCCGCGGCCGTCATCGAGGAGGGCGCGGACAGCGCCCTGGCCGTGGCGCCGTTCCACGGCTTCGTCTGGCGCGACGGCGACACCCCGGCGGCCGGGTCCGGTGACGTCCCGGCAGGCCTCTCCGGCGACGGCCCCGGTGCTGCCTCCGGCGCGGTGGGGGCTTCCGGCGCCGACGGCGGCGCGTACGGCGTCAACCACGACCGGGCCGTACGCCCCCGGCGCCAGGACCGGCCCGAGGACCTGCTGGAGACCGGCGCCGCCTACGCCATGGACGCCATGGGGTTCCGCGAGTCCGGCCATCGGTTCTTCGGGCGGACGGCCGTCGTCCGCACCGACCCGGCCCGCGTCCTGGAGGTCGACGACCCGCACGACCTCGCCCGAGCCCGCCTGCTGGCGCCGCTGCTGGACGCGCACCGCGACGGTCCGGGCGCGCTGCCGACGCGGGAGGACGTGGACGCCGTCGTACTGGACTTCGACGGCACACAGACCGACGACCGCGTCTACATCGACGCCGAAGGGCGGGAGACCGTCGCCGTCCACCGCGGAGACGGGCTCGGCATCGCCGCGCTGCGCCGCGCGGGCCTGGAGGTGCTGATCCTCTCCACCGAGACCAACCCGGTCGTGGCGGCCCGCGCCGCCAAGCTGCGGCTGCCGGTGCTGCACGGCATCGACCGCAAGGACCTGGCGCTCAAACAGTGGTGCGAGGAGCGGGGGATCGCGCCCGAGCGGGTGCTGTACGCGGGCAACGACGCGAACGACCTGCCGTGCTTCGCGCTCGCCGGATGGCCCGTCGCCGTCGCGGACGCCCACGACGTGGTGCGGGCCGCCGCCCGTGCCGTCACGACCCGCGGCGGGGGAGCGGGAGCGGTCCGCGAGATCGCGGGGTGGTTGGTGGGGGCCGAGCTGTGAGGGCCGAGCTGTGAGGGGGGTGGGGCGCAGGCTCCTCGCCTTGGTTGGGCCCACCCACAAAGGAAGCCCGCCGGAGCCCCGACGCCCCCCCACCCGCCGCCTCCTGACCAGCGCAAACCCTACCCGGACCGGCGCCCCCGGCACCCCGTGCAGCGCCTGACGACCTTTTGCACACACCACAGAAAGAAACTCCCGGAAATGGTGAACATGACGAGCAACGCCCAGCACATCGACGCCCGCCGCGACCTCCACGGAGCTTCCCGCATCCGCACCCTCGGCACCCGGACGGTCGGCCCCGGCCACCCCGTCTACGTCACCGGTGAGATCGGCATCAACCACAACGGCGACCTGGACAACGCCTTCGCCCTCATCGACGCCGCCGCGGAGGCGGGCTGCGACGCGGTCAAGTTCCAGAAGCGGACTCCGGAGATCTGCACCCCGCGCGACCAGTGGGACCTGGAGCGGGACACCCCGTGGGGCCGCATGACGTACATCGACTACCGGCACCGGGTCGAGTTCGGCGAGGACGACTACCGTGCCATCAGCGAGCACTGCGCCGAGCGCGGCATCGACTGGTTCGCTTCTCCGTGGGACGAGGAGGCCGTCGCCTTCCTGGAGAAGTTCGACGTACCCGCGCACAAGGTGGCGTCGGCTTCTCTCACCGATGACGACCTGCTGCGCGCGCTGCGCGCCACCGGGCGGACCGTCATCCTCTCCACCGGCATGTCCACGCCGCAGCAGATCCGGCACGCGGTGGAGGTGCTGGGCAGCGAGAACATCGTGCTCTGCCACGCGACCTCCACCTACCCTGCCAAGGCGGAGGAGCTGAACCTCCGGGTGATCCACAGCCTGCAGGACGCCTACCCGAACGTCCCGATCGGCTACAGCGGCCACGAGACGGGTCTGCAGACCACGCTGGCGGCGGTCGCTCTCGGTGCCGTCTTCGTCGAGCGGCACATCACTCTCGACCGCGCCATGTGGGGCTCCGACCAGGCGGCTTCCGTGGAGCCGCAGGGCCTCCAGCGTCTGGTGCGGGACATCCGCACCATCGAGGAGTCCCTGGGCGACGGCGTGAAGAAGGTGTACGACAGCGAGCTGGCGCCGATGCGCAAGCTGCGCCGCGTCAAGGGTGTCGTGGCCGAGGGTGCCCAGGCCGCGGAGGAGACGGGGACCCGCGAGCCGGTCACGGTCTGAGGCGGACGGGCACCGCCTGTACGGGCACCGGCCCGTACAGGCCCAGGCCCCAGGCCCCAGGCCCCAGGCCCAGGCTCAGACCCCAGACCCCAGCCCGAGACCGCCCCGGACCAGGACCAGGCTCCGGCTTCGGCTCCGGCCAGAACCACACACCCTCCTCGGCCGGCACAGCACAGCGGGCCCGCACCCCGCACGCCCCGCACCCCCCCGACCCCGCACAGCGGAACGGAGCGTATGCGCACATGTCCCGTAGCCGCTCCGCATCAGGAGCGATGAGCCCTTCCGGCCCCGCAGCACATGCCTCGGCCCGCTCCGCCGCCGACCGCGCCCCGGACCGTGCCTCCGGCCGGGGGCCGGGTCCGGCGGTCCGGGCCGCTGCCGACCCCGGGGGCGGAGCCAACCCCGGGACGCGGGACGGGGCTCTCGCTTTCGTCGAGAGCCCCGTCCAGCTCCTCAACGTGCTGGAGTGGGCGCACAACCATCCGGCTCCCGGCGCCGTGAGTCCGCTCGCTCTCGTCGTGCTGCCCCCGCACGATCCGATGACCCGCGGCCAGTTGCGCCGGATGGCCGAGCTGGCCCGCGACGAGGGGGTCACGGTGAGCTGGCAGGAGGCCAGGGACGGCGTGGGCGGCGCGCTCAGCAGCCTGCTCGCGCTGGCCCGCAGGGCGCGCAGGGCCCGGACCCTGGTGATCGGCGACCCCTTCTCGCGGTACGTGCAGCTGCTGCTGGCTCTGACACCCGCGCGCGCCGAGCGGCGGATCACGGTGGTGGACGACGGTACGGCCACCATGGAGTTCGTCTCCCAGCTGGCACAGGGGGAGCGCTTCGTACGGTGGCATCGGCGCGGGGTGCGGGGAGGGGTGCGCGGAGTGCTGTTCGCGCCGGTCTCGCGCCGGGCGCGGCGCCGTCTCACCCCGCGTCGGGACGGTTCCCGCCCGGTCGAGGTGTTCAGCTCGATGCCGGTGGAGCCGCCCGAGAACGTGACCGTGACGGCGAACGAGTTCGCCTGGACCCGCGCCCGGTTCGGTCCGCCGCGTCTGACCCGGGGCGCCGATCTGGTGGGTACCTCGCTCGTGGAGACCGGTGTGGTGGACACCGAGCGGTATCTGGAGGCGGTCGCCTCGCTGGCCCGTGCCTACGGTGCCACCCGGTACTTCGCCCACCGCCGGGAGAGCAGCGAGAAGCTTCAGCAGGTGACGGCCGCCACCGGGTTGGAGATCGTCCGCCCGGATCTGCCGCTCGAACTGGTCGCCCGCCGCGGTCCTGTCGGCAGGACCATTCTGAGTTTCCCCTCCACTGTCGTCCACACCCTTCCGCTGGCGCTCGCGGGCACGGCGGTGACCGTGGCGGTGTGCGACGTCGACCCCGCCTGGCTCACCCGTACCGCTTCGCCGCGTGCCCAGGGCTTTCTCGCGGGTGTCACGGGGACGGCCCGGGGGGTGCGCAGGGTCCCCTCGGCGCTGCCCACTCCACCGGGCCGGAGCGCATGAGTCCGCGGCGGCACCGCTGCGCTGTGCGGCGGCACCGCCGCGCAGGCCACGGTGGCACCGCCGCGCGCCCCTGCCCGTGCCGCTGCTCTCCCTCCCGGCCTACCGCGGAGGCGACACCGGAAAATTTCGCAGGTATACCCAACCGCATAGGGACATAACCGCCGCCCAGCCTAGATTTTCTTCCCCTGAGAGGTTGAACTTTGCTGGATCTCTAGTCAGTTGCGGTGTCAAGGGGCCTACTCTTCGGACCATGAACGAACTCCTGTCCCCTGCAGCACCGGAGGTAGACGCACGCGGGGCCGCCGGCGTACTTCCCGAGCTGCCCGGCCGGCTGACCGATCCCCTCCGCCGTGAGCTCATCGCCTTCCGTCGCGATCTCCATATGCACCCAGAGCTGGGCAACCAGGAGTTCCGCACGACCACGGCGATCAAGACCCGGCTGGAGCGCGCCGGGCTGCGCCCCCGGGTGCTGGCCATGGGCACCGGCTTGATCTGCGACATCCACCCCGAGCCCGCGCCGGGCGCCGAGCAGCAGGCCGCCGGCCGGGAAGCCGCCGAGCCGGCGGCCGCCGCGGTGCCGCAGGCGGCGGGTCCCGCGCACGCGACCCCGCCCATGCTGGCCCTGCGCGCGGACATCGACGCACTGCCGATCCCGGACACCAAGGAGGTGCCCTACCGTTCGACGGTGCCCGGCCGGGCCCACGCCTGCGGGCACGACGTGCACACCACCGTCGTGCTCGGCACCGGCCTGGTGCTGGCGGAGCTGGCCAAGGCGGGTGCCCTGCCCCGTCCGGTGCGGTTGCTGTTCCAGCCGGCCGAGGAGGTGCTGCCCGGAGGTGCCGCCGATGCGGTGGAATGCGGAGTGCTGGACGGCGTCGGCTCGATTCTGGCCGTGCACTGCGACCCGCGGGTCGACGCGGGCCGGATCGGGCTGCGTGCCGGGCCGATCACTTCGGCCTGCGACCGGCTGGAGGTGGTGCTCAGCGGCGCCGGCGGCCACACCGCGCGGCCGCATCTGACCACCGACCTGGTGACGGCGGCGGCGAAGCTGGCCACCGAGGTGCCGGCGCTGCTGGCCCGGCGGGCGGACGCGCGCTCCGGCCTGTCGCTGACCTGGGGCCGGATCGAGTCCGGGCACGCGCCGAACGTGATCCCGCAGCGCGCGGAGCTCTCCGGCACGCTGCGCTGCCTGAATCTGCCGACCTGGCGGGAGGCTCCGGATCTGGTGCACGAGGCCGTCGACGAGGTGGCGACGCTGCACCGGGCCAAGTGCGAGCTGACCTATGTGCGCGGGGTGCCGCCGGTGGTCAACGAACCGTCCGCGACGGCGCTGCTGCGGGAGGCGATGGCGGCCCGCTCGGGCGCGGCGTCCGTGGAGACGACGGAGCAGAGCCTGGGCGGGGAGGACTTCTCCTGGTACCTGGAGCACGTCCCCGGCGCGATGGCCCGGCTCGGGGTGCGGCCCGTCGGCGACCGCCGCAGTCGTGATCTGCACCAGGGCGATTTCGACGCGGACGAGTCCGCTATCACCACCGGCGTCGAACTGTTCACCGCCGCCGCGCTGCTGCACCGTTCGTAGCCCTGTCCGCCCGGAGCCGGCGACCCGCCCGCCCGGAGGCCGCGACCCGGCCGCCCGGACCGGCGAACCGAGGTCCGGAACGCCCTGACGGACTCCGGCGCCACCGCGCCACCCTGCCGCTCGGCCGACCCGCGCCACCCGCGCCGCTGTGCCGCCCCGCGCCACCCGCGCCGCTGTGCGGCCCCGCGCCGCTGACCCCATCCGCCGCACCACTCCTGCGCTCGGCCGGCCCCCGCGGAGCGCACCACCCGCTGCCCGGCGGTACCCCAGGGCGGCGGCCGGCCGCGGGGTGCCGCCGGGCAGTGGTCCTGCACGGTGCCGCGCATTTCGCCCTTACCCCGGGACACGGGAAATTCTGCACCGCCACAAAAGGGTCAAAAGCGTACATCAGGGCGCCGTTCGCGACGATCCGATAACAGCGGTTCCCGTCTTCTTCTGCTGGAAATCTACGCGCGTTAATCTGTGGCCGTCTCAAGGGCCGGAACCCGAACTGCGGGGCCGGAACCGGTGCTCCACGATTCGAAGGGGACCCTGTTGCTTCGGGTAACAAAGCTGGCTGCGGCGGTCACGGCCACCGCGGCTCTCGCACTGACGGCCACCGCGTGCGGTGAGAGCTCTACGGAGTCGGGTGGCAAGAAGAACAAGGGCGTCGGACTCGCTTTCGACGTCGGCGGTCGGGACGACCACTCGTTCAACGAGGCGGCGGCCCGCGGCACGGACAAGGCCGAGAAGGAACTCGGCGTCAAGACCAAGGAGATGACCGCCGGCAACAACGAGACGGAGGAGACCCGCGAGCAGCGGCTCACCTCGCTCGCGAAGGCGGGTTACAACCCGGTCATCGGCGTCGGCTTCAACTACGGCAAGTCGGTCAACAAGGTGGCCAAGGACTTCCCCGACACCACCTTCGGTGTGGTGGACGAGCAGTCCCACGCCAAGAACGTCGTCGGGATGACCTTCGCCGAGAACGAGGCTTCCTACCTGGTCGGCGTGGCCGCTGCCAAGAAGACCAAGACGGACAAGGTCTCCTTCATCGGCGGCGTGGACAACGCGCTGATCCAGAAGTTCGAGGCGGGCTACGTCAAGGGCGTCAAGGACACCGACCCGAAGATCAAGGTCGAGGTCGACTACCTGTACAAGGAGTCCGACAAGGGCTTCAACGACCCCGCGCGGGCCAAGAACATGGCCAAGGGCATGCTCTCCCGCGGCAACGACGTGATCTACACGGCGGCGGGCCAGTCCGGCGCCGGCTCCATCGAGGAGATCAGCAAGAAGAAGGGCGCCTGGGCCATCGGGGTCGACTCCGACCAGTACCGGCAGAAGGGCCTGGGCAAGTACAAGGACGCGATCCTGACCTCCTCGGTCAAGAACGTCGACGTGGCCGTCTTCGAGCTGATCAAGAGCGTCAAGGACGGCAAGCCGCTCACCGGCAACCAGACCTTCTCGCTCAAGGAGAAGGGTGTCTCGGTCGCCACCTCCGGTGGCTTCATCGACGACATCAAGGACGACATCGACAAGGCCACCGAGAAGATCACCTCCGGTGAGGTCAAGGTTCCGACCCGCCCGTGACCCGGTGGAGGCGGCACCGTACGCAGCCCGGCGCGCAGCCGCGGCGCGTACGGTGCCGCCCCCGTCCGCCTCGTCGAGGCGGTCCCGGCCGCAGTGCCCCGGGCACCCGTCTCCGGACGCGGTGCCCCCGGTGCTCGTCCCCGTGGACAGTGCCCCGGCGCTCGTCCCCGTAGGCAGTGCCCCCCGGCACTCGTCCCCGCATCATGAGCCGTCGTGCCCGCACGGCGGAACCATGCCGTCCGGCCCGGCGCGCGCCAGCGCCCCGGAGCCGGTGGCCGCCGGTCCGCGGATCGGCCGGCCCCAGCGCCAGCAAGGGAGCGCGTCAGTCAAGTGTCCAGCGAGTCCAGCGGCAGCAGCGGCGAGCCGTCCGAGGCGGGTCAGGAGCCCGCGGCGGCCGTCGAACTGCGCGGCATCACCAAGCGGTTCCCGGGAGTGGTCGCCAACCGCGACATCGACATCCGGGTCGACCGGGGCACCGTGCACGCCCTCGTGGGTGAGAACGGCGCCGGCAAGTCCACCCTGATGAAGATCCTCTACGGCATGCAGCGGCCGGACGAGGGCACCATCAGCATCGACGGCGACGAGGTCGCCCTGCACAGCCCGGCGGACGCCATCGCCCGCGGGATCGGGATGGTGCACCAGCACTTCATGCTGGCCGACAACCTCACGGTGCTGGAGAACACGGTGCTGGGCGCCGAGCGGCTGTACGGCATCGGCTCCCGCGCCCGCAAGAAGATCAAGGAGCTGTCGGACGCCTACCAGCTCGGCATCCGCCCCGACGTCCTCGTCGAGGACCTGGGCGTGGCCGACCGGCAGCGCGTGGAGATCCTCAAGGCCCTCTACCGCGGCGCCCGCATCCTCATCCTCGACGAGCCGACCGCGGTCCTGGTCCCGCAGGAGGTCGACGCGCTCTTCGCCAACCTGCGCGAGCTCAAGGCCGAGGGCCTGACCGTGCTGTTCATCTCGCACAAGCTGGGCGAGGTGCTGTCCGTGGCCGACGCGATCACGGTCATCCGGCGCGGGACGACGGTCGCGTCCGTGCGGCCGGAGGAGACGACGCCCAAGCAGCTCGCGGAGCTGATGGTGGGCAGCGAACTGCCGTCGGCCGAGACCCGCGAGTCGACCGTCACCGACACGCCGATGCTGCACGTGGACGGGCTCCACCTGTCGGCCGCCGACCCCGACGGTGGTCGCCGCACCGTGCTGGACGGCATCGGCTTCACCATCCACAAGGGCGAGGTGCTCGGCGTCGCCGGCGTGGAGGGCAACGGCCAGGCCGAACTGGTCGAGGCCATCATGGGCATGTGCGACCCGGACGACGGGCTGATCACCCTGGACGGCCAGGACATCTCGCACGCCCCCACCCGGCACCGCCGGGAGAGCGGGATCGGCTACATCCCCGAGGACCGGCACCGGCACGGGCTGCTGCTGGAAGCGCCGCTGTGGGAGAACCGCATCCTCGGGCACGTCACCGAGAAGCCCAACTCCAAGGGACCGGCGTTCGGCATCCCCGGCGCGCCCCAACTGCTGGCCCTGGGCCAGGCGCGGGCCGACGCCGAGCGGATCGTCGGCGAGTACGACGTGCGCACGCCCGGCATCGAGGTGACCGCCGCCAGCCTCTCGGGCGGCAACCAGCAGAAGTTCATCGTCGGCCGCGAGATGAGCCACGACCCCAAGCTGCTGATCGCCGCGCACCCCACCCGGGGCGTGGACGTCGGCGCCCAGGCGCAGATCTGGGACCAGATACGCACGGCCCGCCGCGAGGGCCTCGCCGTCCTGCTGATCTCCGCCGACCTGGACGAGCTGATCGGCCTCTCGGACTGCCTGCGGGTGATGTACCGGGGCCGCCTGGTGGCGGACGCCGATCCGGCGACCGTCACCCCGGAGGAGCTGGGCTCGGCGATGACCGGCGCGGCCACCGGCCACCTGGAACACCAGGAGGACACCGCGGGCGAGCCGGAGGACGGCCGTCCGCCGCGGGACACCGACGGCGCGGACTCCGCGGACGCGCCGGGGAGCGCCCCGGCGGACGCCCCGCGGAACGCCGCGGCCGACACGCCGCGGAACGCCGCGCAGACCGACTCGTCGACCGACCCGGAGAGGGGAGGCGACAAGTGAGCCGCCTCAAGGACAAATTCAGCGCCCAGGCCGTGCTGCAGGCGCTGGCCGCGCCCGCGCTCGCCCTGCTCGCGGCGTTCGCGCTCTCCTCCGCCGTCATCATGGCGACCGGCAAGGACCCCTTCCACGCCTTCTATGTGATGGTCGACTTCGGCTTCAAGAGCGACAGCCAGGTCTGGATCATCAACAAGGCGATCCCGTACTACCTGTCGGCGGCCGCCGTGGCCATCGGCTTCCGGATGAACCTGTTCAACATCGGCGTGGACGGGCAGTACCGCGTGGCGGCGTTCTTCGCCGCGGTCGTCGGCGGGGCGCTGGCGCTGCCCGGTGTGCTGCAGATCCCGGTGATCATCATCACCGCGATGGCGGTCGGCGCGCTGTGGGCGGGCATCGCGGGCGTGCTCAAGACCACCCGCGGGGTCAGCGAGGTCATCACCACGATCATGCTGAACTCCATCGCGGGTTCGCTGATCGGCTACTTCCTCTCCGAGAACAAGCTGGGTGTGAAGGACGGCAACCTCTTCCACACCCCGACCATCCCCGAATCGGGTCGGTTCTTCCTCCTTCCGACCTCGCCCGACCCGATCTACGGCACGGTGATCATCGCCGCCGTCATCGGACTGGCGTACTGGTTCGTGCTCGGCCGCACCCGCTTCGGCTTCGACCTGCGCGCCGTGGGCCGCAGCGAGTCGGCGGCCTCCGCCAGCGGGGTCAGCGTCCGCCGGATGGTCGTCACCAGCATGCTGCTCTCCGGCGCGGTCGCGGGCCTGGTCGGTATGCCGACGCTGCTGAACAAGTCCTTCAGCTACGGCACCGACTTCCCCACCGGCGTCGGCTTCACCGGCATCGCCATCGCCCTGCTGGGCCGCAACCACCCCATCGGCATGGCGCTGGCCGCACTGCTGTGGGGCTTCCTCGAACGCACCGGCATCCAACTGGAGTTCGAGGGCTATGAGCAGGAGATCGTCGGCGTCATGCAGGGCGTCATCGTGCTGTGCGTCGTGATCGCCTACGAGATCGTCCGGCGCGTGGTGCTGCGCAGGCAGCAGAGCGCGGTCGGCGCCGAGGTGAGCGCCCAGAACGCCCCGAGTACGGAGAGCACCCAGGCAGAGAAGGCGGGGACCACCGCATGAGCACCACCACGTCCGCGCCGAAGAAGACCCCGGCGTCCGCACCCCCGCGCGGCAAGCGCAAGCTCTCCTACCCGGTCGTCCTGCTGCTCGTCGCCGGCGGGCTGCTGCTGCTCTCGCTCGTCCGCGTGATCACCGGCGACGTGCAGCTCAGCAACAGCCAGCAGTTCTCCTCCGCGCTCGGCGCCGCCGTCCCCATCGGACTGGCCGGTCTCGGCGGGCTGTGGGCCGAACGCGCCGGCGTCATCAACATCGGCCTCGAGGGCATGATGATGCTCGGCACCTTCGCGGCCGGGTGGATGGGCTGGCAGTACGGCCCGTGGGCCGCCGTCCTCGCCGGGATCGTCGGCGGCGCGCTGGGCGGACTGCTGCACGCACTGGCCACCGTCACCTTCGGCGTCGACCACATCGTCTCCGGTGTCGCCCTCAACATCCTCGCGCTGGGCCTGGTGCGCTACCTGGCCAAGCTGTGGTTCGGCGCCACCGGCAGCGCCGCGGCCCAGGCCGGGGGCAACGACAAGCAGTCGCCGCCCATGGACAGCATGTCCACCTTCTCCGTACCCGGTCTCGCCGACGGACTGGGCAGCATCGAGAAGCACCACTGGTTCCTCGTCTCCGACCTGGCGGGCATCCTGCGCGCCCTGGTCGACGACGTCTCCTGGCTCACGGTGCTCACCGCGCTGCTGTTCGTCGGCAGCTTCTTCGTCCTGTGGCGCTCCTCCTTCGGCCTGCGGCTGCGCTCCTGCGGCGAGAACCCGGTGGCGGCCGAGTCGCTGGGCGTGAACGTCTACTTCTACAAGTACGCGGCGCTCACCATCTCCGGCGCGCTGGCCGGGCTCGGCGGCGCCTTCCTCGCCGTCGGCGTGCACATCTACCAGGAGAACCAGACCGGCGGCCGCGGCTACATCGGCCTCGCCACCATGATCTTCGGCAACTGGCGGCCCGGCGGCGTCGCCATGGGCGCCGGACTGTTCGGCTTCATGGACGCGCTGCGCGTCGTCGGCGGCGGCACCACCGTGCACGCCATGCTGCTCCTGATGGCCGTGCTGCTGGTGGGACTCGCCGTCTGGAAGCTGCGCACCGGCCTGCGGGGCGCCCGTATCCAGGCCGCCGTCAGCCTCGTTATCGCCGTGCTGCTCGTGCTGTGGTACGCGCTGACCGACACCGTGGCACTGGAGTTCGTCGAGATGACGCCGTACGTCACGACGCTGCTGGTGCTCTCCCTCGCGGCCCAACGCCTCCGTGCGCCACGCGCGATCGGCAAGTCGTACCGACGAGGCGAGGGAACATAGCCGTGCACGAGGCCGCCGCGACCGCACCCGGCACCGACATCGACTGGCAGGAACTGCGCGCCCGCGCCCGGGCCGCCAAGGCCCGGGCCTACGCGCCCTACTCCGGCTTCCCCGTCGGCGCCGCGGCGCTGGTGGACGACGGCCGCACCGTGACCGGCTGCAACGTGGAGAACGCCTCCTACGGGATCGGACTGTGCGCCGAATGCGGACTGGTCTCCGACCTCTGCGCCACCGGCGGCGGCCGACTCCTCGCCTTCACCTGCGTGGGCGGCGACGACGGGAACGTCATCGCCCCCTGCGGCCGCTGCCGCCAACTGCTGTGGGAACACGGCGGCGGCACCCTCCTGGTGGAGGCACCCTCGGGGGTCCGCCCCCTCTCGGAACTGCTCGCCGACGCATTCGGCCCCGAACAACTGGCCCGCTGAGCCGGTCCCGTGCGCGGGCCGCCGGAACGGCCGTCGGAACGAAACCGCCGGAACGAGGCCGTCGGAGCGAGACCGTCGGAACGAAAGAGGAACCACAGCATGGACGCCATCTCCGTCATCCGCGCCAAGCGCGACCGCCAGGAGCTGACCGGCGAGCAGATCGACTGGGTCATCGACGCCTACACGCGCGGAGCGGTGGCCGACGAACAGATGTCGGCGCTGGCGATGGCCGTGTATCTGAACGGCATGACCCGCACCGAGATCTCCCGGTGGACCGCCGCGATGATCGCCTCCGGCGAGCGGATGGACTTCGCCGCGCTGACCCGCCCCACCGCCGACAAGCACTCCACCGGCGGCGTGGGCGACAAGATCACCCTGCCGCTCGCGCCCCTGGTGGCGGCCTGCGGCGCGGCCGTCCCGCAGCTCTCGGGCCGCGGCCTCGGCCACACCGGCGGCACCCTGGACAAGCTGGAGTCCATCCCCGGCTGGCGTGCGTCGCTGACCAACCCCGAGATGATGCGGGTACTGGACGAGGTCGGCTCCGTCATCTGCGCCGCGGGCGACGGACTCGCGCCCGCGGACAAGCGCCTCTACGCCCTGCGCGACGTGACGGCGACCGTCGAGTCCCTCCCGCTGATCGCGTCGTCCATCATGTCCAAGAAGATCGCCGAGGGCACCGGCGCGCTGGTGCTGGACGTCAAGGCCGGTTCCGGTGCCTTCATGAAGAACGTCGAGGACGCCCGCGAGTTGGCCACCGCCATGGTGGAACTGGGCACCGACCACGGCGTGCGGACCGTCGCACTGCTCACCGACATGAACACCCCGCTCGGCCTGACCGCGGGGAACGCGCTGGAGGTCCGCGAGTCCGTCGAGGTCCTGGCCGGCGGCGGCCCGGCCGACGTCGTCGAACTCACCGTCGCGCTGGCCCGCGAGATGCTCGACGCGGCGGGACTGCCCGACGCTGACCCGGCCACCGCACTCGCCGACGGCTCCGCGATGGACGTCTGGCGCCGCATGATCGCCGCCCAGGGCGGTGACCCCGACGCGGAACTCCCGCGCGCGCGGGAGCAGCACGTCGTCACCGCCCCCGCCTCCGGAGTGCTGACCCGGCTGGACGCCTACGCCGTCGGCCTCTCCGCCTGGCGCCTGGGCGCGGGCCGCGCCCGCAAGGAGGACCCCGTCCAGGCCGGGGCCGGCATCGAACTCCACGCCCGACCCGGTGACACCGTCACCGCCGGAGCGCCGCTGCTGACCCTGCACACCGACACCCCGGACGCCTTCGGCTACGCGGAGGCCGCCCTCGAAGGCGCCTGGGACATCGCGGCGCCCGGCACCTCCCACGAGCCGACGCCGCTGATCCTGGGCCGCGTCGGCTAGATTCGCCAGCACCGAGTCGATCAGTCGGGGAACCGGTTCCCGAGCCCGCCGCCCGGGTCCGATTCCCCGCTGTGCCGCGCAGCGGCAGCAGAAGGGCGGCCCCATGCTCACGTCCATACCGGTCGAATGGCTCTGGCTGCTGGCCGCGGCATCCCTCGCCCTGTCGAGTTACCTGCTGGGAAGCTGGATCCCGCTGCGGAAGTTCCGCATCGCCTATCCGGTGGTCATGACCGTGGGCGGCGCGCTCCTGGTCGCGGTCTGCCGTTGGAACGACATCGGCCTGAGCGGGGCCCTCGTCATGTACGCCTGCGCCCACATCGGCCTGACCGTCGGCCTGCTGCCGCAGCGCACACTGTTCCGGGAGATCCTCGACCGCTGGCGCCGAGGCGAACCCACCCACCACCTCAAGGCCCCACCCCGCCACCAGCTCTTCCTCGCCGCCTCGGTCGTCACCGTCCTCTTGGCCGGCTTCGCCCTGACCCGTTGACCCCGTGTATCGGGCGATGCTGACCCGCCGTCTGGGAGAGGCAGCGTCGTGCGGCGATGCTGACCTGCAATCAGGTGCTGCTCGGAGCCTCGGATTCTCGGTCTCCGCAATCCCGGCCTCCATACTCAGGGGCTGCACAGACGATGACCGTCAACTCTTGCGGCCTCACGAGTTCAGTCTCGGTGGGATGACGCAAGGATCTTCCGCTTCTCGGCTTCATACACCTCGACAGCCCAGGGGGATCGGTCATAATACGCCTCCCAGAACCCTGGAATACTCCACGGCTCCGGACGCAAGGCGAACGATCCGGTGTCGAAATGAAAATAGCGCCATGTTGTCGGAAGATGGGAAGATGTCACTTTGAAGGCCCTGCTGTCGAAGAGTGCTGGATCCTCACTTTCGGAGAATTCAACTCGAAATAGCGGATCCTTGCCGTGAGGGACGAACACTTCCAGAACTGTGTATTCCCTACCTTCTTTGAGGGTGTCGGTTCCTTGTGTGATCTTGGGGTTTTTTGTCTGTGGGTTCGAGAAGCGGGCGAGCATCTTGTTTTACTGCCTCCTATTCATGACGACTTTGTAGTCATGATTCAGCAATCTCCCTGTCTCCGGATTATAATAATAGTGGACTTGGAAATCCCCGTAGGGTGACTGGTGCACTCTTGTCGCATACTTTCCCCAGTCGCTGAGATTGCTTCCGTCTGAAGTCAAGAGCTTGCGAAGGTGCTTGTTCTCGATATCGTCACCCGGGATGATTCGGCGGGATTCTGCAATGGCCTTAGGGGTAAGCCATCCGCTCTCGTTGAAGATGGAATCCGCAGACTCTCTCCGTAGGCGCTCTGCGAGCCGTTTACCGTCGCCTGAACCGGATACGAAATTCTCGTTCGCATCCTTGCCCTTCTTGCCCGTCTGATTCAAGCATTTGGGTGCCAGTCCGAGCGGATCCGTCCAGGTGCAAGGATTGTGGACGTATGCCGCTGGATTGGGGCCCGGTGCAAGCTGCAGTGGGTCGGGTGTGAGGTACCGTGCCGTTTCGGGGTCGTAGTAGCGGAAGTAGTTGTAGTTGAGGCCGGTTTCGGGGTCGGCGTATTGGCCGGGGAAGCGTAGGGGGCAGTTCGCGGCTCCCGATGGGGTGGGCAGAGCGGTGCCCCAGAGGGTGGTGCGGGACTGCCATGCCAGGCTGCCCTCGGGGGTGAGGAGTTCGGTCGGCGTGCCCACCACGTCCGTGACGATCGCATGGAATGTGGGGTCCTGCACGAGGGGGTCGCGGGTGGTCTGGGCCAGGGGGCGGTGGGTGCCCGGTTCGTAGTCCCAGGTCGTGGTCGCGCCGTCCTCGGTTGTCTGCTCCGCCACCCGGGTGCCGTCCCAGGTGAAGGTGGTGGAGCGTTCTTCGGGTCCGGTTTTGGTGAGGCGGCGGCCCAGCGGGTCGTAGGAGTAGTGCCACTCCTCCCCGCTGGGATTGGTCGCCGATATGAGGTGCTTCTCGGCGTTCCAGGTGTAGGTCCAGGTGCGGGTCTGGCCGTTGAGGAGCTTGCGGGTCTTGCGGATGAGACGGCCCACGGCGTCGTGGTCGTAGGTGGTGCGGCCGGCTCGGCGGATGAGCGTGCCGTCGTGGCTGCGTTCGCCTGAGGAGGGGTGGGCGGGGGCCTCCGCGTGGGACTGGTTGCCTGCCGTGTCGTAGGCGTACTTCTCTGTCCAGCCGTGGGCTTGGACACCCGTTACGCGGCCCATCTTGTCGAGGTCGAAGCGACGGGTGCCGGACGTCAGTTCGCGGATCTCGGTGACGTAGCCGTCGGGGCGGTAGGCGTAGGCGCGGTGCTGGAGGAGTTCTCCGTGTGCCGCCTCCACCGTTTGGCGAGTGAGGGCGCCGGTCGCGTCCCAGCACTGGGACAGTGCCACGGTGTCCGTCAATTGGCGGTGTGTTTCGCGGCCGGCCGCGTCGTGGGTGAAGGACAGTGAGCCACCATCGGTCGTGAGGCACAGCGGTCGGTCCGCCGCGTCGTACGTCCAGGTGGAAGTGTGCCCGGCCGGCGTCGTGCGACGGGTGCGGCGGCCTGCCGCGTCGTACGCGTACGAGACCGTGCGGCCGTTGACGGTCTCCGACAGGACGCGGCCGAGTGCGTCCCGCTCCAGCGTCACCTCCGCTGCCGCGTTCGCCGTACGAACGAGGGCACCTGCCGTGTCGTACGCGTACGCCGTCACCTCGCCGGTCGTCTCGTCGGCCTGTTCGACGGGGCGTCCGAGCTGGTCCCGAACATAGGCCAGCCGCTCGCCCATCGCGTTCGTCTGCGCGACGAGGTCGCCTGCCGCGTCCAGTTCGTACGTCTGTGTCGCCCCGTTGAAGTCGGTCTCCGCGACGAGGCGGCCCACTGGGTCGTACTCGTAGCGCCACGTCCTGCCCTGCGGGTTGGTGACCTGCACCAGGCGCAGTTCGGTGTCGTAGGCGAAGGCGTACTTCGCGCCGTCCGGGTCGGTGCGGGTGGCGGGGAGGTCGAAGTGGGTGTGGGTGTACTCCGTGGTGTGGCCTGCGGCGTCGGTGTGGGAGACGAGATTCCCTTCCCCGTCCCAGTCCCACTTCTCGATATTGCCGTCCGGGTCCTGCCGCCAGGCGGGTTTGCCTTCGATGGTCCAGCCGTGTCGGGTGGTGTGGCCCAGTGGGTCGGTGAGGGCGGTGATGCGGCCGTGGGGGCCGCGGCGGATGTGGGTGGTGTTGCCGAGGGGGTCGGTCAGGGCGGTGGGGAGGCCGGCCGGGTTGGGGGTGACGGTGGTGGTGTGGCCGAGGGGGTCGGTGACGGAGGTGAGGTGTCCGGTCTGGTTGTAGGTGTAGCGGGTGGTGGTGCCGGCCGGGTCGGTGGTGGAGGTGCGGTTGCCCTGGTCGTCGTAGGCGTGCCGCCACAGGCCGCCGTTGGGGTCGCGGATCTCCAGCGGGAGGCAGTCGTCGTCGTAGAGGGCGGTGGTGGTGCTGCCGTCGGGGCGCTGGATGCGGGTGAGGTTGCCCGCCTCGTCGTAGGTGTAGCGGGTGGTGCGGCCCAGTGGGTCGGTGACGGCCACCGGGTGGCGGTTGGCCGCGTCCCATTCGGTGCGGGTGGTGTGGCCGAGAGTGTCGGTCTCGGCGACGATGCGGTGGGCCTCGTTGTGGACGTAGAGGGACTGGTGGCCCTGGGAGTCGGTGTAGCGGGTGGTGCGGGCCGCCTGGTCGTAGTGGAAGCGGCCCGAGAAGGTGCCGTCGGGTCCGATGGTGCGCAGGACGCGGCCGCGGTGGTCGTAGACGTAGCCGAAGGCGGTGCCGTTGCGGTCCGTCCACGAGGTGATGCGGTGGGCCTCGTCGTAGCGGTAGCGCAGCGGTTGGCCGGTGGAGTTGAGGATCTCGGCGAGGTTCCCGGCCGGGTCGTAGCGGTAGGAGACCAGGAGGGTGCTGCGCTCCTGGTCCGGGCCGTGCAGCATGCGCAGCGCGGTGATCCGCATCAGGTCCGCATCGGTGTCCACCGCGATCCGGTAGCCGCCCGAGTGGGTCACCCGCTGCGGTGCGCCGGTCTGGTCGTAGGTGATGTCGATGCGGTTGCCGGCCCGGTCGCTGATCGTCCGCAGTGCCAGTTCGCGTCCTCCGGCCGGCAGCGGGGCGAAGTGCAGGGTGCGGTTGCGCTCCGGTGCGGTGATCGTCATCGTGCCGTCCGGTTTGCCGTCCCAGCACAGCGGCCACCGGGGCCCGCTGACCGGCAGCGCCGGCACGTCCGCCTCGGGCACCGGATAACTCAGCACCATTCCGTCGTCCGCGACGAAGACGATCCCCCGCTCATCCAGCTCCACCCGCTGATCCAGCCTCCCCGCCCACGTCGGCCCGAACCAGCCCCCGCACGGATGCCCCGACACATAATGCCGCTCCAACAACACCGGCAGATCCCCGGGCAGAGCAACATCCGTCGTGGAGGTGAACATCTCACCGCTCACCACATCGACCGGATCGCTCTCGCCGGTCCGCTCGCCGTTGCCCACGTCGCTCTGGTCCGGCCCGTCCGCCCGGTCCCGCGCACTGCCGTCCCGCCGCAGCGCCCGCTCCCGGCTGGCCAGCCGTTTCGCGGCATCTTTGGCTGCGGAACCTCCCTTGCGCAGGGCACTGCCGACCCCACCCGTCGCCAGTGCCATCAGCAGGTCCGGGGTGAGCTGTCCCGCCGCGCGGGAGGGGTTGCGCTGCCACTCCTCCCAGTTGACGACCGCCTTGGCGAACTCCTTGGGATGCTGCGCCGCATAGACCGTGCCGTCCGCCATGCCGGCGAGCTGCATGGACGCGCCGCCGTAGCCGTCCTCGATGAGGTACTCGCCCTGCTTGTACATGCCGCGGATGCTCTCGGCCGCACCGCTGAGGAAGTCCTGGCCCCGTTCGTGGACGCCTGCCATCCCCTTGGGCGGGTCAGGGGCCTTCTCCGCTGCCTGCTCCAGCTTTCGCTTCGAGACGTCGACGACGCCCTGAAGCTCCTTCTCCAGGATGTCCAGACGGCGGTAGCAGTCACTGAGCGCGGAGACGCCGGGGTCTTCGTCCGGTGGCTTGTCCGGCAGGTCCTCATCCTCATCCTTGCGGGCCACGGCTGCGTCGTACTCGTGGGACTGCGTGACGTACTTCTTCGAGGCCGCCCGAGCAGCGTCCGCGTCCGTGATGATCGGCTTGACCCGCTTATGGACGGAGCGGAGTTTGTCCGCGTAGGCATCGAGGGCGTGAGCAGCCGAGAGGAAGTGCTTGCGCGCCCTTTTCAGTTCCTTCGGCAGGACCTCGATGGCGTCGGTGAAACTCTCGGAGGCCGCGCCGGTCCATGCCATCCGGGAGAGGACTGCCAGTTTGTCGTTGCCGTCCTTGAACGCACCCGCGTAGGCACGCAGCTTGACGACCAGATCATCGACCTTGTCCGGATCGCCGGGTATGACGTCGTCGGGCTTGGCGTGCGGCGGTATGCGCTCGGTGGGGCTGCCCGGTGAACTGCCCTCTGTCGCGTCCTTCGAGGTCATGCGATCTTGGGTTTCCCCTCCTCCTTGGGGCCCCCGCCGTCGACGAGCCACCCCTTCCCGGTACCTTCGCCGTCCTTGACCCGGGGCTTCGAGGGCATCTGCGGCTCGTCCTCCCACTGCTCCTGGAGGCTCTTCGGTGCCGGGTCGAAATCACCCCGGTCCTTGTTATTCCACGCCCGCAGTCCGTGGTCGCCCGTCGGAAGTTTCGCCATGTTGTCTTCCGTCGGGGAGAAGTCCTTCACTCGCAGCAGGTCGGCCATGATGTAGGCGGAGATGACCTGTTGCAGCGTCTTGAGGATGTCTTCCGTGTGCTCGGCGAGACGGCCCATGCCGAAGCCCCACTCGGAGAGCACTTCCTTGGCGGGCTTCTCGATCTCGATGGTGGCCGCGAGGTGGATGTCGGCAGCCATCGGCTTCCAGTCGTCCTTGATCCGGTGGGCGGCGAGGACGGACTCCTGCAGCGGCTCCATGACCTTGCGGACCGAGGAGATCTCCAGTGCGTAGCCGTCACCCGGTTTCGGGCCGCCCGGCCCGTGTTGCGGCTTGCCGTCCCCCGACATACCCGTTTCCTTCCCCCGCCGCCCGCGAGTTCGGCCGTCTCCGAGACGCTGCTCCCCCGCTCGGCCGTCTCCGGCACGAGGAGCCGGGCGGAGACAAGAGGGCGAGGGACCCTGACCGCCCTCGCCGCGCTGCTGCGGATTCTCCCCCTCCGCAGCGTCACCGTACGGACACCGGGAGATATGTTCGCACATCCGTGCTGCAGGCGGGGTGGCGATTCACCGCGGGCGCGGGGGCCGCTACTCCGGCGGGGTCAGCAGCTTGCCTGCTTGGGCTGGCTTCCGGTTGGCCCATGGTGCCGTGGATGCAGGGGAGGTCGTGGACGGTGAGGGTGCCGGTCAGATGGGGGGCCAGGCGTCGGGGGCGGGTGCCAGTTCCCGGGCGGTGCCGGCGGTGCGGAGGCAGGATGAACTGTCCGGCAGTGAGCTGTCCTCAAGCGTTGCTGCGTCAGCACGGGTGCGCAGAAGTCCAGTTGATGGCGTTGCGGCCGGTCCAAGAAAGGGCGCGGGCGGCGGGCCGCTCAGCCGAGCATGAAGACCCCGGCGAGCAGGGCGAACTGGTACCGGCTGCGAGTGGCCGCTCGGTGGCGGGGCGGACGGGTGGTGCTCCGCCCCGCCGGTGGCTGAGTGGTCAGCTCACAGGGCGGTGGTTGCCGTCTGTGCGGTGAAGGCTGCCCATGCGGTGGGCGAGACGGCGAGGGGGCGGATCCCGGTGTCCTTCGAGTCGCGGACGTGGACCGTCTCCGACTCGACAGCGACCTCGACGCAGTTGCCGCCGCTGTCGTCGCTGTAGCTGCTCTTGAACCAGGACAGGTCATCGGCCGTGCTCATAGCGCTCCTCATCTCCGCGTTCGTCCGGCTTCCCATCTCCAGGATGCGATCGAGGGGCTGCGGGTGGCATCCGTGCCGCCCAAGCATTGGTCCAGAAGGCATTGGTCGACAACGAAGCCGAAGGCGCTGTTCGGCCGCTCAACCGGGCAAGAAGGCCGTCGCCGAGCAGGACGAACTGGTACCGGGCGACGAGTAACCGCTGGGTGGCGGGGCGGACGGGTGGTGCTCCGCCCCGCCGACGGCTGAGTGGTCAGCTCACAGGGTGGTGGTCGCCGTCTGCGCGGTGAAGGCTGCCCATGCGCTGGGCGAGACGGCGAGGGGGCGGATCCCGGTGTCCTTCGAGTCGCGGACGTGGACCGTCTCCGACCCGACAGCGACCTCGACGCAGTTGCCGCCGCTGTCGTCGCTGTAGCTGCTCTTGTGCCAGTCCAGTTCGGTGCTCATAGCGCTCCTCGCATCTGCTTCAGCAGGCTCACCGAGGCTTCGTGGCTGAGAGCCTGTGAACGCATCTTGCCATAGCGCTGGAGCATGGTACTGACTGCTTTCGGGTCAGTGATAAGGGTGCTGGTGCCGTGGCCTTCGATGTATCCGATCCACTCGTTGGCCTGCGTTTCTGCCAGGTACATCTGACCACCTGCCCCCGCGTGCTCCGGCTGGTGAACCGGCATGAGCTGGATCTCTACATTGATCCGGCGTCCCATCTCCAGCAGGTGGTCGATCACCGCGCGGGTCACCTCGGGGCCGCCCAGATCGCGTTCGAGAAGGTACTGCTCGATGATGAAGCTGAAGGCGGTGTTGGGGCGCTCGACCAGAAGGTTCTGGCGTTCCAGCCGGGCAGCCACCTGCCAGTCGATCTGCTCCGGGGTGAGGGGCGGCAGCCTGCGTTCGGACAGGCCCCTGATGTACGCCTCCGGCTGCAACAGCCCCGGGATCGCCCGGCACTCGTAGGCGTACAGGGTGATCGCTTCCTCTTCGATGCCCGCCCACTGCTGGAACCAGGAGGCCAGTCCGGCCTTGCGCCGCAGGCTCTTGGCGGCGGCTTTGAGGACCTTGGCCGCGAGGGCGCCCAGTACCGGTTCGGACCGCTGGGGCAGGTCTCCCGGAGGGAACCGCTTGCCCTGTTCGATCTTGGCGACGTAGTGGGTCGAGTAGCGGATGCGTGGGGCGAACTCCTCCTGGGTGAGGCCCGCCTCGTCGCGCAGGGCCTTCAGTACCGAGCCGAAGGTCTTGAGTCCGTCCGAGACTTCGGGTTCGCTGGGTGCGGTCGCGTCCTGGTCCGACGTCATCGTCGCGTGCC
Source organism: Streptomyces sp. NPDC006925 (assembly GCF_042869575.1). Classification (NCBI taxonomy): domain Bacteria; kingdom Bacillati; phylum Actinomycetota; class Actinomycetes; order Kitasatosporales; family Streptomycetaceae; genus Streptomyces; species Streptomyces sp. NPDC006925. Next base: position 51,963 of record NZ_JBIAGB010000033.1, read on the forward strand.
TTCCGTGCCGTGTGCCTTCCCCGCTCAACCTGTTCAGGGTCACGGACGGTGGCGGGCCCAGTCCAGTGTGTGAACCAGTACAGCGGGATCTGTACCGGTGCCGTATCTGTCAGTGACCAGGGCGTCCCGGAACGCTGGGGATCATGCACGCTCCCCGGGCCGAAGTGCCCCTCACCACGGATGTGTTCGTACAGCGGTTCTCCGCGACCCGACGCGGCGCGCGGCTCGCCCGCCGACTGGCCGCGTACCAGCTGGATGTGTGGGGTGTGCCGTACGGCGCCTCGCTATCCGAGGCGGTGACGCTGATCGTCGCGGAGCTCAGCTCCAATGCGGTGCTGCACGGCCGCGTTCCGGGCCGTGACTTCGAACTGCGGCTCCTCCGCGACCGGGAGAGCGGGCGGGTGCGGGCCGAGGTCTCCGACACCTACCCCGGGCTTCCCGTACGGCTGGCCCCCTCCACGCACCAGGACTGGGGGCGCGGCCTGCTGCTCGTCGACTCGCTGGCCTCCCGGTGGGACGTGAGCGCGCGGCTGGGTCCGGGCAAGACCGTCTGGGCCGAGGTGGACGCCCCCGGGTTCGCCTGACCGGCGCGCCCGGTTGCAGGCGGTGCGGGGATTCTCCGCGTGCCCGGGGGCTGTTATTCCGCCGGGGCCAGCAGGGGGCTCAGCAGGCGGCCCACCTCGGCCATGGCTTCCGGTTGGCCCATGGCGCTGTGGGTGCAGGGGAGGTCGTGGACGGTGAGGGTGCCGGTCAGGTGGGGGTGCCAGGCATCGGGTGCGGGTGCCAGGTCCGGGGCGGTGCCGGTGGCGCGGAAGTAGTGGGCGTCGCCCCGGTGGACGGCCGGGGTCCAGGTCGGGCGGAGCGAGGCGTAGTGCGCCAGCATGCGGGTGACGGCCGTCAGCCGGGTGTCGTCGGGCAGGTCGTGGCCCATGGCCTCGGTGATCAGGCGCCGCACCACGGCTGGTCCGGCGTCCGGGTCCAGGCGCGGGGTGCGGTCGAGCGGTGCCGCGTCCAGCAGGGCGAGGACGTCGACGTGTTCGCCCTCGTCCTGGAGTCGGGCGGCGACGGCGTGTGCCAGTGCGCCGCCCAGTGACCAGCCCAGCAGCCGGTAGGGGCCGTTGGCTTGGACGGAGCGGACGCGGGCGGTGTAGGCGGAGATCAGGTCGGGGAAGGTGGCGGCGGACGCGTCCCCGGCGCGCAGGCCCTGCGCCTGCAACGCGTAGACGGGGACGGACGGCGGCAGGTGCGGGGGCAGTGTGGCGTAGCACCAGCCCAGTCCGCCCGCCGGGTGGACGCAGAACAGCGGCGCCTCCGTGCCGTGGGTGCGCAGCGGCAGCAGCATCTCGTAGGCGTCCGGGGCGCTGTCGGCGCTGTCGGCCCCCTCCCCGGACGGGTGCGGGTGGGCGGAGGCGTCCAGGCGTTTGGCCAGTTGGGCCGGGGTGGGCGACTCGTAGAGGGTGCCGAGGGAGAGTTCCGCGCCCAGTTCGGCCTGGACGCGGCCCAGCAGCCGGGTGCCGGAGAGGGAGTGGCCGCCCAGGGCGAAGAAGTCGTCGTCGGGGCCGACTCGGGGCAGGTCCGCGGGGCTCCGCGGGGGCAGTTCGAGGACCTCGGCGAACAGGGCGCACAGGGCTCGCTCCCGGTCGGTGGCCTGCCGCTCGCGGGGTGCGCGGGTGGCGGGGAGGAGCGGGGCCGCGGCGGTGTGCAGTGCGGCGCGGTCCAGCTTGCCCTGCGGGGTCATGGGCAGCGCCTCATGGGTGTAGAAAGTGGCGGGCACCATGGCGGACGGCAGCCGGGCGGCGGCCCAGGCGCGCAACTCGACCGGATCGAGGGCCGGGGCCCGGTCCGGGGCCGAGCCGCATGCCGGGTCCGAGTCCGAGACCGGGGCCTGATCCGGGTGCTGCTGACCCGTCCGTGGTGCGGGCACCACATGTGCGGCCAGCCGCACGGTGCCGGTCGCCGTGCCCTCGGCGGCCGGCTGTGCGGCGACGGCGACGTGGGCGATGTGCGGGTGCCGGGCCAGTACCGTCTCGACCTCCTGGGGTTCGATGCGTACGCCGTGCACCTTCAGTTGGGTGTCGGAGCGGCCGAGGTACTCCAGTACGCCGTCCTCCGTCCAGCGCGCGAGGTCTCCGGTGCGGTACCGGCGGGCGCCCGCCGGGCCGTGTGGGTCCGGACCGAACCGCTCCGCCGTCGGCCCGGACGCGTCCAGGTAGCCGCGGGAGACCTGGGCGCCGCCGAGGTGGAGTTCGCCGACGACGCCGGGTGGGGCGAGGTGTCCGTGCCGGTCGAGGACGTAGGCGCGGACGTTGTGGCCTGGGCGCCCGATGACCGGGTGCGGGCCCTGCTCGTCCAGGCGGCACCAGACGGCGTCGACCGTGCACTCGGCCGGGCCGTAGCAGTTGTACACGGACGTGTCCGGGAGCGTGCGCAGCCGCTGCCACAGCGTGGGGTCCAGCGCCTCACCGCCGACGATCAGCGCCGTCGGCCGGTGCCCGGCGGAGTCCAGGAGCCCGGCGGCGAGCAGCGCGCGCACATGGGTGGGGGTGAGGGCGAGCAGGTCGATGCGCTCTTCCCGGATCTGCTCGGCGAGCGCGGCCGGGTCGTGGCGTACGGCGTCCTCGATCAGGTGGAGCCGGTATCCGGCGGCCAGGCACAGCCACCCCTCCCAGGAGGCGTCGAAGCAGAACGAGGCGGTCTGCGCGGCCCGCAGCCGGCGCCCGGGTCCGGGCGCGGACGAGGGCGGGGACGAGGGCGCGAGTGAGGATGCGGATGCGGACGAGGAAGCGGGCGTGGGCGCCGCGGGGGGCAGGAGCGCGGTGCGGTGGTCGTGGTACAGGTTGGCCAGTTGCCGGTGTTCGACCTGGACGCCCTTGGGGCGGCCCGTCGTGCCGGAGGTGAAGGCGAGGTAGGCCACGTCGTCCGGCCGCAGCGCGCGGGGCCGGTCGCGGTCGCCGGGGTCGGTGGCCGGCTGCTGCTCCAGCGCTTGTGCGGTCGCCGCCGCGCCGAGGTCGAGGAGCGTGTGCGGCGGACGGGAGTCGGCGCAGGGTGGTTCCCCGGCCGTCAGCACGCACACGGGTGCGGTGTCGGCGAGCATCTGCCGGGCGCGGGCCACCGGGTGGTCGGCGTCCAGCGTCAGGCAGGCGGAACCGGACTTGAGGACGGCCAGCAGCGCGACGGCGTAGTCGGCGGTGCGGGGCAGTACGAGCGCGACGGTGCTGCCGGGGCCCGCGCCGCGGGCGAGCAGCAGGTGGGCGAGCCGGTTGGCGCGCGCGTTGAGTTCGGCGCGGGAGAGGGCGACGGCGCCGCTGCCCGTGCCGCACACCAGCGCGGTCGCCGCGGGTTCCTCGCGCACCCGCTCCTCGAAAGCGGTGTGCAGCAGCTCTTGGCCGAAATCGGCCTCGGGCCCGCGGCCCCACTCCAGGACGCGCGTCCGCTCCTGCGGCGTCAGCAGTTCGATGTCGGCCAGCGGTGTCGCCTCGGTGGCGTCGGTGAGGGTGTGCAGCAGCGCGAGGAAGCGGCGGTGGTGTGCGGCGATCCGCTCGGCCGGGTAGATCTCCGGATCGGACTGGAAGTCGATGCGCAGGGAGCCGTCCGAGGGGCGGTCGTAGACGTTGACGGCCATGCCGGTGACCGGGCCGTTGGAGAGGTTGTGCAGCGTGGCGGGGTGGCGGCCGAAGCTGATCTGCGGGTCGTGCAGCATGACGTTGATGCCCCAGTCCTCCATCCTTCCGGCCGTCGGCCGCCGCGCGTGCGGGCCGCGTACCAGGTGGACGTACGAGTAGCGCTGGTGCCGCAGCAGCGTCTTGGCCTGTGCGGCGGTCTTGCGCAGCAGTTCGCCGACGGTTCCGCTGGACGGCTGCGGGACGCGCAGCGGCAGCACGTTGGCGACCATGCAGGGGACGTCGCGGCTGGCCGGGCCGCGCGCCGCGACGGTCACGTCCACGACCGCGTCCTCCCGCTGGTCGTCAGCGAGCCGCTGGACGTAGAGGGCCAGCGCCGCCATGGCCACGGTCGCGAGCCCGGTGCGGGCGCTGCGGGCCAGCGTGCGCAGCTTTCCGGCCGTCTCCGGGTCCAGATGGCCGGTCTCCCGTACGAAGGAGGGCGCCGGCCTGGGCAGCCGGCCCGGCGCCTGGTGGGTGACCGCGGCGCACCGCTCCAGTTCGCCGGACCAGTAGTCGCGGTCCCGCCGCATCCGCTCGGAGCCCGTGTAGGCGGCTTCTTCCTCCAGCGCCTGCCGCAGCGGCGCCAGCCGGGTGGGCGGTACGGGGGCACCGGCCTCCAGCGCGGTGTAGACCTCGGCGACGCGCGGCAGGAACAGGCTGGTGGCGTAGCCGTCCATCAGGATGTGGTGGCTGCTGATGTAGAGGAGGTAGCGGGCGTCGCCGGTGCGCAGCAGTCCGAACGAGAACAGTCCGGCGCCGCGCATGTCCAGCGGCGACTCCAGGTCCGCCCGCATCCAGGAGTGTGCCGTGGCCCAGGGGTCGGCCTCGTGCCGCAGATCGAGGCGGTGCAGCGGCCAGTCCGCGCAGGGCTCGACGAGCTGCCGGACACCGCCGTCCCCTTCGGGGCCCTCGGGGACGAACCGGACGCGCAGCGCCTCCGTCTCCGCGACGGTGCGGCGCAGGGCACGCTCCAGCAGTTCCTCGTCGACGGCGCCCCGGATCTCGATCACCTCGGCGGGCCGGAGGCAGGGGCTGTCCGGCGCGAGCTGCTGGGTGAACCACATCCCCGACTGCGCCGCCGTCAACGGCAGACCCTCACCGATGTCGAACCTGGCCATCCGTACCAACTCCCGATCGCAGCCTCACGTCTGGGAGCACAACGAGACGGACGGGGGAGAGGGCACCTTTCGGAGACAGGTGTTTCGAACATGGTGCGGCGGTCGCCGGGCAGGGCCGTTCGGGTGACGTTCCTCCGGCGCACTTCGGCGACTCGCGGAGCCCTCCGGCGCGCACAGCGCCCGTGCTCCGCTGTGCGCCGGGCTGTTCCCCGCCGCGCGCCGTACCCGTTCTCCGCCGTGCGCCGCCCGGAACCGGTACGGCGCGCGGCGGAATGGGATCAGGCGCGGGCCGGAACCGCCGCGCGGCGGCTCGCGTACAGGGTGATGCCGGCCGCGAGCACCATGGCGCCCAGCGCCAGCGCGACCGTGGCGGCCCAGCCGGCCGCGGCGAACGCGACAGCGCCCAGCACGCCGCCCAGGGAACTGCCCACGTAGTAGCTCATCTGGTACAGCGCGGACGCCTGGGCGGCTCCGTGTGCCGCGGTGCGGCTGACCGAGCCGGAGGCCACCGCGTGCCCGGCGAAGAACCCGGCGGTGATCAGCACGAGCCCTGCCACGACGGCCGCGACGCTGTCCGCGAGGCTGATCAGCAGCCCCGCGGACGCGGTGCCGATGCCCAGGTAGAGGGTGCCGCGCCGGCCCAGCCGCGCGTTGAGCCGCCCGGCGGTGGCGGAGGCGGCCGTGCCCACCAGGTAGATGGCGAAGACGGAGCCGACCAGGCCCTGCGAGAGCCCGAACGGTTCGGCCACCAGCCGGTAGCCGATGACGGTGTAGACCGCGCCGAAGACCACCATGAACAGCAGTCCGATCGCGTACAGCCGCAGCAGCAGCGGGTTGCCCAGGTGCGTGCGCACGGTCGCGGCGATCCGGCGCGGGTGCAGCGGAGCGGGGGTGAAGTGCCGGGCGGGCGGGACGAGGAGCCGGAAGGCGACCGCGCACAGCAGCGAGGTGACGGCGACGGCGCCCAGCCCGGCGCGCCAGCCCCACGCCTCGGTGACCCATCCGGTGAGGATCCGCCCGCTCATCCCCCCGACGCTGTTGCCCGCGACGAACAGCCCGACGGCGCCCACCAGGTGCCGCGCCCGCACCTCGTCGGACAGGAACGCCATGGCCGAGGCGGGCACCCCGGCGACGGCTGCGCCCTGGAGCGTCCGCAGCGCGATCAGCACCGGCAGGCTGGGCGCGAAGGGGATGACCAGGGCGAGGGCGACCGCCACCGCCAGGGAGACGGTCAGCATCCGGCGGCGTCCGAACCGCTCGGAGAGCGCCGCCAGCGGCAGCACCGCGACGGCGAGCCCGACGGTCGCCCCGGAGACGGTCCAGCTCGCCTGCTCGGGGGCGGCGTGCAGCGCCTGCGAGATCTCGGGGAGGAGCGCCTGGGTGGAGTAGAGCAGCGCGAAGGTGGACAGTCCGGCGGCGAAGAGCGCCAGCCGCATCCGCCCGTGCCCGGGGTCGCCGGGGCTCAGCTTGGACGCGTCGGAGTGCTCGGGGGGAGCGGCATCGGGAGCGGCTGAAGCATCGGGAGCAGCTGGAGCGGCGACGGCAATGGCGGGGGAGGCGTCCGTGACAGATGAGGCGGGGCCGACGGAGGAGGCGTCCACCGGGCCGGAGGACGCCTCGGTATCGAGAGCAGGCATGCCCCGAACGTACGACCCGGCCTTTCATCCGTCCAATGCATGAAAGTGCGACAATCAATCCCCACACGCATCATCGCAGCTAGCTGCCAGCGGGAGCGTCCTGTGTCACTGTCGCGCAACAAGAAAGACCCCTCGGCCACGGCGCCGCGCCAGGCCGCCCCGCCCTCGGCGCTCTCCCTCACCCCGCGGTTGGCGCAGTTCGCCGCCGTAGCCCGACATGAACACGTCACCCGGGCCGCGCAGGAGCTGGGCATCCCGCAGTCCTCCCTCAGCCGCGCCCTGGCCCGGCTGGAGGAGGACCTGGGCGTCGCCCTGTTCGCCCGGCACGGCCGCGCACTCTCCCTCACCCCGGCCGGCCGCACCTTCTGGGCCTCCGCGGAACGCGCCCTGGCCGCCGTCGAACAGGCGGCCGAGGACGTGCGGTCCGACGCCGATCCCGCCACCGGCAAGGTCGCCTTCGGCTTCCTGCACACCCTCGGCTGGGAGACGGTCCCCGAACTGCTGCGCGCCTTCCGCGCCGACCATCCGCGGGTCCGCTTCGCGCTGGTGCAGAACTACGGTGAGGCCATGCTCGAGCGGCTCCGCGCCGGAGAACTCGACCTGTGCCTCACCTCGCCCATGCCGGAAGCGCCGGACCTGGTGGCCCGGCGGCTGGACGAGCAGCGGCTGCGGCTGGTCGTACCGGACGACCACCGGCTCGCCGCGCGCAGGAGGGTGCGGCTCGCCGAGGCGGCCGAGGAGTCCTTCGTCACCCTGGAGCCCGGCTACGGGATGCGGCGCATTCTCGACACGCTGTGCGCCGAGGCCGGGTTCACACCGCGGATCGCCTTCGAGGGCGAGGAGGCCGAGACGATCCGCGGGCTGGTGGCCGCCGGACTCGGCGTCGCGCTGCTGCCGCCGCCGGTCTTCCCGCGGCCCGGCGTGCGCGAGCTGACGGTGACCGCGCCGCGCGCCGTCCGCGAGATCGGGCTCGCCTGGCTCGCGGGGCGCCCCGACCCGCCGCCGGTCGCGGCCTTCAAGAAGTTCCTGCTCGGCCGCAGGGGACAGCTCCTGCGTGCCCCGTCGCCCCACCCCGTCCCCGACCGGTCCGCACACCCCGCCCCCGAGGAGCGCCCATGACCCCGCATCCGCACGGCCCTCAGCACACCGGCCCGCGCACCGGACACGCCGGGCACGCCGGCCATTCCGCGACCGGCGGACACACCGGGAGCGGGACCGAGCCCGACTGGGACGCGCTGGCCGTGCACCTCGAACGGGAGGCCGAACTGAAGGTGCCGTTCCTGGAGGAGGCCGCCGCCTGGCTGCACGACCTGCTCGGCCCGCTCGACGTCACCCGCGTCCTCGACCTGGGCAGCGGCCCCGGGGTCACCACCGTCGCACTCGCGCACGCCTTCCCCGGTGCCGAGACCGTGGCGGTCGACGGCTCGCCCGCGCTGCTGGAGCGGGCCCGCGCCCGCTCCGAACGGGAGGGCCTCGCCGCGCGCATCACCACCCGCGCCGCCGAACTCCCCGCCGGACTTCCGGACCTGGGAACCGCCGAACTCATCTGGACCAGCAACGTCGTCCACCACTTGGGGGACCAGCGCGCCGCGCTGGAGACCTTCGCCGCGGCGCTGCGCCCCGGCGGCGTGCTGGCGGTGCGCGAGGGCGGCCTGCCCACCCGGTTCCTGCCCCGCGACATCGGTATCGGGCGCCCCGGCCTGCAGGCGCGCCTGGACGCCGCCGAGGAGGACCGGTTCAGCGCGATGCGTGCCGAACTGCCCGACCACACCACTACCGTGGAGGACTGGCCCGCACTGCTGGTCGCCGCCGGACTCGCCCCCACCGGCAGCCGCACCTTCCTCACCGATCTCTCGGCTCCGCTGGACCCCGTCGCCCGCGCCCATGTGCGCGCCCGCGTCGAACGCCTCCGCGAGAGCCTGGCGGACGACCTCTCCGCCGAGGACCTGGCCACCCTCGACGCCCTGCTCGACGACGCCTCCGGGGAGGGCCTCCTGCGCCGCCCCGACGTCTTCTTCCTGACGGCGACCACCGTGCACACGGCGGTACGCGCCTGAGCAGCCTGGCTTCCCGCCCGCCCGCACCCGTCGGCGAGCGGGCGGGCGCCCGGATTCGGGCGTGCGCTTCCGGACATCCGCTTCCGGCCGCCGCTCGTGCCCGGGCTGTCGCCCGGCGGACCGCCGTCCCCGCGGAGCCGCGCCGGAGCGGGCCCCCGTGTCCCGGGCCTTGGGCCCTGGCCCGGGACACGGGCCCGGTGCCGCCGCGACCGGCGCGGTGGCAGGTCCAGCGGCGCTGCGGCTAGCGCAGATTCTTGCCGAAACCGCTCGCCAGGGGCATCCGCAGTCCCAGTGGCGGCGGCGCGGCCAGGGCGTCGGTCAACGGGCGGCACAGGTCGCGGCCGCAGAGCGTGCCGAGCGCGAAGTCCTCGGTCAGCGCGGCGACCTCGGCGGCGTATCCGCGCAGGCCGTGCCCGTCGGTGTGCACCTCGAAGCGGCACACGCGGGCGTTGACCTTCTTCGCGCGCTCCGCGAGGCGGAAGGACAGCTCGGGGTCGCACCGCGTGTCGTTCGTCCCGTGCACGATCAGCACGTCCCGCCCGCGCAACTGCTGCACGGGCTCCTCGCCGCCGGCCCCGCTCCGGTCCGCGGATCCGCTCCCGTTCCCTTCGGCGGGCCCGTCCCCTTCCGCGGGCACGCTGCCGCGCCGGTGCCCGTCCGGGGACGTCCGCAGCAGCGGTCCCAGGGCGACTGCGGAGGCGACCGCCTCGTGCCCCGCGGCGCGCAGTGCGGCCAGGGCGCCGACATCGGTGCCCACGAGGCACACCGGGATGTCGCCGTACCGCCGCACCACCTCCGCGACCGCCTCCTCCGCGTCGGCCGCGCAGTCCGCCGTGCGGCGTGCGGCGTCCGCTCCGGGGTGGTGCCGCCGTCCGTTGCGGTAGTGCACCAGGTGGGTGACCACGGGGTCGTCGTCCGAGGTCGCGCGCCCCAGCCGACGCGCCAGCGGCAGCGCGGAGGCCGCCGCCAGCACGCTTCCGCCGCGGGCGCCCCCGGACGAGCCGCCGCCCGGCAGGACGAGGACGGCGGCGTGCGGGGCCCTTCCCACGGCCCCGCGGGGCCTTCCCAGTCGTGAGTCCCTCTCGGGCGAAGCTCGCTGAGCCATGCCGCAACAATGGCACGGCCGCACTCGTACGTAAGGCAGTTGGGAAAGCACATGCGATCTACGCGCGTAGGAGCTACAGTGCCGTGATGGTAAGCGAATCTTCGAGCACCGTCCCCACCAAGGAGCAGATCCACCGGGCACCCAAGGTCCTGCTCCACGATCACCTCGACGGCGGGCTGCGCCCCGCGACGATCGTCGAGCTGGCCCGCGAGACCGGATACGACGCGCTCCCGGCGACCGACGCGGACGAACTGGAGGTCTGGTTCCGCGAGTCCGCCGACTCCGGCTCACTGGAGCGCTATCTGGAGACGTTCACCCACACGGTGGGCGTCATGCAGACCCGCGACGCGCTCTTCCGGGTCGCCGCCGAGTGTGCCGAGGACCTGGCCGCCGACGGCGTGGTCTACGCCGAGGTCCGATACGCACCCGAGCAGCACCTGCTCGGCGGGCTCACCCTCGAACAGGTCGTCGAGGCCGTCGACGAGGGGTTCCGCGAGGGAGAGCGCCGCGCCCGCGCCGCGGGCAACCGGATCCGCGTCGGCGCCCTGCTGACGGCCATGCGGCACGCCGCTCGCGCCCTGGAGATCGCCGAGCTGGCCAACCGCTACCGCGACCTGAGCGGCCCCGGCGTGGTCGGATTCGACATCGCGGGCGCCGAGGCGGGCCACCCGCCGACCCGCCACCTGGACGCGTTCGAGTACCTCAAGCGCGAGAACAACCACTTCACCATCCACGCGGGTGAGGCGTTCGGGCTTCCCTCCATCTGGCAGGCCCTGCAGTGGTGCGGCGCCGACCGGCTGGGCCACGGCGTGCGGATCATCGACGACATCCAGGTCGCCGCGGACGGATCGGTGAAGCTCGGCCGTCTCGCCGCGTACGTGCGCGACAAGCGCATCCCGCTGGAGCTGTGCCCCTCCTCCAACCTGCAGACCGGAGCCGCTCCGTCCTACGCGGAGCACCCCATCGGACTGCTCCGGCGGCTGCACTTCCGCGCGACGGTGAACACGGACAACCGGCTCATGAGCGGCACGAGCATGAGCCGCGAATTCGAGCACCTCGTTTCGACGTTCGACTACACGCTGGACGACATGCAGTGGTTCACGGTCAATGCGTTGAAGTCGGCGTTCATTCCTTTCGATGAACGTCTGGCCATGATCAACGATGTGGTCAAGCCCGGATACGCCGCGCTGAAGTCCGAGTGGCTCTTCCAGGAAACACCCCGCTGACCCCCTGTGACCAGCGGTTCAGCCGTCGCCGCACACGCTGTGCGGGGCGGCTGGGCCGGGGCCGCGCGGAGTCGGAAAGCGCCGCGCAGCGGCGACTTACGGCAGCACCGGGGTGTTTGCGGCCCCTCGGAATTCCTGGCTACGTTCGCCGGGCTGCTCAAGCCCCTTTCCGGGTTGCTCAAGCCCCCATTCCGAGGACGTAAAAACTGATGAAGCAGGTAGCCAAGAAGACCCTGGGTGTCGCCGCGATGAGCGCGGCGGTCGTCGTGGCGGGCGCCGGTGCCGCCTCCGCGCTCCCCGTCGAAGGTCTCGGTGCCCCCACCGACGTGGTCGGCACCGACGCGGTCGGCGCCGGTGGCCGGGCCCTGGGCCCGATCGCCGAGACCGCGGGGCAGACCCTCGGGAGCCTCCCCCTCGAGGAGGCCACCCAGGGCCTTCCGGGCGGGCTCTCGCAGCCGGTCGGTGTCGCCCAGGAGGCGCTGTCCGGCGCGCTCACCGGCACCCCGCTGGACGCCACCGAGAAGGTGGCCGGCCAGGCGCAGAAGTCCGTCGAGGGCAAGAGCTCCGCACCCGGCGGCGGCATGATCGGCGGGCTGCCGCTGGGCAGCGCCCTGCCGGTCGGTGGCTCGCACTGACCTGACACGTTCCTGCTCACGGGCAGGCATGGTCCGGACACGCGTGGGGGGGGGGGGGGGGGGCGGGGGGGGGGGGGGGGGCCGCGCGGGGGGGGGGGGGGGGGGGGGGGGGGGGGGCGGGGGGGGGGGGGGGGGGGGGGGGCGGCCCCCCCCCGGGGGGGGGGGGGCCCCCCCCCCCCCCCCCCCGGCCCCCCCCCGGCGCCGCGGGGGGCCCCCCGGGGGGGGGGGGGCCCCCCCGGGGGGGCCCCCCCCGCCACGTGCTGTCGCCGTTCGTGCGGAGCCGCCCGCGGACAGCCGGGCCGACGGCTGCCCGGCAGCCCACCGGACGGCCCTCAGCCGGTCACCCGGCGGCTGCCGGGCGGCTACCAGGCGATCACCAGGCGGAGCTGTGCGTGCGCCCCTCCTCCGGGAGGAGGATCCACAGCGCGAGGTAGAGCAGGAACTGCGGTCCCGGCAGCAGGCACGAGACGAGGAAGATCACCCGCATCGTGGTGGGTGTGGTGCCGAACCTGCGGGCCAGTGCGGCGCACACGCCGGCGATCATCCGGCCTTCGGTGGGGCGGGCGAGTGTGGACATGAGGAACGCTCCTTAGCTCTCCGGTCCGGTGCGGCTGCGCGATTGCGCTGTCTGCGCCGGGCGGTTGCCCTGCGGGTGCCGCCGCGGTCGTCGCCGCGTGTGCTGACGTCCTGCTTTCGACGGTAGACCGGACAGAGGGTGCGAAACCTCCCCTCAGGGGGCTGTTCCGACCCTGGTCGTTCTCGGGGTCGCACCCTGAGCTTTCCCCTCCCGCAGTCGGAGCCCGGCCCGCGGTGACGTGCCCCCGGAGCCCGCTCCCCTGGACAGCCGGTCGGCCATCCGCCCGCCCGTCAGCCGCCCCTCCGCGGTTCCGGCGCCCCCGGTCCGGTCGGCCGCGGTCCCGGCGTCCCCGGGCAGTTCCGCGCCGAGCCGCTCGGTTCCCCGCCGTCCGGTCCGGAGCGGGTCGGCCCGGCCGGGGCCGCCGCTCCGGTGCCGCAGCCTGCGCCGCAGCGGCGGGAAGGCGAATCCGACGGTCAGCGCCACCCCCGTGGCGTTCAGGAGCATCGCGTCGACATCGGCCACGTGCCCCGGTACCCCCGACTGCGCCAGGGTGAGGACGACCGAGAGCATCGCGCCCGCGAAGACGGTCCTGGTCACGGTGCCCGGCAGCCCCCGGTGCAGCCGCCCGGTGGCGAGCGGCAGCAGGACGCCCAGCGGCGCCAGCAGCAGCAGATCGCCGCCGATCCCCGTCAGCGCGGCGCGCGGACCGTCGGACAGATCGGTGCGGATGGTGGCCAGCGGGTGCAGCTGGGCCGGCGTCACCCAGGGCACCGCCAGCGGGCGCAGCGTCAGCCAGCCGACGAGACACAGATGCGCCGCCAGCAGGAGGAGTCCCGCGAGGCGGATTCGGGAGGCGGCGGAGGTCGGGCCGCCGTGGCCTAGGCGCTGCACGTCACTGAAGACGCCCTTCCGTTCCGCCGCGGTTCCGGCGCGGTGTCCTGAGCGGGTCAAGGCTCTGTCACACGCGTGTTCCAGCGGCTGTCGGCCTTGCCCCTACCGTCCCGCCCGCATCTTGCGCCTCGGCCACCCCGGGTAACCGGGTGCCCGGGGCGCCGCGCTCACACCTGGGTGCCGGCCGACTCGGCGGACCGGGGGTGGGTGCGCAGCGACGTCCCGCACTCGTAACGGCGCAGCGGCGAGCGCGCCCCGCCGTCGGCGCCCTCGGCACCCTCCGCCTCGCTGACGGCGTCGTCGCCCGTGGCACGGCCGCCGGCCGGCCCGCCGAGTACCACGCCGCCCTCGGCGTCGGCCGCCGAGGTGTCCGCGTACGTGCACACGATCTGCGCCAGCGCGTAGGGCGGCAGCTCCTCCAGCGGCTCACTCAGCCGCAGCGCCTCGTCCGGGTCGCCGTCCGTACCGCCGCTGACCGTCAGCCTGCGCGGTACGGCCGTCTCGAAGCCCGCCGTGTCCTCCGCCGGTTCCGGCCGCTGCCGCAGCTCGTCCAGCAGCTTCCGGGCCACCGGCAGCCGCCGGGCCGAGGAGCGTCCGCCGGGCATCCGCACCTTCCGCTCGACGGGCGAGACGCGCGCCCCGCACACCAGGTAGACCCGGACGACGGACGCTCCGCCGCCGCCCTCCGGGCTCTTGCGGTCGTCCGGCAGCACACAGCCCACCCGGGACGGCGCGGCCCCCGCGTCCACCGGCACCGACGTGGCCCGGATGCCGCACCCGGCGGCCAGCGGGACGAGGAGCGACAGCGCCAGGGCCCCCAGCGCCGCGCGGCGCAGCCCCCTGACGGGCCGCCGTCCGGCGCCCGGTGCCAGGCTTTCCAGCACCAGGCCTCCCAGCACCCGGCCTCCCGGTACCCGGCGCCGCGGGGACGCGGGCGCGGCGAGCGGCGCGGGCGCCGGGACCGATGCGGGCGTGGGCGCGGTTTCGGGCGTGGGACGCGGGGTGGTGTCCGGCCTCGTGCGGTGGGTCGTACGGTCGCTCATCGGCCACCTCCCTGGTCCCGTCCCTCATCCCGGCGTGGGCCGTCGCCGGAGTCGCCGCCGCCGCCCTCGTCCGCGTGCCCGGCACCGTCCTCCCGCTCCTCGCCGCCCTCCCGCTCCTCGGCGATCCGGCGGGCGTCGCGGGGCAGCCGCAGGGTGAAGACCGCGCCGCCCTCCCCCTCGGGTGCGTTGTGCGCGGTGATCTCACCGCCGTGGATGTGGGCGTTCTCCATCGCGATGGACAGGCCCAGACCGCTGCCCTCGGAGCGCGGCCGGGAGGCGCTGGCCTTGTAGAAGCGGTCGAAGACGTGCGGCAGTACGTCCTCCGGGATGCCCGGGCCCTGGTCGGCGACCTCGATCACCAGCTCGTCGCCGCCTCCCGCGACGCCGGCGCCGTCCTCCCGCCGCCGGGTTCGCACCGAGACCCGCACCGGGGAGCCGCCGTGCTTGAGCGCGTTGCCGATCAGATTGGCGAGGATGACATCGAGGCGGCGCGGATCGAGCCGGGCCATGATGCCGCGGTCGGCGTCCAGTTCCACCGCGTCCAGCCAGGCACGGGCGTCGATGCAGGCGGTGACCTGGTCCGCGACGTCCACGTCGTCCAGCACCAGCTTGGCCGTGCCCGCGTCGAAGCGGGTGACCTCCATCAGGTTCTCCACCAGGTCGTTGAGCCGCCGGGTCTCGCTCACCACGAGCTGCACGGCCGGAGCGATCATCGGATCGAGATTCTCCTGCTCCTCCTCCAGCACCTCGGTGACCGCGGAGATCGCCGTCATCGGGGTCCGCAGCTCGTGCGACATGTCGGCGACGAAGCGCCTGCTGGACGCCTCCCGGGCGCTCAGCTCGGCGACGCGCTGCTCCAGCGAGGCGGCCGCGTCGTTGAACGTGCGGGAGAGCTGCGCCAGTTCGTCCGTGCCCGAGACGCGCAGCCGCGTCTCCAGTTTGCCCTCGCCCAGCCTGCGGGCCGCGTCGCCCAGCCTCCGCACCGGCCGCAGCACGGTGGTCGCCGCCGCCTGGGCCAGCAGCATCGCGCCGATCAGGGCCAGTGCCGTGGCGATCCCCAGCGACCAGGCGAGCGAGTTGAGGTCGTCGCGCTCGGGTCCCAGGGACTTGAGCAGGTAGCCGGTGGGGGTCGGCTCGTCGCCCACCACCTTGGCGCCGCCCACCAGGTACGGGTCGCCGTCCAGCGTGATCCGCTGCCAGTACAGGTGGTACGGGTGCTTGTTCTTCTCGTCGACGGTGCGCTTCTTGGCGACGGCCTTGCGCAGTTGCGGGGGGACGTCCGCGAGGGTGAAATCGTCCTCGTTGGAGGCCGTGGCGCAGGTCTTGCCGTCCTCGGCGCGGTCGATGAGCAGCACCTGGTAGTTCTGCGAGCTGCGGGCCATCTTGGCGGCGGCCTCGCGCAGTTCCTGGCAGCTCAGCTTGCGCGGCAGGTTGCCGGCGTTGTCCTCCATCGCCTTGCGGAAGTCGTTGAGGGATGCGTTCTGGGCACGGGTGAGGACCGCGTCGCGGTTGAGCCAGTAGGCGATGCCCGAAGCGGAGACGGCGGCGGTGAGCGCCACCAGCGCGAAGACGACGACCAGCCGCAGTCGCAGAGTCGGCAGCACACCGGCGAGGCGGGTGCTCAGCCGCCCGCCGGTGGAGGGAGCATCGGTCACGCGGCGGATCCGTTCGCCATGCACGTCACCGCTGGTGCCCCGCCCGGTTCCGTCGCGTGTGGTTCCACCGTGCGTGCGCGCACCGTGGGGAGTCGTGCGCTCACTGGGGGACGTCCAGCCGGTAGCCGACACCCCGCACCGTGCGGATCAGGGTGGGCGAGGAGGGCACGTCCTCGACCTTGGCCCGCAGCCGCTGCACACAGGCGTCGACCAGCCGCGAGTCGCCCAGGTAGTCGTGTTCCCACACCAGCCGGAGCAACTGCTGGCGGGAGAGGGCCTGGCCGGGCCGCCGGCTCAGCTCCAGCAGCAGCCGCAGTTCGGTCGGCGTCAGCTGCAGGTCCTCGCCGTTCTTGGTGACCGTCATCGCCGAGCGGTCGATCACCAGCGAGCCGAACGTCGCCGCGTCGTTGGACTCCCGTTCGCCGCGGCGCATCACTGCGCGGATGCGCGCGTCCAGCACCCGGCCCTGCACCGGCTTGACGACGTAGTCGTCCGCGCCCGACTCCAGGCCCACCACGACGTCGATGTCGTCGCTGCGCGCGGTCAGCAGGATGATCGGCAACTGGTCGGTACGGCGGATGCGGCGGCACACCTCGAAGCCGTCGATGCCCGGCAGCATCACGTCCAGCACGATCAGGTCGGGGCGCTGCTCGCGCAGCAGTTTCAGGCCGTCCTCGCCGGACGCGGCAGTCACCACGCGGTGCCCCTGGCGGGTGAGACCCATCTCCAGGGCGGTACGGACAGCGTCATCGTCCTCGATCAGCAACAGGAAAGGCACGCGCGCCATTCTGGCCCATGGCGCCCCCATAGTTCGACCGGCGGTCGCCGCAGCGCAGCGACACGCGCGCCGACCTGCGCAGTATGCGGTCCGCTGAGCCTTGTGACACCGCTGTGACAGACGGGGGACCTGGCGATGAAGTCGGGGCGGCAGTGTTTACGGGGTCAAGCAAGCGACTGGGTCTGCTCCGAGGGGGCGCGAGATGAACACACTGCACGGCACCAACACGAGCGCAGTACTTCACACGCGTCTGCACCTCCCCTCGGTTCCCGCTCAGCAGACCCGGTCTGCGGAGAAGCCCGGCGCCGTGAGCGGACGGGGGTGCGCTCGCGGCACGGGACGTATGCGTCCGCGGACCGTCTTCGGTCCCGCGGTCGAGGGGCTCCGGGGGGAGGCCCCTGGGGGGACGGGGGAGAACGGGAGCAAGGGGGGCTCCCGGGAACGTGGCGAGTACAGGGAGGCGGCCGTCCTGGGGACGGCCGGGGCGCCCACGGGGGACGCCGTCGCGGACGGTGCGGACGCGGACGCCGAAGCGGCGTTCACCGCGTACGTACGCGAGCGCCGGGCCTCCCTGTACGCCACCGCCTACCACCTCACCGGTGACCGGTACGAGGCGGAGGACCTGCTGCAGAGCGCCCTCTTCTCCACCTACCGGGCCTGGTCGCGGATCAGCGACAAGGCGGCACTCGGCGGCTACCTGCGCCGCACCATGACCAACCTGCACATCAGTGCCTGGCGCCGCCGGAAGCTGAACGAGTACCCGACCGAGGAGCTGCCGGAGACCGCCGGCGACCAGGACGCCATGCGCGGCACCGAACTGCGCACCGTCCTGTGGCAGGCTCTCGCCCGGCTGCCCGAGCTGCAGCGCACCATGCTGGTGCTGCGCTACTACGAGGGGCGCACCGACCCGGAGATCGCCGAGATACTGGACATCAGCGTCGGCACGGTCAAGAGCAGCATCTGGCGCTCGCTCCGCCGCCTCCGCGACGACGAGGTCCTCAGCTTCGGCCGGGACCAGGAGGAGAGCTTCGGCGAGCTGGTCGCCTGACGGCGCACCGCTCGGCCGCATGAACGGTCCTCCGGCCGCCCCTCGGGGACATGGGGCGCGAAGGGGATACGGGGGAAACGGGGGAACCTGGGGGAATCCAGGGGAAGAGAAAAAGGGGAAACAGGGGGAATCGGGGGATGAGAGAGGGCGGTTGCGCCCGGGACGGGGGTCCCGGCCGCAACCGCCCTCTCAGCGGTTCCCGTGCGCTGCCGGTGCGGGCGCCCGGCCGAGCCGGGCGATGCGGGCCGCGGCTTCCCGGTGGGCGCAGGCGTGGGCGCCCAGTGACCGGTGGCGGGCGACGATGGCGGGTTCGGCGCGCAGCAGCCGTACGCCGCGGGTGAGCAGCACCGGGAGGGGCTTGCGGGACTCGCGGATGTCGCGCAGCAGCCGCCGGCGGAACGTGGTGGTGGGGTGGCCCCGCAGGCAGATGGCGTCGGCCAGCAGGCCGAGCGCCGCGCAGCGCGCGGTGATGTCCGCGGCGAAGATGCCCTCCGCGATGAAGAGCGGGGACCCGCCGAGTGCCAGGTGCTCGGCGCCGGTGCGCGCGCTGGTGGCGATGTCGTAGAGCGGCACGGTGGCCGCGCCCTCGCGGCAGAGCCGGGCGATGGCGTGCACGGCTGCGTCGGCGTCCCAGGAGAGCGGGGAGTCCCAGTCGGTTCCGGCTCCGATGCGGGGGAGGGTGGGGTCGTCGCCCTCCTTGTAGAAGTCGTCCAGGCGGAGCACGGGGAGCCCGCTGCGCGCGGCGAGGCGGGTCTTGCCGGACCCGGAGGGGCCGGTGAGCAGGATGACCCGCGCGGTGCCCCCGGCGGAGGCGGTTCGCTCGGACAGGTCGCATGCGTGGCTGGAGTCGGTCACGGGCACCCATTGTCCGCCATCACCCCGCCGGATTCGAAGGCGCGTGCGGAAACCGGTGCGAGGCGGCGCGACGGCGACGGACGGCGGTCCCGGGACGCGGCGGACCGGCACCCCCTCCCGCACGGCGGGCCCGTGCCCCCGCGCGGCGGGGGCCGCGGAAACTCGTCCGGGCCGACTCGGCTCCGCCCCTCCCGAAATCGGCCCCCGGCCAGCGAGAATGACCCCCCACGCAGTCGAGGGAAGAGGGAGGCCCGCACGTATGGCTCAGGAAGTACGCGGAGTCGTCGCACCGGGCAAGGACGAGCCGGTGCGGGTCGAGACGATCGTGGTTCCGGACCCGGGGCCCGGCGAGGCCGTCGTCCAGGTGCAGGCGTGCGGCGTGTGCCACACCGACCTGCACTACAAGCAGGGCGGCATCAGTGACGACTACCCCTTCCTCCTCGGGCACGAGGCGGCGGGTGTCGTGGAGGCGGTCGGCGACGGGGTCACCGAGGTGGCGCCCGGGGACTTCGTGGTCCTCAACTGGCGTGCGGTGTGCGGACAGTGCCGGGCCTGCAAGCGCGGGCGACCGTGGTACTGCTTCGACACCCACAACGCCGAGCAGAAGATGACCCTCAAGAGCGACGGGCGCGCACTGGAGCCCGCGCTGGGCATCGGCGCGTTCGCGGAGAAGACACTGGTCGCCGCCGGGCAGTGCACCAAGGTCGACCCGTCGGTCTCGCCCGCCGTCGCCGGACTGCTGGGCTGCGGCGTCATGGCGGGGATCGGCGCGGCGATCAACACCGGCCAGGTGACGCGCGGCGACTCGGTCGCGGTCATCGGGTGCGGCGGGGTGGGGGACGCCGCCATCGCGGGGGCGCGGCTCGCGGGCGCGGCGAAGGTCATCGCCGTGGACATCGACGACCGCAAGCTCACCACCGCCGAGAAGATCGGCGCGACCCACACCGTCAACTCCGCCACCACCGACCCGGTCGCCACCATCCGGGAGCTGACCGGCGGATTCGGCGCCGATGTGGTCATCGAGGCGGTCGGCCGCCCCGAGACGTACAAGCAGGCGTTCTACGCCCGCGACCTGGCGGGCACGGTCGTCCTGGTCGGCGTGCCGACGCCGGAGATGACGCTGGAGCTGCCGCTGCTGGACGTCTTCGGCCGGGGCGGTGCGCTCAAGTCCTCCTGGTACGGGGACTGCCTGCCCTCCCGGGACTTCCCGATGCTGATCGACCTGCACCAGCAGGGGCGGCTCGACCTGGGCGCCTTCGTCACCGAGACCATCGCGCTGGACGAGGTGGAGAAGGCGTTCGAGCGGATGCACGGCGGCGACGTGCTGCGTTCGGTGGTGGTCCTGTGACGGCCGCCCGGATCGACCACCTCGTCACCAGCGGGGAGTTCCGCCTGGACGGCGAGACGCACCAGGTCGACAACAACGTCTGGATCGTCGGCGACGACACGGAGGCCGTCGTCATCGACGCGGCACACGACGCCGACGCCATCGCGGCGGCGGTGGGGGAGCGGACGCTGCGCGCGATCGTGTGCACACACGCGCACAACGATCACATCGACGCCGCGCCCGCCCTCGCGGACCGCACGGGCGCACCCGTCCTGCTGCACCCGGACGACCTGCCGCTGTGGAAGATGACCCACCCCGACCGGTCGCCGGACGGGGAACTGACCGACGGCGGGACCGTGCAGGTGGCCGGTGTCGAGCTGGCCGTCCTGCACACCCCGGGCCACGCACCCGGCGCGGTCTGCCTGCACGCGCCGGACCTGGGGACGGTCTTCACCGGGGACACCCTCTTCCAGGGCGGTCCGGGTGCCACCGGCCGGTCCTTCTCCGACCACCCGACCATCGTCCGGTCGATCAAGGAGCGGCTGCTGACCCTGCCGCCGGAGACCGTCGTGCGCACCGGGCACGGCGACAGCACCACGGTGGGCGCCGAGCAGGCGAACGTCTGACGCAGGAGCCCGGCACCGTCCGTTCCGCCCCGGCCGGGGCGGAACGGACGGTCACTGCCGGTAGCTCTCCAGGAAGCGGCCGATGCGGGAGACGGCCGCGTCCAGGTCCTCCGCCCGGGGCAGGGTGAGCACCCGGAAGTGGTCGGGGCGGGCCCAGTTGAAGCCGGTGCCCTGGACGACCTGGATCTTCTCCCGCAGCAGCAGGTCGAGGACGAACCGTTCGTCGTCGTGGATGCGATGCACCTCGGGGTCCAGCCGGGGGAAGGCGTACAGCGCGCCCTTCGGCTTGACGCAGCTGACACCGGGGATCTCGTTCAGCTTCTGCCAGGCCACGTCCCGCTGTTCGTGCAGCCGCCCGCCGGGCAGCACCAGGTCCTCGATGGACTGGCGGCCGCCGAGCGCGGCCTGGATGGCGTGCTGCGCCGGGGCGTTGGGGCACAGCCGCATGGAGGCGAGCATGCCCAGCCCCTCCAGGTAGTCGCGGGCGTGCTGCTTGGGGCCGGAGACCAGCAGCCAGCCCGAGCGGAAGCCCGCCACCCGGTAGGCCTTGGACAGTCCGCTGAAGGTGAGGCACACCAGGTCGGGGGCGAGGGCGCCGACGTGGTGGTGGACGGCGCCGTCGTAGAGGATCTTGTCGTAGATCTCGTCGGAGAAGACCATCAGCCCGTTGCGGCGCGCCAGGTCGAGGATGCCCTCCAGCAGCTCGCGCGGGTAGACGGCGCCGGTCGGGTTGTTGGGGCTGATGATGACGACGGCCTTGGTGCGGGGGGTGATCTTCGCCGCCATGTCGTCCAGGTCGGGCAGCCAGTCCGCCTGCTCGTCGCACACGTAGTGCACGGCCTTGCCGCCCGCCATCGTCGTCACGGCGGTCCACAGGGGGAAGTCCGGTGCCGGGATGAGGATCTCGTCGCCGTCCTCCACCAGTGCCTGCACGGCCATGGAGACGAGTTCGGAGACGCCGTTGCCCAGGTAGATGTCGTCCACGTCGGCGTCGGGGAAGCCGCGCTGCTGGTAGTGCTGGGCGACGGCGCGGCGGGCCGGGAGGATGCCGCGGGACTCGGTGTAGCCGTGCGCCTGGGGGAGCATCCGCACCATGTCCTGGATGATCTCCTCGGGCGCCTCGAAGCCGAAGAGCGCGGGGTTGCCGGTGTTCAGCCGCAGCACGCTGTGGCCGGCCTCCTCCAGCGCGTCGGCCTGCTCGATCACCGGACCGCGGATCTCGTAGCAGACCTCGCTGAGCTTGTTCGACTGCCGGAACTCCATGCTGCCCCACCCTCCTCGTCCAACCTGGTTTCTTGGTTCTACCAAGTCGGAACTTGGAAAGTCCAACCACATGTCTACACTGAGCGGCATGCCGAGCCACGCCAGCCAGCCGACTCCGGGGCGCAACCGCCGCAGCTACGACCAGTTCTGCGCCACGGCGCGCGCCCTCGACTCGGTGGGGGACCGCTGGACCCTGCTCATCGTCCGCGAACTCCTCGCCGGACCGCGCCGCTACACCGACCTGCACGCCGACCTGCCCGGCGTCAGCACCGACGTGCTGGCGGCGCGGCTCAAGCACATGGAGGGCGAGGGGCTGGCCGAACGGCGCCGCCAGCCGCGCCCCGCCTCCGGCCACGTCTACGAACTGACCGAGCGCGGCCGCGCGCTGCTGCCCGTGCTGACCGCACTCGCCTCCTGGGGAGCCCCCGCGCTGGGCGCACCCCGCCCCACCGACGCGGTACGCGCCCACTGGTGGGCCCTCCCGCTGCGCGCCGCCGTCCGCCGGCTGACCGGAGCCGGAGCAGTCGCGCTCATCGAGGTCGTCCTGCCCGACGGGGCGTTCCACCTGTGGGTGGGCGACGCGCCGGACGGTCCGCTGTACGGCGAGGGCCCGGCGGACGACGCCGAGGCCCGGCTGGAACTGGACGCCGAGGCGTGCGCGGCCCTCGCGGACGGCTCGCTGGCACTGGCCGACGGCATCCGGGCCGGGACGGTGCGGGTGACGTTCCCGGACGGCGGCCGGGAGGGGCCGCTGGCACACGCGTTGGACGCGGCGGGCTGAGCGCCCCCGCCGATGTGCCGGAGGTGGGGCACCCGGGCAGGACGGGCCGGGCCAGGACGTGCCGCGGACCGCGCGGGTGCAGGAGCCCCGGCCGCGGACCACGCCGGGCACACGAGAAGAGCCGCGGGGGGCGGCCCCCCGGGGGGGGGGGGGGGGGGGCGGCGGGGCCGGGGGGGGCGCGGGGGGGGGGGGGGGGGCGGCGGGGGGGTGGCC
>NZ_JBIAGB010000034.1:0-63168 GCF_042869575.1 Streptomyces sp. NPDC006925
ACCCGGCTGCGCGCCCGCTACGGCCGCTCCTGGCGCCGCAAAGCACCCGTCGAAGCACTCATGCCCCTCAAACTCACCCGCTACGGCATCCCGCTCGCGAGGACCGTGCCCTCGGAGAAACTGCGTGCCGACGCCCCCGCGATGCTCGGTGAAGACTTCTCCGCGGAGCACTCCCCGCCGGACAACCTCCCGCCTCGGGGACCGAAGAGCGCCGAGGAGTTCCCTCCGCAGCCTGGAGCTGCTGCAGGGAGCCGTCTGCGCAGGAGGCTCCTGCCGGCCCCGGATGCGGGCCGGGCCGTTGCGGCGGGGGAGGGCCGTACCTCCCGTCCGGTGGTCGAAGCACGGGTGGCGGGGGAGGAGGCCGCTTCCGGAGCTACGAGCACGGGTTCGGGGGATCGTCTCCCCGGGGGGCCTGGGCGCGAAGCCGAGCCGGGCACCCCCGGCAGCACCGCGGTACATGCGCGGACACCGGGGGAGAGCAGGGACAGCCGACACGGCGACACGACGGCCCCGGCCCAAGGCCGACAGCACACAGCCGTTCCCCCGCAGGAGCAGCCCGAGAGCGCCGTCAGCCGGGAACAAGAGCCGCGCGCGGCCGACCAGTTGCTGCAGACGGCGGGGGAGCGGAGCCCGACTATCGTCGACCGCTACTACGAGGCGTGGGCCCAACTCACCGACAAGCTGGGGGCCGAGCCCGATGTGCAGGACCTGTCCGACCACCTCTGGGTGAGGGGCATGTCAGGCCGGGGCGGCGGCCGGATCAGTCCGAGCACGCTGCGCCGATACCGCATGGGCTGGCGGATCTACCGGGTGTGGGCGCAGTACCTCGAGGACCACGGCGGTGCGGAACCGTCTCTCGGCGAGCTGGAAGAGCTGTGCGCGGAGCACGCCATCCGGTCCAAGGGCGGACGAGGAGAGCGACTGGCGCAGCCGGATCTGCAGGGCCACCTCCCCGACTTCCGACGCCGCTACGCGGCCCTCACCGCCCGGTGAACAGTCCGGCAGGCGCGCGGAGCCGTAGCTGGACGCACCTGCCGGACTGCGGACGCATATGGCCGCTGTCACCTCCGGCCGCGTGAACCGGTGGCACTCAGAAGCAGCGTCTGTTCAGCTGCCCTCGGCGTCGTAGGCACTCGGCAGGTAGCTGACGCTCGCCACGGCAGAGGAGCCGCCCCGTTCGGCATCCCGGACCGCCGAGGCGATGACCCGCGGGCCGACCCGGTAGAAGGTCACCCGGCCCATGCGGTAGGACACCTCCAGCCAGCCGTCCTCCACCAGCCGGCGGATGCTCTTGCCGGTATTGGGCGGACTGAGTTGAACGGCCTGCGAGATCTCCTTGGCCGTCTTGCGCACGGTCTCGCCGAGCGGCACCGCCGTCGCGTAGTAGCTCAGCACGCGAAAGTCGGCTCCGGGAGCCTCGGCGGTTCCCAGCAGCAGAGTGTGCATCAGCTCAGGAGTGAAGGGCAGTTCGGACTGCGGTGTCGCGGGAAAGGTCACACGGCCTCCTTCTTCCGGGGTCCCGGTGGGGCCTTCGGCGCGGGAACCACCGGGTACCGGGCGTCCCGGACGGCTCGCGTCTGGTCGGATGCCGAACCGTCGTAGGCAGCCCGGGGGTTGATTCGGTAGAACTTCATCCGGCCCACCTTCTCGGCCTCCAACAACAACCCGCCGGCATGGAGCCTGCCCACCGACCGGGCCACCGTATCGGGCCGGATGCCGAGGGTCTGCGCGATCTCCTTGAAGGTCATGCGCAGAGGTTCGGCGCGCTCGGGCGAGTGCGCCACGTAGAACCCGAAGATGTCCCGGTCGTTCTGCCGGTAACCGCTGTCCTTGTGCCAGACCTTTCTCATCAAGGACTTGGCGACGTTCACATGGCGTCCCGCATAGGGCTGCCAGTCGTACCGGACCCCCGGCAGTACCGGCCTCTCCCGCACCTCTCCCTGCTGGAACGATTCGCGGCCCAGCAACTCGAGCTGCACGATCTCGCCCGTCCCACGGTCGACCGCCGGTAGCCGCCGGGCTGCGCTCGTCTGCCCCATACCCCTCCTCTCACCTGCAATGTTGCCCATAGGCAACACGAATACGAGGACCCTACTCAGCAGTTGCCTATAGGCACGTCACTGCCGAGTCACAGCTTCTCACGGCGGCGAACTGAAATCGAACATTGATTGCCTATGGGCAACTGCAACATCCGAAAACGCAACTCGAAACACGGAACGGAGCTATTTCACAACGCCTTGACCTGCAAGAACGCCGTTCCTCTCTAAAAGCACAGACCCGCGCCACCAGGCGACCTGCAGCTACCGACAACCACATCCACTGACCCACGCCGCCTCACTGCGGCACCCGGGCACTGCACGGAGCAGGCGGCTCCGCCGCGAACTCCGCGTCACCATCGCGGACATCCGCGGGTCAGTGGTCCACCACGTATGAGGGCGGCTCCGCCGCGACAGCAAAACCTTCACCTGCACTGTCCAAGCCGAGGTCCTGCACACCACCCCGAGCGCAGCAATGACAGCCGGGCCGTCCCGGACCCCGTCACCGTCTCTCGTAAGGGTGAGTCAGCCTAGGCACTTTGGTGACTACCGGTGCCTCGAGTACGAGCTTCTCCACCCAAGGCCACGACACGGCAGCGCACACACAGCCCTTCCCCTCCGACAGCAGGCCGCCCCTCCGGACAACCTGAACCTTCCACACCAGGACAGGAATCCGCTATCGACGCTTGCCGTGCTCCGACAGGGGCGCTGGCATTGTGGCCCAAGCGATCGGCAACTGCAGGCAGACCGGCTTGATGGCCGCCCTCCGGCTCACGGCCCCGCCTTCGCGCGCTTTCGGCCTCCTCCAGGGCGGCCAAGCGGGCGGCCAGCGCCTGGCCGCCCGCCGAAGCGCCTGCCTCAGCGGCATCAGTACGGGCCCGCGACACTGCCCGAACGACCGCCTCGCGCGCCACCGTCACCGGGACACCGGGCACCGTAGCCCAGCCCCGCACAGCCATCTCGACCAGCTCGGAGACCTCCTCGGCGACTGCCTTCGACTGCCGTGCACATGCAGCGCAGGGCTCACCCTCCGCGTCCCGCGCAGCGCCGCACAACTCACACGGCGCCGAGGCCTGGAGGCTTTGCTGCGCTTGCCCGCCACGGTGAGTCAACTCGGCCCGCCTGTCCTTCTCACGCTCCGCACAGGCACGGCAGACCGATCCGTCCTCCAGGCGGCCCTCCTCACACTGAGGATGGGGACACGGCCCTGCCCGGACCAGGGCAACCGCCGCCCCCACCGGCCTTCTGAGCGCTCCGACAGCCAGCAGCCGCCCGTACCCGTGGGAGACCCACCGGCGCCGGACCCGTTCCACCAGCCGACCCGAACTCACCACCTGCAACTCCCGGTCGATGGCAGTGACGAGCGCGCGCGGGCGGTCCGTACGCGCGGTGGCCCGCAGTGCCTTTCTGAGATCACCGGGAAGGGCCAGCAAGACCTCTTGCACCTGGCCGCTCACGAGGAACGGTTCACCGGGAGCCCGCCCCCGATCGCCCGTGCGCTCCCGACTCCCTGTCCCGCCGCCCGCAGGAGCCTCCCGGCGTTCAGATGTCACGCCGGACACCGACGCGTCGTCCGGGGGCCGGGCAGTACCGCCCAGCGCGGTGCTGCCCGACTCCGCAAGCACGTACACCGACGAAGCCTCACTCACATCCGACTCCTCCAGCCGAACACGCACCAGGTAGCCGAACTCCTCCAACTCCCCGAGAGCGGCCCTGACCGCCGCAACGCCGTCCGTGGCGTACTCCGCGGCGAGTTCTGGCCCCACGGCTCCACCCAAGCCGCATCCGTGCGTGGAGATCAGCCCGAACAGCCCCTTTGCTCTGAAGCTCAGCCTCTTGTCCCCAAAGACAAGGGCACACAGGCGCATGAGGGCGTCCGTATCCAGCTGTCCAGCCGCCGTGACACGGTGCGTTGAGTCGGATCCCCGGCTGACAGGGGAAGCGGCAGCCATAGCACTCTCCTCTGTGCCGAACCGCAGTGCGGAAGCTCGAGAAATGCGGAGCCTCGCCCCGGTAGGGACCTCGCGACCGCTACCGGGGGAAAGGACCAGCGCCGACAGTTCGTGAGCAGGGCAGGCCGACCCGCTACCACGACGGCCCCGCTGTCAGGCGGGCATCAGAAGGAGTGCGGATCCTCGCGCCTGCCTTCGAGCCCAGCACAGTGGAGCTCACACCCCACGGTTCACACAACACATTTGACGGCGCATCTGGTCACAGACATCAACCCAAGTCCCAAGCGTGACAATGGAGAGTGGGCCAGAACCCGAACGAGTGCCAGAACGCCTGGCCGTCCCGCCGCGGCATGGCTCCCATGCCCCGAGCAACGGCAACCGTCCCGAACTCAGGACCGCAGCCCACTGCTCACGTGCCCGCTGCGCAACCGCATCACGGTGGTGCCGCGTCACCTCAGTGACCAACAGGGCCGAGGGGGACACGACATGGTGCGAGGGAAAGCGGACAGCAAGCGCACGCACTGCGTCAGCGTGCGGCTGAACGCCGAAGAACTGGCACGCTGGCAAGGAGCCCGCCAGCAGACCGAGCGCAAGGAACTCGGCGCCTGGGTCCGCGCCGTCGTCGAGGAATCCCTCAACGGACATCCCGGAGTCCCCGGCGACGTCCCCCGCGTGCCCGAGACCAACGAGAACGCCTACACACACCTGGTCCAGGCAGCACAGGACCTGCGAAGCCTGATCGCCCTCGCCAGCGAGCAGGGAGCCGCACTCCCCCCAGACACCGACGCCACGCTCGCCCGGCTCGGCAACGCGGCGCTCCAGGTGCGCGGCCTGCCCGCGGCCCCCGAGAGCTCCACCCGGCCGTCACAGTGATCGCCAAGATCACCAAGGGGCGCCGTGCAGACCGCGCCCTGCGCTACGACTTCGGCCCCGGCCGCGACGAGGAACACATCAACCCCCGACTGGTGACGGGCAACGTCCCCGGCACCGTCGAACAACTGGCACATCTCATCGACACCCATACCGCCCGCCGCAGCGACATATCCCGCCCGATCTGGCGCTGCGCTCTGCGCGCCGCTCCCGACGACCCCCTCCTCCCGGACACGACCTGGGCCCGGATCGCCGAGCGCTACGTCAGCCGGATGGGATACGGCAACTGCCCCTGGGTGGCCGTGCGGCACGGAGACGACCACATCCACCTCACCATCAGCCGAGTGGACTGGACCGGCCTGCTGGTGCGGGATGCCTTCGACTACCAGCGCTCCTGGCCCGTCGTCCGCGACATCGAGCGGATCTGGAAGCTGGTCAACGCCGAGGAACGCAGCAACCGTGTCGCTCCCCAGGTCACACGCCCAGAGCGCGCCGCGAGCAGGAGCAGGGGAGCGCCCCGCCCCGAGCGCGAAGAACTCCGCGTCCGTATACGCGCCGCCCGCGACGCGACCCGCGCCCGGGGGAGGAGCGCCTTCGAAGGAGCCCTCACCGAGGCCGGAGTGGAATGGCGCAGCCACGCCACCGCCTCCGGAGGCATGCGAGGCTACTCCTTCAGTCTGCCGACCTGGCAGGACCGGGAGGGCGGACAGATCTGGATAGCCGCCTCCAAGGTCGCCAAAGACCTGTGCTGGCCACAACTGCATGCCGACCTCGCCCCCGGCTCCGCCCCGGATCCGGCCCCCGGCGGCTGCACCTGAGGACGGGCTCAGCCCGCTGTCAGAGCGCCACGGGACACTGGAGGCAGGCCCGGGCACCGGCCGGCCTGCCGGCATACCGCCCGCGAACGTGTCATGCGGAGGGGAAGCGCTGTGAGTCAGAACCGTGCCGACTTCGGCCCCGTGCAGCTCGCCCGCTGGTTGGGCATCGAGGAGTCACAACTGCGTCGTGCGCAGAACCGGGGGCTGATCCCGCCGCCTGATATCGACGACAGACGCTGGTCCTACGCCCTCGCCAGGACTCTTCCGGACCACGTCGACGAGATCGTTGCCGCCCTCGAGCCGCGGCGGGAGGAGCCTGCGGTTCCTGCACCTCCCGCAGCCGCCGCAGCCGACAGTGGTCCGGCCGTTTCCCGGGCGCGTGGCGCGCACCGGACGGAGACGTTCGGTCCGGTGCAGCTCAGCCGCCATCTGGGCCTGAAGAAATGGCAGTTGCAGCGTGCTCGGGAGAGGGGGCTGATCCCGGATCCCGACACCGAGCAGCAGCGCTGGTCGAAGGAGTCGGTCGCAGCCCTTCCGGACAGGGTCGAGGAGATCCTCGCCGCCGTCGGCGACCACCCCGGCCTCGGCTCCGAGAAGGCTGCGGAGCATCTGGCACAGCGGACCGGCCTGGAGGTGGAGCGGGCCGACATCCAGTTGCTGGCCGAGCAGGGCATCCTGCGGCCCGTCGGTGACTTCCGCGGCTGGCCGCTGTACGCCATCGAGGACCTGGACGGCCTCGACCCGGCGGATGTCACCGCGGCCATATCCGACCGGCACGCCTGGGTCGAGGCGAGCCTCAGCAGTGCGGAGGCCGCACAGCTGCTGGGCTGGCCAGTCGGAAAGTTCGAGGTCACGGCCGAGCGCAACGGGCTGACGCCGGGGCGCTTCGGCCGCTACGCCCGTGGGGGAGTGGAACGCCTGTCGGCGCGGTAGCGCCGCCGGCCGGAAGAGACGCGCAACGCCGAAGGGGCGAGGGAGCATCTGGCTCCCTCGCCCCTTCGGCGTGACAGCGACTCACTACCTCTCGTAGCCCCCGGTAGAGAGGTAGTGAAAGGAAGAGAGCGAGCTATGCAATAGGGCTTCGCTTATGCGGAACGGCGGTATCCGATGCCGGTCAGCTCCAGGCTCCGCCGGCTCGCTGCAGGCTCTGCGGCATCCGTCGCGAAGACGCTGGGAGGTGTGGTGGCAAGCGGCGTCGAGTGGGTGAGTCCGTGGAGGTGGTGGCTACGTACACCGCCGGAGAGTCGCTGCCCGCAGGCTGTGGTCGAACCGACCGGTGGCGGCGCATGCCAACTCGGTTCGCTGCCATTGCCACGTCCCCGACGAGGGGCTTTGGTGAACGCACGTCCGTGGCGGAAGTTCGAACATCCTGCGCTGTGTCGGTAGTGGCCGAGGAGCCTGCGCGCGCCGACTGCCAGCAGCCATGACGATGGCCCTGAGGAGGGCGGAGGCTCCGAGCAGCGGCGACCTGCTGCTGCCGGTGGTGGCGAGGGCCACGGCGGCATCCGTGACGATGCGCGCGGGGCAGGTTCCGTCTCCTCGCGGAGGGCCGCTGTCGGCCGGCTTGCTTCCATGAGGGTGCGGGAAGACCCGGTCGGCGATTTCACGGCGGCGCCGACAGCGCAGGCCCACCTTTTGGAACGGCGCCGGTTGGACCACCGGGTGGTCGGAGCCTGGGGCCGACGGGAGGCTTCCTGCCAGCCACCTCATCCCCGTCTCCGAGATGGCCACTTGGTGTCGCAGTACGGCCCACGGACAGCGGGAAGTTCTCTGCTTTGCAGTGAGGAGACGCAGTACGCCCGTCGGCCAGCGGCCGACGGCCTGTGAGGTCGAAGACGTAGGCGGCCATGCGACCCACACGGTGTATGTCGTTGCCCGTGCCGAGGGGCCGTGCTCGTCCGTGCCCGTATCAGCGGGCCGTAGGACCTTCACCCGGGGGCCACGAACCGCGAGGCGACATCCCGAGTCACCCGCGTACGCCGTTGGTGCTCCTTGTGAACCGGGTGGGCGGTCCGCAGCGGTGGCACCGGCCGGGTCCTTCCCGGCACTTGAGCCTGGCAGACCCCCTGGGTGGCCGCAAGAAGAGCACTTGCGGCCACCCAGGGGGCCCGCCGGACGGCTCGTGCCGGGAAGGACCCGGCGGGCGCCACCGCCGCAGCGCGGGACGTCCACGCAGTTCACGAGGAGCTGATGAGCATGTCAAAGAAGTCGACCCCGGGTGACGGTGGCGGTCACGGTCTCGGCTCGAAGGGCTTCACCTTCGGTGAGGCGCCCCGCGGCGGCAAGGGCTTCCTGGCCCGGCTCCGCCAGCTGACGGGTCTCTCGGTCACCAAGTGATCGACTGGTCCGCAGGCTTTCGGAACGGGGCTGGTGACACCGCGGCGAACCCGCTGGTGATCGCCGGCCCCGTTCCGGGGGTCGATCTGCGTTCGGTGGGGCTGTTGCTGGCCCCGCCCGTGCTGTCGGGCGAGTTCGTGCCCGTCAGCTTCTGGGAAGGCGTCGAGCGTCTGAGCCCCCAGCCCGTCACTCCGAAGCCGTCACCGCTGGGTCTGCACGCGGCTTTCTCGGACGCTCTCCGGGAGATGACCGCCCAGGCGCGGGGCATCGGGGTGATGGTCTCCGGCGGGCTCGACTCGCTGGCCGTGCTGCTTCATGCGTGCGCGGTCGCCGAGGGCAGGCGTGTGGTGGCCTTCACCATCGACATTCCCGACGACGTCGGCGGAGGCGCGGTCGCAGAGGTCAAGCGGTTGCTCGACGCCTTCGACCTGGACGTGGAGCTGGTCGTTCTCGACCCGCGGCGTGACCGGCTCGAGCCGGAGTGGTCGCCGGTGGGGCCCCGGCTCGACGGTTTGCCCGAGGTCCACGCGGCCGCCGCAGTGCGGGCGGAGCACCTGGGGCTCGACATCATCCTTTCCGGCGACGGTTCGGATGAACTTCTCGGCACCCCCCGTTACGCCACGACGGCGATCGCCCGACGGCACGGCCTGCAGGGAGCCCGTCAATACCTCAGGGACGTGGCGGGTACCGGTCCGGGCCTGTTCGGGGAGACCGCTGCTGTCGGTTCGCGTCTCGTGTCCCGCCGGTTGCGTGCTCTGGGGTACTGGGCCGAGAACTGGCCCGAGTGGTGCGATCCGGTGGCGCCGTCGATCCTGGCGGAGCCCTACCGGGCGCAGGCGACGGAGTGGTCGCGCCAGTGGGTGGCCGACGAGGTGGCCGCGCACGCCGCGAAGGGCTGGTCCTGGGCGGAGGCCGACGCGTACGACGCGCTGTTCCCTTACACCCTGCCGCCGCCGGTGGGGCGGGTTCCCGAGGAGTCGCCGTTCCTGCACCGCTCCTTCCTGGAGGCGGCGCTGGCGGTGCCGCTGGCCGACCGGTACGGGCCGGGCCTCCCCTCGAAGTACTGGCGGGGCAAGGCGCTGGTTCTGGACCTGCTGCCGCCGGGCGCGACGGCGAAGCTGTCGCCGCGCAAGCAGTACTACAGCGGTGCGCTCGCAGGTCAGGCCGCACTGCTGGACAAGGACCAGCCGCTGCTGCTCACCGAGGTGGGACTGGTCGATCGGGAACGGCTCGCCCAGGAGCGGGACACGGGGACCCTGATCTACCTGGCCGGCATCGAGCGCTGGCTGAAGGGGGCGCAGCGGCACGGCGCCACGTTCGGCTGACCGGAGAGCTGCCGGTCCAGGTGGGTTGCTGGCCGGGGCGGGATGCCGATCCCGTCCCGGCCCTTTCACGGCAGAAACAGTGACCGGCGAGTCGGTCGGCACGTCGGAGAAGGAGGTCGAGATGAGTGCGAGTCCGAAGGCGGTCGTGACGATGCGGCCGTACGAGAGCGCGGACGAGGGCATGGTCCTGGAGATCGTGAACGAGGACCGGCTCCCCGGTCAGCCTCGGGTCTCCGCCGAGATGCTGGCGGAGGCGCTTGCGGGGCGGTCGGAGATCGACGCGGGGTGGTGGGCGCTGCTGGCGCCGGTGCGTACGGATGTGGCGGTGGACGGCTCGGGCCAGGTGGTCGGAGTGGTGTCGTACGCGGTGCATGCCGCGGAGCCGGTCGGGTTCCTCCTGTGGCTGCACTGCCGGGAGGACGAGTCCCTGGCGACGGCGCTGGTGGACCACGCGTGCGTGGAGCTGGGCACGGATTCCGTGCGTGCCTTCGACTTCGCATCGGCACTGACCCGGGGGCTGGAGGCGCTGCCCGTTCGGCGCCGTCAGGCCACCCACCGGGCCTTGCAGAAGGCGGGGTTCACGGGGGAGAACCTGTGGCGCTACATGCGGATGCCTCTGGAGTCGCGGGAACTTCTGCCCCGCAGTACCGGGGTGAGGGCGCGGCAGTGCGAGGACGGCAACTTCGAGGTGCGGGTTCGTGACCGTTGGGGGCGGAAGACCGGTGAGGTCGTCGTCGGTCCCCCCGTGGCGGGAACCGGCGTGCTGTGGTGGATCTCCGTCGAGGAGCGGGCGCGGGGCCGTGGCTTGGGGCGTGCGCTGGTGGGTTCGGCCCTGGACCTGCTGCTGGAGCAGGGTGCCCGTGAGGTGATCCTGTACGTGGACGACGGGCCCCGCGCGGAGGACGACCGGAGCGCTGCCAACGCGCTGTACGAGTCGGTCGGGTTCGTCGAGGTCGACCGTCTGTGGTTCTACACGCGGGGTCCGCGGCCCTGAGCCGGTGCGGCAGAGGAGGGCTGCGGTCAGGGCCGGGGGCTTGCCGGCCGGGGTGTTCTCCAGGCCTCCGGCGGTGAGGGGCGACCACTGCTGTGGTGCGGGCCTCTGCGCCCCCTTCCCGGTGCCTGAGCCTGCACCACGCCAGGGCGGGGGGGGGGGGGGGGGGGGGGGGGGGGGGGGGGGGGGGGCGGCCCCCCCCCCCCACCCCCGTCGCGTCCCCCGTTCGGGCGTTGCTTCTCCTGTGGTTCCCGTCCGGCTCTACGGTGGTGAAGGCTGCCCGGCGTGGCGGGACCGGCCGCCGCCGGAAGAGAGGACTGGTTCATGGGAAGCGAGCCGGACGCTGACCGTGGGATCCGCCGGACCGGTCCCTGCGCGGCCGAGACCCTGGTCGCCGTCCGCGGCTGCCTTCCCTTCGTGGCGGTCGGCATCGGCGCGCGCGGCACGGTCGTGCACTGGGGCAGCGGCGCGAGCGCGCTGTTCGGACACCGCCGCAAGGACGTGCTCGGCGCCCCTGCGGCCGACATCCTGCCGGTGACGGGCGCGTTGAACGCCTCCGCACGCGCGGGCGACCACCACTGGCTCGACGGCGCCGGAGACCTGACGGGGTCCGGTGCCGCCATGGCGGGGCGGGCCCGCCTTCCGGCGCCCGGTCGGGACCGTGCCGATGTGCTGTGGTGGAGCTACCCGCTGGCTGCTCCCGCGCCCGTCCGGCTGCTGGTCCTCGCCACCGGTACCGCCCGGCTTCAGCGGCAGCGGGCGCTGCGGGGGACCAGGATCGTGCCCTCGTTCGGCCACCACCGCTGGTTCCCGGAGGCGACCGAGCTGGGCGCGCGGCTGCCGCGGATGCTCGGCCGTCCGGGACGCGCTGCGGCGGCACCGGCGGCCTCCCGGATCCGGGAACTGGGCTGTCCCGTGGTGGAGGTGCATCGGCCCGTGAGCCCGGACGATCCCACGCTCGCGGCGTTGAACGCGCAGGTCAGCGGTGGATGCGGGGAGGATCCTCGCCTGCCCGGGTGAAAACAGGTGGTGTGGACCAGTGGAGTTATCCACAGGGGTGTCCTGGCGGTTGGCCACCGCGTAACGTGCCGGACATGAAGATCCTCATCAGCGCCGACATGGAGGGCGCAACGGGAGTCACCTGGCCGGCGGACGTCCTGCCGGGAACCCCGCAGTGGGAGCGCTGCCGCTCGATGTTCACCTCGGACGTGGACGCCGCCGTCCGGGGCTTCTTCGAGGCAGGCGCTGACGAGGTGCTCATCAACGAGGCCCACTGGACGATGCGCAACCTCCTGCTGGAACAGCTGGACGAGCGGGCCGAGATGATCACCGGTCGGCACAAGGCGCTGTCGATGGTCGAAGGCATCCAGCACGGCGACGTGGACGGCGTCGCCTACATCGGCTACCACACCGGTGCCGGCAGTGAGGGCGTCCTCGCCCACACCTATCTCGCCAACTCCCTCACGGGGGTGTGGGCCGACGGGGTGCGGGCCGGCGAGGGCTTCCTCAACACCCTGGTGGCGGCCGAGTTCGGCGTCCCCGTGGTGCTGGTGACGGGCGACGACCGTACCGTCGAGGACGCCAAGGGCTATGCGCCCGACGCGCTGGGCGTCGCCGTCAAGGACTACGTCTCGCGGTACGCCGCGGTGTGCCGCCCTCCCGCCCGTACCGCGGCCGAGATCCGGGACGCCGCCCGGCGTGCCGTCCCGCTGGCCGGGCGCCGCATTCCACCGGAACCCGAACCGCACACCGTGGAGCTGGAGTTCGACGCCGAGCACCTGGTGGGCGCCGCCACGGTCGTACCCGGTGTCGAGCGCTCCGGCGAGCGCCGTGTGGCCTTCACCTCGGCCGGGGCCTACGACATGATCCGCTGCTTCAAGGCCGTCACGACCGTCGTCTCCGCCGCGGTGGAGGAGCAGTATGGCTGAGCGGGCAGCACGGGAAGAAGGCGGGATGACGACTCCGGTGGAGGACGGACACCTCGACGCGCAGGTCTTCGAGGAGGTGGTGCGGGCGACCTCCGAACTGATCCGGCTCGACACCACCAACCACGGTGCGGGAGAGGGCAACGAACGCTCGGCAGCCGAGTACGTCGCCTCCGCACTGGCCGAGGCGGGCATCGAACCCCGGCTGCTGGAGAAGAAGTCCGGCCGGACCAACGTGGTGGCCAGGATCGAGGGCACCGATCCGACAGCCGGGGCGCTGCTGCTGCACGGCCACCTCGACGTGGTCCCGGCCGAGCCCGCCGACTGGACAGTGCACCCCTTCTCCGGAGAGATCCGCGACGGGGTGGTGTGGGGCCGCGGCGCCATCGACATGAAGAACGCCGACGCCATGGCCCTCTCCCTGGCCCGCGCCTGGTCCCGGGCCGGGGTGCGGCCGCCGCGCGACATCGTCCTGGCCTTCACCGCGGACGAGGAGGACAGCGCCGAGTTCGGCTCCGACTTCCTGGTGCGGGAGCATCCGGACCTCTTCGAGGGCTGCACCGAGGGCATCAGCGAGTCCGGCGCCTTCACCTTCCACGCCGGCCCCGGGATGCGGCTCTACCCCGTGGCGGCGGGCGAACGCGGAACGGCCTGGCTCAAGCTGACCGCCCACGGCCGGGCGGGGCACGGGTCCAAGGTCAACCACGCCAACGCCGTCAGCCGGCTCGCCGCCGCCGTCCACCGCATCGGCGAGCACGAGTGGCCGGTGCGGCTGACGCCCACCGTGCGGGCGGCGCTCGTCCGCCTCGCCGAACTGCACGGGCTGCGCCCGCTCCGCCCCGATGCGCCGGACGCCGAGGTGGACGCCCTGCTCGCCGAACTCGGCCCGGCGGCCGCGCTGGTCGAGCCGGTCGTGCGCAACAGCGCCAACCCCACGGTGCTGGAGGCCGGTTACAAGGTCAACGTGATCCCGGGGACGGCCACCGCGCGGGTGGACGGCCGGATGCTGCCCGGCGCCGAGGAGGAGTTCCACGCCACGCTCGACGCGCTCACCGGCCCCGAGGTGGACTGGGAGTTCCAGCATCGGGAGATTCCGCTCCAGGCACCGCTGGAATCTCCGCTGTTCGCCGCCATGGGCGAGGCGCTGGAGCACTTCGACCCGGGAGCGCACGCGGTGCCGCACTGCATGTCCGGCGGCACCGATGCCAAACAGTTCTCCCGGCTCGGTATCGCGGGCTACGGCTTCACCCCGCTCAAGCTGCCCGAAGGCTTCGACTACCAGGCGCTGTTCCACGGCGTGGACGAACGTGTGCCCGTGGAGGCGCTGCACTTCGGCATCCGCGTCCTGGACCGCACCCTGCTCGGCACCGCAGCGCGGTCCAGCGCCCCCTCCCGCACTTCCGCCAACGGTGGCGACCCGGCCGGCGGTGACCGCACCGCCGGACGTGACGACACGACCCCGTCAGGAGGCTGACCTCATGCCCGTCCAGGCCCCCTACGGCACCTGGCCCTCCCCGATCGACGCCGGACTCGTCGCCGCGCACGACGGACGGCCCGACTTCCTCGGAGCCGTCGGCGGCGAGCTGTGGTGGACCGAGCCTCGCCCCGACGAAGGCGGCCGCCGCGCTCTGCTGCGGCTGCCGGTCGACGGCCGGCAGCCCCCGGTCAGCGTGCTGCCCGCGCCCTGGAACGTGCGGAACCGGGTCATCGAGTACGGGGGTCTGCCCTGGGCCGGTGCGGCTCGCAGCAGCGGTGGGCCACTGATCGTCTTCACTCACTTCGCCGACCAACGGCTCTACGCGGTCGAGCCCGACGCCCCCGATGCCGCGCCCCGGCCGCTGACCCCGCTCTCCGACGTCACGGAGGACGGGCTGCGCTGGTGCGATCCGGTGGTGCTGGTCGAGCGCGGCGAGGTGTGGTGCGTACTGGAGGAGTTCACCGGCGAGGGCCCCACCGAACTGCGCAGGGTGCTGGCGGCCGTACCACTGGACGGCTCGGCCGCCGCCGACCGCGGCCGGGTGCGCGAGCTGACCGGGGACGACGACCGGTTCCTGAGCGGCCCGCGGCTCTCCCCGGACGGCGAGCGCCTGGTCTGGCTGGCCTGGAATCATCCCGCGATGCCGTGGGACGGTACCCGCGTCATGACGGCACGGGTCAGCGGTGACGGCAGCCTCGAACCGCCGCGCGCGGTCGCGGGCGGCCCCGAGGAGTCGGTGGCGCAGGCGGAGTTCGCCTCCGACGGCACGCTGCTGATCGCCTCCGACGCGAGCGGCTGGTGGAATCTCCGCCGGGTGGATGCGGGGGCTGCCGAAACAGACGGCTCCGCACCCCGGGGGGTGCCGCTGTGCCCGCGCGAGGAGGAGTTCGCGGGTGCCGCCTGGAAGATCGGGCAGCGCTGGTTCGCACCGCTGCCCGGCGGACTGGTGGCCACGCTGCACGGGCGGGGCGCGCAGCGGCTGGGTGTGCTCGACCCGGGGACGGGCGAACTGGTCGACGCCGCCGGGCCGTGGACCGAGTGGGCGCCCTCGCTCGCGGTCGTGGACTCCCGCGTCGCCGGGATCGCCGCGAGCCCCCGCACCTCCTACGAGATCGTCGAGCTGGACACCCGCACCGGCCACACGGTCGCCGTGGCCGCGCACCACGAGGACCAGGTGGACCCGGCCTACTATCCGGAGCCGCGGAGCCGCACCTTCACCGGGCCCGACGGCCGCGACATCCACGCCCACCTCCACCCCCCGCACCACCCCGACCACACCGCACCCGCGGGGGAACTGCCGCCCTATGTGGTGTGGGTGCACGGCGGACCCACCAGCCGCTCCCCGCTGGTGCTCGATCTGGAGATCGCCTACTTCACCTCGCGCGGCATCGGTGTGGCGGAGGTCAACTACGGTGGCTCCACCGGCTACGGACGCGCGTACCGCAACCGCCTCCGGCAGCAGTGGGGCGTCGTGGACGTCGAGGACTGCGCCGCGGTGGCCCGCACCCTCGCTGAGGAGGGCACAGCCGATCCGGCGCGGCTCGCCATCCGGGGCGGTAGCGCGGGCGGCTGGACCAGCGCCGCGTCGCTCACCTCCCCGCTCGCCGAGGGCCTGTACGCCTGCGGCACCGTCACCTATCCCATCCTGGACCTGACAGGCTGGGCCACGGGCGAGACCCACGACTTCGAGTCCCAGTACCTGGAGTCCCTGGTCGGCCCGCTCGCCGAGGTACCGGGCCGGTACCGCGAGCGCTCTCCGCTGCAGCACGCGGACCGGACGGCGGCACCCTTCCTGCTGCTCCAGGGGCTGGACGACGTGATCTGTCCGCCGGTGCAGTGCGAGCGCTTCCTGGAGCAGGTCAAGGGGAGGGGAGTCCCGCACGCCTATCTCGCCTTCGAGGGCGAGGGGCACGGCTTTCGCCGGGCCGAGACGATCGTGCGCGCGGTGGAGGCCGAACTCTCGCTGTACTGCCAGACCTTCGGACTGGCGCGGGAGGACATCACCCCGGTGGAGCTGCGGCCGTGAGTATTCCGCCGCTGCCCGAAGGAGAGCCACCCCCCACCTCGGCCGATCCGCACGACCTGCTGGAGGGCTATCTCGACTACTACCGCGGAACCTTGCTCCGCAAGGCCGCCGGACTCTCGGAGAAGGAGTTGCGGGCTACCCGCCTCCCCTCGGGCTGGACACCGCTGGAGCTGATCCGGCACCTCCAGCACGTCGAACAGCGCTGGCTGAACTGGGGATTCAGAGCGGAGCCCGTGCCTCGCCCCTGGGGCGACCACGGCACGGGCGAAGCCGCGGACCGCTGGCAGGTACCCGAAGGGACGAGTACCCAGGAGGTGCTCGACGCGTATACGGCGCAGTGCGACCGTTCCCGGCAGATCACGGCCGGCGGGCGACTCGACCGGCGCGCGGCGACAGGCGGCCGCTTTCCCACCGAGGCGGAGGCACCCACGCTCGCCTGGATCCTCTTCCATCTGCTCCAGGAGTATGCGCGCCACGTCGGGCAGCTCGACGTGGTGGTGGAGTTGGCGGGTGGCGGAACGGGGGAGTAGCGCTGCTCCCTGGCCGGACCGAGGCCCGGGTCACGGTGCTAGAGACCGGCCAGCTCGGCGAGGAGCCGGGCCTGCCGCAGCAGGGCGAGGCTGTGGTCCAGGCTGCCGGGTCCGCACCACGGTAAGGCGCGCTCCGCCCGTCGCCGAGCGGCTTTTCGCGGAGCCCTGTGCCGCAGTCGCGGAGCTCTCCGCCCCCGCCTGCGGACCGGTGCAGATCCCGCTCCGAGTCCCGTCGTCGCCCCGCGTCCGCCTGCCGTCCGTTCTCGCGGTCCGTACGAGAGTTCCGGTAGCTCGAAGGAGCAGCGCCGCACTCGTCTGTTCGGGTACGGTCACGGCATGACGAGCGTCGCACCCGGTATCGATGGTCCCGCCAGCTCTCCGGCCGTTCGCGTGCTCCGGGTCTCCGAGCAGGCCGCCGCGACCAGGGTTCCCGGTGCGCTCGCGGCACTGTCCGAGGAGGAGCGGGAGCGGGCCGAGGCCTTCGTCCGGTCCGCGGACCGCGACCGGTACCTCGTCGCGCATCGTGCGCTGCGCAGGGAGCTGGGTGCGCTGCTCGATCTGGATCCCGCACAGGTGCGGTTGGCCCGTGCGGACTGCCCGGTGTGCGGGGGCCCGCACGGGCGGCCGATCGTCCCCGGCGACCCGGTGCACTTCTCCCTCTCGCACGCGGGGGACGTGGTGCTGCTGGCCTTCGCGGCCGTGCCCGTCGGTGTGGACGTCGAGGAGTTCCCCACCGCCGGGACGGCGCGCGAGACGATGACCGCCCTGCACCCCCGGGAGCAGGCCGAACTGGCGGCGGTCGTGGACACCGCGGCACTGCCCTCCGTGTTCGCGCGCTGCTGGACCCGGAAAGAGGCGTATCTGAAGGGCACCGGGACGGGGCTGGGTGAGGACCCCTCGGTCACCTACGTCAGCGCGCTGGAGGATCCGGCTCCGGTGCCGGGGTGGCGGCTCGCGGATCTTCCGGCGCCGCCCGGCTACGCTGCCGCGAGTGCGCTGCGGCAGATCACCGCACACGAGGTCGGGTGAGTGCTCGCTCAGTGCGGGGCACGACCGGTGTCCGCCGGTCGCCGCCGGGCAGGACCGCGACGAGCAGGCCCAGGGCGCTGAACGACAGGCCCACCGCGACGACGGCGGGCCAGGCGCCGGTCGTCCAGGCGAGCGAGCCGGCCAGGGAGCCGAGCGCGATGCCCAGGAAGCGCGAGGTGAACCAGACAGTGTTGAGGCGGCTGTGCAGGCTGCGGTCGAGAGTGAACAGCACGGTCTGACTGGCCGCCTGACTGCCCCACACCCCGATGTCGAGCAGCACCACTCCGGGGATCAGCCACCACGGCGAGCCTCCGCCGGGCAGCAGCACCAGCCATCCCGCCAGGACGAGCGCGAGGAGCGCCGCGGACGCGCCGCGGCGTCCCCTTCGGTCGGCTGCCCGCCCGGCCCACGGCGAGGCCGCGGCACTGGCCGCGGCCACCAGCCCGAAGAGGCCGATCCGGGCCGGTCCGTAGTGGTAGTGGCTGCCGAGGAGGAAGGTCAGGCTGGTCCAGAACGCACCGAAGGCGACGCCGACCAGCGCCCCGGACAGCACGATCCGGAACACCAGCGGGTGTGCCGCGAGCCGGGGCAGGGAAGCGAGCGCGGCGCGGTAGCTCGGCACCGAGGAGGAAGGGGTGGCCGGCATGTGCGGTGTGGATGGCAGCGCCGAGCGCAGCAGAGCGACCAGCGCCAGGGTCAGCGCGCAGGAGCACAGGTGGACGCCGCGCCACCCGACGGCTTCCGCGAGGAGGCCGGAGTAGGCACGGGAGGCCAGTACTCCCACGAGCAGTCCGGCTTGCACACTGCCGACCGCCTGCCCCACCGCGTCCCTCCGTCCCACCGCGCCCCTCCGCCGCTCCGCGAGGGCGACCGCGAGCGGCGTCACCAGTTGGGGCACCGGCGAGCACAGGCCGAGTGCGAAGGCGGCGGCGAGCAGGAACTCCGCGGTGGGGGCGAGCGCGCAGGCCGCCAGCGCCAGCGAGGAGAGGGCGCCCAGCGTCAGGATCAGGCGGCGCCGGTCGTGGCTGTCGCCTGCCGGCACCAGCAGCAGGATGCCCGTGGCGTAGCCGAGCTGGGTGGCGGTGGGGACGGCTCCCAGCAGAGCGGGACCGCCGCCCAGGGACCGGGCGATGCCCTCCAGCAGGGGCTGGCTGAGATACACGTTGGCTGCGGTGACGGCACTGGTGACCGCCAGCAGCAGCATCCGGCGGTGGAAGCGGCCGGACGGTTCGGCGGGGACCGCGGAAGAGTGGCTCACGGGCAATGAGGCTAGGGACGCGCAGCGTGGCAGACTTTCGCCGGTACGCCAGCAACTGTCGAGAGTGCGCCAACCCGGAGCTGGGGGCGGCGGCGAAGTGGGCCATGTACGGGAAGAGCGAGGACCGGGACGACTACCAGGAGGTTCCCCGGCCGGTCGCGGCGATGGCGCGGGATCTGCCCGACGGTCACCACATCCCGCCGCACTGCCACCGGCGTGCTCAGCTGATCTACGGCACCACGGGCGCCATCACGGTCGTCACCGGCCACGGCACCTGGGTGGTTCCGGCGACCCGTGGTGCGTGGGTGCCGCCGGGGCTCACCCATGAGATGCGGTGTGCCGGACCGGTGGCGATGCGCACCCTCTACCTCGATCCGGCCGCCGCGGTGGCGCTGCCGGACGTCCCCACCGTGGTCTCCGTCCCGCCGCTGCTGCGGGAACTGATCGAGGAGGCGACCCGGCTGCCGGTGGAGTACGAGGCCGAGGGCCGGGACGGACACGTGATGGCCCTGCTGCTGCGGGAGCTCACGCCGCATCCCGTGCCGGCGCTGCATCTGCCGGCCCCGGACAGCCCGCGGCTGGCGGCGCTCTGCGATGCGGTGCGGCGGTCTCCGGCGGATTCCTGGACCACCGACCGGGCGGCGGCCTTCGCGCATTTGAGCCCCCGGAGCCTGCAGCGCGACTTCACCGCCGCGACCGGAATGAGCCTGGGCCGCTGGGTGCAGCAGGCGCGGCTCGTGCACGCGGTGACCCTGCTCGCGCGGGGCTCCCCCGTCACCGCGGTCGCGGGTGCCGTCGGCTATGCCACGCCCAGCGCCTTCACCGCCATGTTCCGCCGCGCACTCGGCACCACGCCCCGGGACTACTTCGCCCCCTCGTGAGCGCGGCGCGGTCTGAGTTCCGCGGGCCCGGACGCCCGGGGCCCGGTGCCGCGGGCGTGGTGGCGCGGCGGTCCGGGGGAGGGGAGGCCCGAGTGCGACGGGTCTCGGCGGCCCGCCGGAAGGCGGCGTGACGCGTACCCCCCTCCAAGCCCCGGCTGCCCTCCAAGCCCCGGCTGCCCCCCAAGCCCCGGCCGTCCTGGCTGCCCCGGCCGTCCCCGTCGTCCCGTGTGTGCCGACGGTCCTGCCGGCGCCGGGGCATCGCCGGGGAAAGGATCTGGCGTGCGGCCGACGGAGCGTGTTCCATGGTCATCGGGGGGTCCCGGTCAGGCGGTGGCGCCCGTGGACGTATGGAAGAAGCGAGGTTGCCGTGGCCACGACCGTACGACGCAGCACCAGGACCCTGCCCGCCGCGCCGCTCGGTCCCGAGAACCCGCTGCCCGCGCTGCTGCCACGGGACGAGGCCCACGTCCTGGACGGAGCCGAACGTGCCGCGCTGCCATCGGAGATGGCACGCCAGGTGGGCTACGCCCCACTGCGGTCGGTGCTGCCCACCCGCGTGCTGGACGGCTACGGACGGCAGCGCACCCCGACCGCGCTCGAGACGATCGTCCTGGAGAACGCACGACTGCGCGCCACCGTCCACCCGGGCCTCGGCGGCCGCCTCGCCTCACTGTTCCACAAGCCGACCGGGCGTGAGCTGCTGTATGCGAACCCGGTCTTCCAGCCCGCCGACTTCGCCCTCAACGGAGCCTGGTTCTCCGGGGGCGTCGAGTGGAACATCGGTGCCACCGGCCATACGACGCTCTCCTGCGCACCCCTGCACGCGGCCCGGGTGCCCGCACCCGGCGGGGACGGTGCGATGGTGCGGCTGTGGGAGTGGGAGCGGCTGCGGGACACCCCGTTCCAGGTCGACCTGTGGCTGCCGGAGGACTCGGACTTCCTCTACGTCGGCGCCCGGATCCGCAACCCGCACCACCGCACCGTGCCGGTGTACTGGTGGTCCAACATCGCGGTTCCCGAGAGCCCGGGGACGCGGGTGCTCGCCCCGGCCGAGGAGAGCTGGTACTTCGCCTACGAGCGCACGCTGCGCCGGATACCCGTGCCCGAGTGGGAGGGCGTCGATCTGAGCTATCCGCTGGGCAGCCGGTTCCCCGCCGACTACTTCCACGAGGTGCCCGCACCCTCGCGGAAGTGGATCGCCGCCCTCGACGAGAAGGGGCGGGGCCTGGTGCAGACCTCGACCGACCTGCTGTGCGGCCGCAAGCTGTTCGTCTGGGGCGCCGGACCGGGCGGCAGACGCTGGCAGGAGTGGCTGACGGAGCCGGGCACGCCCGGGTACGTGGAGATCCAGGCGGGGCTGGCCCGCACCCAGTTGGAACACCTGCCGCTGGAGGCGGGCGGCGAGTTCGCCTGGCTGGAGGCGTACGGCCCGCTCGATGCCGATCCGGAAACGGTGCACGGCGCGGACTGGGCGGCGGCCCGTGCGCACACCGAGGAGCGGCTGGCGAGCGCACTGCCGCGCGGCACGGTTGAGGAGGCGTACGCGGCCTGGCGGCCCTGCGCGGACACGGCCCCCGAGGGGGAACCGACGGATGGCTGGCTGGCGTCGGGTTCCGGCTGGGGGGCGCTGGAGGTGGAGCGCGGCGGTTTCACCCTTCCGGGTACACCGTTCCCGCCGGAGACCAAGGGCGAGCAGCAGCGGTCGTGGACCGCGCTGCTGCACACCGGCACACTGCCCGGCGGCCCGGAACACCTTCCGCCGGGCCCCACGCTGGTCGCACCGGAGTGGCGCGAGCTGTTGGAGTCCGCCGACGCGGAGCCGGACTCCGCCGCGGCGGGCGCTGCCTCGTGGCGCGAGGTGGACTACCACCTGGGCGTCGCGCAATGGCACGCCGGTGACCGCTCGCAGGCGGTGCGCAGTTGGGAGCGGTCCCTCGAACAGGGGGCGCGCTGGCCCGCGTTGCGCTGCCTGGCCGTCGCCGACCGGCAGGAGGGCAACGGAGCCCGTGCCGCGGAGCGCTCTCTGGCGGCCGTGCGCGACGCACGCGAGCGGCTCGATCCGAGCGACCCTGCTGCCGAGGCGGCACTCACCGCCCTGGCAGCGGAGGCGGTCGAAGCGCTGCTGGCCGAGGACCGGGCGCAGGAAGCCGAGCAGGTGATGGCGGGCCTGTCCCGGCAGCAGCA
The DNA here is from genome assembly GCF_042869575.1 of Streptomyces sp. NPDC006925. Classification (NCBI taxonomy): domain Bacteria; kingdom Bacillati; phylum Actinomycetota; class Actinomycetes; order Kitasatosporales; family Streptomycetaceae; genus Streptomyces; species Streptomyces sp. NPDC006925. Next base: position 21,640 of record NZ_JBIAGB010000034.1, read on the forward strand.
ACAGCGCGGCCGCTGCCGACTGCTGCGCGCGCGCATCCTGTTGGCCCAGGGCGACACCGCGGGCGCCCGCGCGTTGTTCGATGCCGGTTTCGAGGTGGAGGACCTGCGGGAGGGCGAGGAGGTGCTGAGCGACACTTGGGAGGCGCTCACCTCCGACCCGCTCCCGGCCCGATACGACTTCCGTATGCGGCCATAGGGACCGGCGGGTCGGCGAGGCTGCCGCGGAGCTCCCGGTGGAAACCGCACCGGGAGCGTGGTCCCGTTACTGCTCGGGGGCGTCCTGCTTGCGGTCCACGTACTCGAAGACGCTGCCGTCCGGATGGCGGGCGACCAGATTGCGGCCGATCGGAGTGGCCTTGGGACCCGCGATGATCTGGGCCCCCACGGTGTGCAGGTCGGCCAGCGCGTCGTCCACGTCCTTCACCGCGAGGGTCGCCTTGACCTTGCTGAGCACGTCGAGATGCTCCTCGGGACCGCTCATCAGGAAGAAGGGACCGACCGCCGCGACCTCCACGGGACCGTTCTGGAAGCGCATCGCCTCCGCACTGGCCAGCCGTTCGTACACCGGCACGGCCGCGTCCAGATCGTCGACGCAGATACGCAGCGAGGTCCCCAGGATATCCATGGCACCACCCTAGAACGGGACCGCCCGCCGCGCCGAACCACAGTACGGAAACGCGCAGTTGCTGTCGGCCCGCGCGTCGCGGCGCCCGCGACCGCTCACGCGCGGCAGAGGATCTCGCCGTGCACCACCGTGAACCAGCCGTCCTCCTCCCGTCCCCAGGCCCGCCACGCCTCCGCGATCCCGCGCAGCTCGTCCTCGTCGGCCAGGCCGCCCTCGACGGCGAGCGCCGCGTAGCCGGAGGCCACGGTGCGGTCGGCCCACAGTCCGCTCCACCAGGCACGTTCGTCCGGCGTGTTGAAGCACCAGGTGCTCGTGGTGACGGTGATGTCGCTGAAGCCCGCCGCGCGGGCCCATGCGTGCAGCCGCCGTCCGGCATCCGGGGTGCCGCCGTTCGCGTGCGCGACCCGCCGGTAGAGATCCAGCCAGGCGTCCATGCCGGGGGAATGCGGGTACCAGAACATGCCGCCGTAGTCCGCGTCCCGGACCGCCACCACTCCGCCGGGCGCGCACACCCGGCGCATCTCGCGCAGCGCGCCCACCGGATCGCCCACGTGCTGCAGCGTCTGGTGGGCGTGCACCACGTCGAAGTCGCCGGTGGCGAAGTCGAGCGCGTGCACGTCGCCGGTGGTGAAGGCGGTGTTGGCGAGCCCGCGTTCCCGTGCGGTGGCACGGGCCTGCTCCAGGATTCCGGACGCCGCGTCGAGTCCGGTGACCGAGCCCTGCGGCACCCGCGCGGCCAGATCCGCCGTGATGGTGCCGGGTCCGCAGCCGATGTCCAGGACCCGGTGGTGCGGACGCAGCTCGTCGAGGAGGTAGGCGGCGGAGTTGGCGGCGGTGCGCCACCGGTGCGAGCGCAGGACGGACTCGTGGTGGCCGTGGGTGTACACGGCGGTCTCGTGTGCCATGCGCGCACTGTAGCTCGCCGTCTCGCTATGCGAGCAAGAGTATTCCACGATATGGACGACCCGTCCCCCTCACTCGGAGTGCGGCGGACCGTCCTCCTGTTCGGCGGGCGGTCCCGCCCCTGCGCCGCGAGGTGCTTCGGAGCCCTGTCCCGGTGCCGCGCCGATGTCCGGGTCCGGTCCGGAGTCCGGTACGGCACGGCTGATGTGGGCCAGGACCGACTCCGGATCGCTCTCCCGCACCAGATCGCCGATGCTGACCATCCCCGCCAGCCGACCGCTGTCCAGTACCGGCAGTCTGCGCACCACGTGTGTACGCATCAGCTCCACCGCCGTCCGCAGCTCCGTGTCCGGCGAGACGGTCACCGGGTCGCGGGTGCAGGCCGAGAGGCAGTTCACGCCCAGCGGATCCACCGCGTCGGCCACCGCACGCAGAGTGATGTCCCGATCGGTGAGCAGCCCGAGCAGCCTGCCGTCCTTCACCACCAACACGTCCCCGATGTCCTGCGCGCGCATCAACTGGGCGGCCTCGACCAGGGACGCGTCAGGACGGACGGTCGTCGCCGCGGGCGTCATGATGTCTCGCACCAACCGCGCCATGTCCTGTCCTCTTCTCCGGTTCTCCGGGTTGCCTCGTCCGCGCCGTGTGCTCCCTCCCCCCATGGGACAGCACGGCGTACCCGCAGACGCGCCGCCGACACCCCCGCGATGGGCGGGAGTTGGGGCCCACCGGCTCGATGTCGCCGTCCGACGCCGGTCCCGCTCCCCGCCACCGGGCAGTCCCGCTCCGGCGCCGCCCGGGCCGCTCGGTGCTCACCCGTGCGAGCCCGATCGCCGCCCTCCGCCGCTCCCACGTCGGCGTCCGGCGCCGCCGTCCGGCCCGCCCCGGCTGCCCGCTGCTGCCGGCCCCCGCCGTCCGGCCCCCTCCCGACCCGTGGCCCCTCCCGACGTGGCCCGTCCCCAGCCCGCGGGCCCGGCGCCGCCCGAGCCGTGCCCGGGGTCCGCCGTGCGACGGGCCCGCACCGGGGCGCCGCGCGGGCTCCTGCCCAGGAGCGAAACCGCACGTGTCGGCGCTGCCGGTGCCACCGCCTTCTGGGAAGGTGTACGCAAGAAAGGTTGTCCGATAAGCGGCGGAGGCCACGTGATGCGGCGCACGGACCAGATCGGGGGAGGGAGCGCGGAGCTGCTCGCCGTCCCGTCCGTGGCTGCCGTCCGCGAAGCCGCCTGCGGCTACTGGCACCGCCGCGGCCTGCCGACCGGCCCTCCGCAGGTCGCCGTGGCCCCCGGCGTTCCGCTGCTGCTGCTCACCGTGCTGGCGGCCGCGGCCGGTGCGCCCGAGGGTGGCGGCGAGGGACTGCGGGCGCCCGGCAGCGTGCTGCTTCCGCATCCGTGTCCGCCCTGGCACGCGGCGCAGGCGCGACAGCTGGGCCGGACGGTGCACACCGTTCCGGTGCCCGCGGAGTGCGGCGGCGTCCCGGACCCGTTCGCGCTGCTGGAGGCGGTGCGCAGGTCCCGCGACGCGGGGGAGTTCCCGCACGCGCTGGTGCTCTCCGTCGCCGACGACATCACCGGTACCGCCGCACCGCCCGAGCTGCTGCACGAGGTGTGCGAGGCCGCCGTCGCCGAGGGACTGCTGATCGTCAGCGACGAGACCTGGCGCGACACCTCGCACGACCCGCACGACACCGTCGTCGTCAGTCCGGCCGAGATGCTCACCGAGGCGGGACGGGCCGACCACGTGGTGGTGCTCGCCGGACTCGAGGCGACGGACGAAGTGACGGCGGAGGGCCCCGGTTCCGGCCCCGGCGCCGGTCCCGGTCCCGGTCCCGCCGAGGCATCCCCAGGGCTGTCCCCGGGGATCGCCCGGTTCGCCGACACGGAGCGCGGCAGGACGTTCCGCGAACGAGTGCACCACCTGCTGGCCGAGCTCGGCGCAGGGCTGCCCGGCCCGGTCGCGGCGGCGGCCGCCGCGATGCTCCGGGAGCCCCCCGAGCTGCTGTCCCGGCGGGCCGAGGCGGCCCGGCTGCGCGGTGAGCAGGCCCGCGCGCTGCACCGGGCCGTCACCGCGGCGGGCGCGGTGTGCCGCCCGCCGCATCTGGGCCGCCACCTGTACGTCGACCTCGACCCCTTCCGGCCGCGCCTGGCCGCGCGCGGCGTCACCGACGCGGCTCGGCTGGAGGCCGAGCTGGTGCGGCGGCTGGGCCCGTACGTGCGGGGCGGGCACCGTTTCGGCGACGACCCTGGAGAGCTGCGGGTGCGGCTGACCACGGACCTCGCGGCCGGTGCGGCACGGTCCTCCGGGCGGGCCGGGGGCGCGGGCGGGCCGGTGGCCCCGGGTGCGGCCGGACCGACCGCGCGGCCGCACCCGCAGGAATGGCCCGGAGCCGCCGAGACGTTGGCGCAGGTGCAGTCGGTGCTGGTCGACCTCACGGATGGGAGTTGTCGGTAGATGACAGAACGGACCGGGCAGCGTTCCGAGCGCTCTCCCTCCTCCCCCCGGCCGGACGGGGCCGCCGCCTCGGAGACCTCCGGACCGGCGCAGACCCCCTCGCCGCAGACCTCCTCGGCCCAGACCCCGCCTGCCGGAACCCCGGCCGGGAGGCCCGCGGGGACGTCCTCCGGGACGCCCGCCGCGGGGGCACCCGGCGCGTCCGGGACCGAGCCCTCGGAGGCCGCCGCCCGGCAGGATGCCGCGGGCGACGGCGCACCCGACGGTGTCCAGCCGGCCGCCGAGGGGCCCGTGTCCCCGCCCTGCGCCGGGGGGAGCACCCGGCCCGGTCCCACCGACGTGCTCCTGCAGCCGCTCCCGCCCGCCCTCTCCCCGCCGCGCCCGGTCGGTGCCCGGCGGGTCTGGCCCCGCTCCTTCGCACACCGGCTCACCTCGCCGCTGCCCGGTGTCCGGGCGCTGGCCAGGCTCGCCCGCGAGGGCGCCATGCGGCCGGTCGCAACGGCCCTCGCCGAGGAGATCCCGCAGCTGCCCTTCGCACCGGGCCCGCTCCCCGAACCCGGCCCCGACGGCCTGTCGGTCACCTGGGCCGGGCACGCCAGCTGGGTGGTGCGGATCGGCGGTCTCACGGTGCTGACCGACCCGGTCTGGTCGCGGAAGATCCTCGGCACTCCCGCCCGCATCACCCCCGTCGGGGTGGCCTGGCAGGACCTGCCGACGATCGACGCCGTCGTCATCTCGCACAACCACTACGACCACCTCGACGCTCCCACCCTGCGCAGACTGCCGCGCTCCACTCCGCTGTTCGTCCCCGCCGGGCTCGGCGCCTGGTGCCGCAAGCGCGGTTTCACCACCGTCACCGAACTGGACTGGTGGGAGGGGGCCGAGCTGCCCGCACGGCGGGACGGTTCGGCGGCGGAGGGCGGCGGCAGGGACCGGGTGCGCTTCGACTTCGTGCCCGCCCACCACTGGTCCAAGCGCACCCTCACCGACACCTGCCGCTCCCTGTGGGGCGGCTGGGTGCTGACCGTCCCGCAGGGGCAGCGCGTGTACTTCGCGGGTGACACCGGATACGGCCACTGGTTCGCCGAGATCGGCCGTCGCTTCGCCGGTGTCGACCTGGCACTGCTGCCCATCGGCGCCTACGACCCGCGCTGGATGCTGCGTCCCGTGCACACCGATCCGGAGGAGGCCGTGCGCGCCTGCCAGGACGTGGGCGCGCGCCGGATGGCACCCATGCACTGGTCCACCTTCCTGCTCTCCGGAGAGCCCCCGCTGGAGCCGCTCACCCGGGTACGCAACGCCTGGGCCGAGGCGGGGCGCCCCCGGGAGGACCTGTGGGACCTCCCGGTGGGGGCCTCCAGGATCCTGGAGGCGGCGTAGCTCCCGGCGAGAGGCGCCGGCCTCTGCCGCCGGACGGCCCGCGGCAGGGCTACTCCGAGCTGCGTGCCCCGCGGAACCGGCGCCACACCGCCGGGGCGGCGCTCAGGAGCAGGGTCAGCGCGACAGCCGCGACGATCCCCTCCCAGGGCCGGCGGAAGAGGGAGCCGCCCGCGACGCCGACGAGCTGGTAGGCGGCGGCCCACGCCAGGCAGGCCAGGACGTCCCCGCGGGCGAACTCGCGCATCCGCATCCGGGCCAGCAGGCAGGCGAGCATCACGGGGATCCGTCCCGCGGGGATCAGCCGGGAGACGACGAGCACCGTCACCCCGTGCGTACGCAGCCGGGCGTCGGCCTGCGCGAGCCGTTCGGGAGCGGCCCGCTCGCGCAGCGCCGACAGCCAGCGGGAGCCGTTCCGGGAGCCGACCCCGCGCCTGCCCAGCCAGTACAGTCCCAGGTCGCCGAGGAAGGCGGCGAGCGAGGCGACGCCGAAGACGGCGAGCAGCGCGAGCACCGGCATGCTCTGGTGGAGCGCCACCACTGCGGCCCCGCTGACCAGCGCCCCCGTCGGAACGACCGGCACCAGCGAGCCGAGTACCACCAGCAGGAACAGTGAGGGATAGCCCAGTGCCTGCTGGGTGGACTCGGGCGGGCGCACCACGGCCTCGGAGACGGTGTGGGCGACCGCGCCGAGGCCGTCCGGGAGCGCACCGGTCATCTGTCCGCCTCCAGCCGCACGCTCTCCCCGTGCCCCAGCAGGTGTACCGCGACCTCCGGCGCGGGTCGCGCCGCCAGCCGCTTGAACTCGGCGCCGGGGGAGTGGAACTCGTGCGGCCTGACCGCGTCCATGCCCACCGGCCAGTACGTGCCGAAGTGCACCGGCACCGCGCTGCGCGGGCGCAGCCGGGCCAGCGCCTCGGCGGCGCGGCCCGCGTCCAGATGTCCCTCGCCCAGGAAGGGCCCCCAGCCGCCGACGGGCAGCAGCGCCGTGTCCACGGCGCCGACCGCTTGCGCCATCCCGTCGAACAGCCCGGTGTCCCCCGCGAAGTAGGTGCGCTCCTCGCCCGCCACCACGAAGCCCAGCGCGGGAGCCGTGTGCCGTCCCAGCGGCAGCCGCCGCCCGTCGTGCGCGGCGGGGACGGCCCGGACGGTCAGCGGGCCCGCCTCGACCTCGTCGCCCGGGACGACCTCGACGAACTCCAGGACCGGCGCCAGCCGCCGCAGTCCGGGCACGGCCCGCAGCGCACCGCGCGGCACCAGCACCCGGGTGCCCGGCGCCAGCATGGCGAGCGAGCCGAGGTGCAGATGGTCGGCGTGCAGATGGGAGACGAGGACCAGGTCGGCGCGCGCAGCGTGCGGCGGCGGCAGCGCCCCGCGCCGACGGCGCAGATGGGCGAGCCGGCGTACCAGCAGCGGGTCCGTCAGCACCGTGACCCCGGAGTCCCGCACGGTGGCGGTGGCATGTCCCCACCAGGTGACCTCGACCGGCACGTGCGCTCCTCTCCGGGACCTCGTCGGCTGCTGCGGCTTCTACGAGCCTAAGCGCGCACCGGGGCGACCGGACCGCCGCCTCCGAGTGCGTCCCGCCGGGGTCCGGGCCCCTGGCCGTCTCCGATCCCGGCCGCTCCCGCCCCCCGCCGCCCTTTCCGGCCCCCGCCGACCCCGGCCCCTCGCCGACCCGCGCCGTCCGTGAGCCTCGCGCACGCCTCGAGCGCCCTCCTGCCGCCGGACGAGACTGTGCAAAAGTGGAGGTTGTTCCGTCAACCGTGAGGGAGGTGACCTGACGGGCGTGCGCGTTCCCCGCATACCGTGGCGCAGGCTGGGCGCGGCCTCGCTCCGCGTCGGAGCCGTCTGGCTGGCCGGCACCCTCACGATGCTGGTGCTCGCCGGAGTGCTGCCGGATTTCCGGCTGCAGTCCGCAGGCGGCGACAGTGCCACCGTCATCGGCATCACGGCCGCCGTCGGCGCCGGGGTCTTCGGACTGCTGAGCGCCCTGGTGTGGCCGCTGCTGGTGCGTGCCTTCCTGCTGGTGCCGGCGCTGGTCCTCGGACTGCTCGTCTTCTTCCTCAACGGGTCGCTGCTGTGGCTCGCGCTGTCCCTGATCCCCTACGGCAGGGGCAGCGCGGATCCGTCCATGTCCGTCGTCGTCGCCGCCGCGATGTCCGCGGCCTCCTCGGCGACCAACGCTCTCCTCGCGGTCCGCGACGACCGGGGCTACCGGCACCGGCTGGCCCGGATCGCGGGCCGCAGAAGGCGGCGCGAGGGCCAGGGCGCGCCGCCCCGCACCCCCGGCACGGTCTTCCTGCAGCTCGACGGACTCGGGCACGCGGTGCTCAAGGAGGCGCTGGAGGCACCGCCCGGCGGCGAGCCGCTGATGCCCGCGGTAGCCGGGCTGTACGGGCGCACCCACCGGCTCACCCGCTGGCGCACCGACTGGTCCAGCCAGACCGGCGCCAGCCAGCTCGGCATCCTGCACGGCAGCAACGCCGACGTGCCCGCGTTCCGCTGGTACGAGAAGGAGACCGGCGAGGTCGTGGTCAGCAACCGGCCCACCAGCGCGGCCGAACTCCAGCGCCGCGCCGTCGAGCGCACCGGCGACCCGGGCCTGCTCGCACAGGACGGAGCCAGCCGCGGCAACCTGTTCACCGGCGGCGCCCGGCAGGTCGCACTGGTGCTGTCGGTCTCGGCCCGCCGCGGCAAGGAGACCCGCTCCCGCGCCGGGTACTTCGCCTACTTCTCCGACCCCGCCAACGCGACCCGCACCGCCGTCTCGTTCGTCGCCGAGGTGCTCCGCGAGATGGTCCAGTCCACCCGTGCGCTGCTGCGCCGCGACCGGCCGCGGGTGGGCCGCGGCGGGCTGTACCCGTTCGTCCGGGCCTTCGCGACCGTCGTCGAGCGCGACGTGGTGGTGGCTGCCGTGCTCGGGGACATGCTCCGGTGCCGGACGGCGGTCTACGCCGACCTGGTCGGCTACGACGAGGTGGCACACCACTCGGGGCCGCGCGGCAGGGACACCCGGCAGGTGCTGCGGCGGCTGGACCGTTCGGTACGGCTGATCGCCAAGGTCGCCGAGCACGCGCCGCGCCCGTATCGGCTGGTGCTGCTCTCCGACCACGGGCAGAGCTTCGGAGAGACGTTCGAGCACGCGTACGGGCTGACCTTGGAGGACCTGGTCCGGGCGGGCAGCGGGCTGCAGGTGCCCCGCCGCGCCGGGCGGACGGCCAGCGGCTCGGAGGCACGGGCCGCGGCGCGCGCCGCCCTGCGCCGCCCCGAGGACTCCGGCCAGGAGGCGGCGCGCACCCCCCGGCGCGATACCGGACCGGTCGTCCTGGCCTCCGGCAACCTGGGGCTGATCTCCTTCCCCGAGCACCCCGGGCGGCTGACCCGCGAGCGCATCCAGGAGCTGCGCCCGGCACTGCTGCCCACGCTGGCCGAGCACCCGGGTATCGGCTTCGCGGTGGTGCTGAGCGCGGAGCACGGACCGGTGGCGCTGGGCGCGGGCGGATGCGAGCACCGGCTGGAGACCGGCGAGGTGGTCGGCCGCCGCGACCCGCTGGCCCCGTTCGGCGCGGGCGCGCGCCAGGCGTTGCTGCGTACGGCGCGGTTCCCGCACGCTCCGGACGTCATGGTCAACTCCGCCCTCGATCCGGCCACCGGTGCGGTGCACGCCTTCGAGGAGCAGATCGGCTCGCACGGCGGGCTGGGCGGTGAGCAGAGCGACGCGTTCCTGCTCTCTCCCTTGGAGCTGTCACCGCCGGTCGAGCCGGGGCAGTCGCTGGTGGGTGCGGAGGCCGTGCACCGGGTGCTGCGGCGCTGGCTGGCGGAGTCGGCCGAGCCGCGCCTGCTGCCCGGGGCCGACCATCTTGCCGCGGCCTCGGAAGAGGCCGGACCGGCTGACGGCACCGCCGGGTCGGCCGGCGCGCAGGAGCCGCTGCCCGCGGCGCCCGGCGGCTGACTGCCCATCAGTCCGTCGGCTTCCCGGCGTCCTCGGTCTGCCCTGCCGTCCCGGCGCCCTCCCGGATCGGCGTGCCCACGTCCCGCAGGTGGCGCATCGCCTCGCGCCAGGAGGTGAGCAGTCCCGTCTCGTGGTACGGGACGCCCAGTTCGGCGCAGTAGTCGCGGACGAGGGGGCGGGCCCTGCGCAGGTGCGGGGTCGGCATGCTCGGGAAGAGATGGTGCTCGATCTGATAGTTGAGTCCGCCCAGAGCCAGATCGGTGAGCGGCCCGCCCCGCACGTTGCGCGAGGTGAGCACCTGGCGGCGCAGGAAGTCCGGGCGCTCGTCGCCCTTGAGTGTGGGCATGCCCTTGTGGTTGGGCGCGAAGATGCTGCCCAGATAGACGCCGAAGACGGCGTGGTGGACGAAGAGCACCGCGAGTGCCATGCCGGTCGGCAGCGCCCAGAACAGCGCACCCAGATAGCAGGCGGTGTGCACCAGCAGCAGCCCGCCCTCCAGTCCCCTGTGTTTGAGGTGCGGCCGGCGCAGTGCCCGGAAGCTGGAGACGTGCAGATTGAAGCCCTCCAGCGTCAGCAGCGGGAAGAACAGCGCCGCCTGGTGCCGTCCCACGAACCGGGGCAGCCCGCGCGCCTGGGCTGCCTGCTCCCGTGACCAGACCAGGATGTCGGGCGCGACATCCGGATCGAGGTCCTCGTGGTTGGGGTTGGCGTGGTGCCGGGTGTGCTTGTTCATCCACCAGCCGTACGACATCCCTATGCACAGATTGCCCACCGTGCGGCCGAACACCTCACTGGCTCGGCGGCCGCGGAACACCTGCCGGTGCGCCAAGTCGTGGGCGACCAGCGCGAGCTGGCCGTAGACCACGCCCAGGTACCCGGCGATGGCCAGCTGCCACCAGGAGACGCCCACGGTGAACAGGGCCACCCACCCGGCGGCGAAGGCCAGCCCGACGAGCGTGAGGCGTACGGCGTAGTGGAGCGGTCTGCGGTCCATCAGCCCGGCGTCCGAGATCCGCGCTGAGAGCCGGGAGAAGTCGCTGCCCTGCCGCCCTCCGCCGGAACCCTCCCGTGCGGCCCGCGGGGCGGCACTGCCGGAGTCCTGGGCGGTCCGCGGCTGCGGTGCGTCGATCGCTGTCGTCATGCCCACCAGCCTTCCGGCCGCGGGCCGCTGCCGACAGCCGCACAGCCCGCCTGCCGGGCCGGGGGGTTGCCCTCCGCGCCGGGTGTACCTGGCTACACCGGGTCTCGGGGGCATCCCTGAGGCCGGTCCTCAGGGTCAGCCCCTCGGGGAGACGGCCGCTGTGCACGCCGAAGGGGGCCGGCTTCCGGCGCATACGCACCGAGCCGGTGCCCACGGCGGTCCGTGACGCTGCGCCGTCATGAAGCAACCGGGCAGGGAGGTGGCGTGTCGTGGGTTCGGGGTGCTCGCGCTGGTGGTGGGTCGGCCGTGTGTGTCGTTGCTCCTCCCGCGGGCGGTCCTCCCGATGAGTCCACCGTCCCCGAACGGTCTGTCCAGTGACACGACCGTTCTCGACAGGAGTGCCATGTCCACCATTCAGCCAGTGATCCTCACTGCCGACCACGATGTTCTGCTCGGCTTCTACACGCAGTTGTTCGGCGCCGAGGAGATCTTCCGGGTGCCGGCGGAGGGCCCGGCGTTCTACCTCGGCCTGCGCATCGGCGACACCGACCTCGGGCTGGTGGCCAAGGCGGACCCGGGGGCCGCGGCAGCGCCGCGCATCCTGCTCAGCATCGGTGTGGACGACGTCGACGAGACGCTCGGCCGGGTGGATGCGCTGGGCGGTTCGGTCCGCAGCGGCCCCGAGGACATGCCATGGGGCCAGCGCGTCGCCCACATCCAGGACCCCGACGGCAACGCGGTGAACCTCACTCAGCCGATCCCGGCCCGGTGACCCTGTTCCGCGGTGCCCGTGCCGGCCGTCGGACGTCTGCGGCGGGGACCGCCTGTCGGTAGTGGCTCCGCGGGCCGTCAGCACGGGTCGGGCGCCGCGCGTCCTCGGGTGCTGTCTCCTGCCGAGGGGTGTCCTCGGCAGGAGACAGCACCGGGGAACCCGCGCGGGAACGTCAGTAGTCCTGGTCGGAGGCGGTCATCCCGCGGGTGCCGCCGCGCATCTTCTGGATGTGCAACTGCCGGGTGAGCCGGATGACCGGGCGGATCAGCAGCTCCACGCTGCCGAACACGAAGCACCAGGTTCCGGTGCGGGTCCACTCGGGTGAGAAGAACATGATGCTGCCGATGAGGAACCAGACCGCGATCAGGACGTCGTTGGCGACGCTGGCCGTCTCGTAGCGCTGCCGGACGACCAGCTCCTCCTTGCCGAGATGCAGGGTGAGGCTGCCGCTTCTGTGCTGGTGTGGGGGGTTCTGAGACACGGTCAGGAACGCTAGCGGATCTCACCCGGTGCCGTGCAGTGCCTTGGCCGTCGCCGGATCGGCCGGGAGGAAGGTCTCCACGGCGAGTTCCGAGACGGTCACATCCAGCGGGGTGTTGAAGGTGGCGATGGTGGACAGGAACGAGAGGGTCCGTCCGCCGTGCTCGATGACCAGGGGCAGCGCGAACCGCGGCTGGTCCGCCGTGTCCGCCGTACGGGCGCCGTCCGCCGGGGCGGCGGGGTCCCCGGGCACGGGACCCGCGGTGTCCCCGGGCGCCGGGGAGTCCGTGCCCGGCATCGGATAGGCGGCGACCTCGTCGTGCAGGGCCCGCAGCGCGGGGGAGCGGTGCAGGGCGAGTTGCCGGCCCATCTGGTCCAGCAGGTGGCCCCTCCACTCGGCGAGGTTGCGGATGCGGGGCGCGAGCCCCTCGGGGTGCAGGGTGATCCGCATGGCGTTCAGCGGGGGTTCCAGCAGGTGCGGGGCCACCCCTTCCAGCAGTGCGGCCAGGCCGGTGTTGGCGGCCACCACCGTGTAGCAGCCGTCGAGTACCAGCGCGGGGTAGGGCTGGTAGGCGGCGACCATCCGCTCCAGCGCGCCCCGCACCTGCTGGAGGGCGGGGTCGTCCAGTGGGGTCGCGGCGAAGGCCGGCGCGAAGCCGGCGGACAGCAGCAGCGTGTTGCGTTCGCGTACCGGGACGTCCAGGGTGGCCGCCAGCTTGAGGACCATCTCGCGGCTGGGCGCGGTGCGCCCGGTCTCGATGAAGCTGATGTGGCGTGCGGAGGAGTCGGCGCGCAGTGCCAGTTCGAGCTGGCTGAGCGCCGCGCGTTCGCGCCACCCGCGCAGCAGCGTCCCGACGGAGGGTGCGTCGGAGTGCGTCCCGGACAGAAGCGTCATGGACCAGACGGTAACCGACGCAGCGTGGCAGGCTGGAGCCCCGGACCGCCGTCCGGCCGGCCCGCAGCCGATCGAGGAAGGGACCCTCATGGCGCCCCAGCCGCTGACCCCCGAGGAGACCGAGCAGGCGCTGGCCGGTCTTCCGTACTGGACGACCGACGGTGACAGTGTCTCGCGCAGCTATTCCCTGCCGGGGCACCTTCCCGCGGCGGCGATGGCGATGCACATCGCGGCGCTGCAGGAGGAGCTCGACCACCATTCCGAGCTGACGCTGGGCTACAACGCGCTCTCGGTCACCGTCAACACGCACAGTGCCGGCGGGCGGGTCACCGAGCTGGACATCGCCCTGGCCCGGCGGATCGAGGAGATCGCGCCGGGCCACGGGGCGAGCTGAGGGCCGCACGCCGCGGCGGCGGCCCCGGTGGGTGTCAGTCGCCGGTCCAGTTCATGGTGTCCGGGTCGGGGCCGATCCGGGTGTCGGTGTTGAGTTCCGCGATCCGGGCCATCTCCTCGCTGCTCAGCTCGAAGTCGAACAGGTCGATGTTCTCCCGCACCCGGGAGGGGGTGACCGACTTGGGGATCACCACGTTGCCGAGCTGGAGATGCCAGCGCAGCACCACCTGCGCGACGGTCTTGCCGTGCCGCTCGGCGATCCCGCCCAGCGTCGGGTCGTCGAGCAGGTCACCGCCCTGGCCGAGCGGCGACCACGCCTCGGTGGCGATGTGGTGGTCGGCGTGGAAGGCGCGCGGCACCGACTGCTGCAGCCTGGGGTGCAGCTCGATCTGGTTGACGGCCGGTACCGTCCCGCCGAGCTGGATGATCCGGTTGAGGTGGGCCGGCTGGAAGTTGGAGACCCCGATGGCGCGGGCGCGCCCGTCGGCGTGGATCTTCTCGAAGGCCCGCCAGGTCTCCTCGTACCTGTCGACCTCCGGCATCGGCCAGTGGATCAGGTACAGATCGACGAAGTCCAGGCCGAGCTTGGCCAGGGAGGCGTCGAAGGCGCGCAGGGTCGTGTCGTACCCCTGGTCGGCGTTCCACAGCTTGGTGGTGACGAACACCTCGTCGCGGGGCAGTCCGGAGGCGGCCAGTGCGCGGCCGACACCCTCCTCGTTCTCGTACGCCGCCGCGGTGTCGATGCTGCGGTAGCCGGACTCCAGCGCCGTGGTCACCGCCGTGGCCGCCTCGTCGGCGGGCACCTGCCAGACGCCGAAGCCGAGCTGCGGCATCGTGACGCCGTTGTTGAGCGTGATGGTGGGAACGTTGCTCACGCGTGGGTCCTTACGTTCAGTGTGGTGCGTGTGTTGCTTCGCTGTCGGCGTTTGTTCCGCCCCCGGGGTCAGCGAGCAGCGCCGGACATCTATTCCGCGTCGAACACATTTTCGCTCACGTGCGGGACCGGATCGCTCAGCCCCGGTACAGCGCCTCGATCTCCGCCGCGCAGGCCGCCTCGATCGAGGCGCGCCGCAGCTTCAGCGACGGGGTCAGCAATCCGTCCTCCTCGGTGAACGGCGTCGCGAGGATGCGGAACGTGCGGATCGACTCCGCCTGGGACACCTGGGTGTTCGCGGCGACCACCGCCCTGCGCATCTCCGTCTCCAAGTCCTCGTCCCGCAGCAGGTCCGCGGGGTCCGTCTCGGGTTTCTGGCGCATCGCGAGCCAGTGCTGCACGGCCTCCTCGTCGAGCGTGAGCAGCGCGGAGACGTACGGCCGGTCGTTGCCCACCACGATGCACTGCCCGACGAGCGGATGCTCGCGGACGCGGTCCTCCAGCGGGCCGGGGGAGACGCTCTTGCCGCTGGAGGTCACCAGGATCTCCTTCTTGCGGCCCGTGATCGTCAGATAGCCGTCGTCGTCCAGGGCGCCCAGATCGCCGGTGGTGAACCAGCCGTTGCGCAGGGTGCCCTGGGTGGCACGCGCGTTGTTCAGATAGCCGGCGAAGATCTGACCGCCGTGGACCATGATCTCACCGTCCTCGGCGATCCGCACGGTGGTGCCGGGCACCGGCTGCCCGACGGTGCCGAAGCGGGGGCGTTCGGGCGGGTTGGCCACGGCGGCGGCCGTCGTCTCGGTCAGCCCGTACCCCTCGAAGATCCGCATTCCGGCGCCGTCGAAGAACAGGCCCAGCCGCCGCTCCATGGCCGAGCCGCCCGACATGGCGTACCGGCAGCGGCCGCCCATGGCCTCCCGCAATTTGGCGTAGACGAACTTGTCGTAGAACTGGTGCTGCATCCGCAGCGAGGCGCCGGGGCCGGGGCCGGTGCCGAACGCCTTGTGTTCGACGGCCTCGGCGTACCGGACGGCCACCTCAACGGCCTTCTCGAACGGGCCGAGCCGCCCCTCGGACTCGGCCCTGCGGCGCGCGCTCGCGAAGATCTTTTCGAACAGGTGGGGGACCGCCTGGATGAAGGTGGGGCGGAACGCCGCCAGGTCGGGCAGCAGTGCCCGCGCCGTCATCTCCGGCTGGTGCCCCACCTTGAGCCCGGCCCGCACCGCCGCGACCTCCACCATCCGGCCGAAGACGTGGGCCAGCGGCAGGAAGAGCAGCAGGGAGCCCTGCTCCCCGGCCTTGGCGCTGAAGACCCCGTCGTACCGGGCGATGATGTTGTCGGTCTCGGCCATGAAGTTGGCATGCGTGATCACACAGCCCTTGGGGCGGCCGGTGGTCCCGGAGGTGTAGATGACGGTGGCGACCGTGTCCGGGGTGAGCGCGAGCCGGTGCCGGTGGACGACCTCGTCCTCGAGGTGCGCCCCCGCGGCGATCAGCTCCTGCACCGCTCCGGAGTCGAACTGCCACAGCTTCTCGAGCCGCGGCAGCCCGTCGACGACCGAACCGATGGTCATCGCGTGGTCCTCGTGCTCGACCACGGCGGCCGTCACCTCGGCGTCGTACAGCATCCAGGCGACCTGCTCGGCCGAGGAGGTCGGGTAGACGGGCACGGACTGGGCGCCGAGTGTCCACAGCGCGAAGTCCAGCAGCGTCCACTCGTAGCGCGTACGCGACATCAGCGCCACGCGGTCGCCGAACCGGACACCCTGGGCCAGCAGACCCTTCGCGACTGCCATGACCTCGTCCCGGAACTGCGCCGCCGGTACGTCCTGCCAGCCGCCGTCCCGGCCCTTGCGGGCGAGCAGCGGCAGGTGGGGGGTCCGCTCGGCGTGCGCGAAGACGGCATCGGCCACTCCGCCGACCTGGGGCGTGGTCGTCAGGGCCGGAACGGTGAACTCGCGCAAAGGCTCTGCTCCTCGACTGCGCGGTACCAGGTGGCACCGCGCGAGGACCGTATCCGATGGCAGGCCGTGATCGGCAGGGGTGTCGATGCAGGTCAGTCGGTCAATTGGGACAGTTCGCCGACCTCCTCGCGGATGCCCGCGAGGCCGTTTCCCCGCCCATCGGTTTTCTGCACCGAATATTCGCGAGCGAACCGGAGTGTTTGCGAAAAGTGCGGGTCACCGGAGGGTGGGGTGACGGCGGGGGAGCGGCGTCCCACGGGGGTCGCCGGAGACGTCGCCGGAGGGCGCCTCCCTGGGACTCGCTGCGGTCCCCGGACCCCCGAGTACTCCGGAAGAGTGATTCCGCAGATCGGTATGTTGGTCGGCATGCGTCGCATCGCCCGCTTCCTGGACCCCTACATCCTGCTGCTGGTGGCCACCGTGTTGGTCGCCGTCCTGCTGCCCGCGTCGGGCGGGGTCGCGCACGGGTTCGCCTGGGCCACCAAGGCGGCCGTCGGTCTGCTCTTCTTCCTCTACGGAGCGCGGCTGTCCACCCGCGAGGCGGTGGACGGGCTCCGCCACTGGCGGCTGCACCTGGCCGTCGTGGCGTGCACCTTCGTCGTCTTCCCGCTGCTGGGGCTCGCCTCCCGCGGGCTCGTCCCCTACGTGCTCACCCCGCAGCTCCAGGACGGGCTGCTCTTCCTCTGCCTCGTCCCCTCCACCATCCAGTCCTCGATCGCCTTCACCGCGCTGGCCCGCGGCAACGTGCCCGCCGCCATCTGCGCGGGCACCTACTCCAGCCTGCTCGGCATGCTCGCCACCCCGCTGCTGGCCGCCTGGCTCATCGGCGGCCGGGCCGCGCTCTCCGCCGACGGCCTGCTCGGCATCGCCGCCCAGCTGCTGGCGCCCTTCCTCGCGGGGCAGCTGCTCCGCCGCCGCCTGGTCGGCTTCCTGACCAGGCACAAGCGTGCGCTGGGGTATGTGGACCGCTCCTCGGTGCTGCTCGTCGTCTACACCGCGTTCAGCCAGGGCATGACCGAGGGCGTGTGGAGCGCGGTAAGCCCCGTCCGGCTCCCGGCCCTCCTCGGCGTGGAAGCCGTACTGCTGGCCGCCATGCTGGGACTGACCTGGTTCGGCGCCCGCCGGCTGGGCTTCGCGCGGGCCGACCGCCTCACCATCTGCTTCGCGGGCTCCAAGAAGTCCCTGGCGGCCGGACTGCCCATGGCCAGCGTGCTCTTCGGCGCCGAGGCGAGCGTCGCGGTGCTGCCGCTGATGCTCTTCCATCAGATGCAGCTGCTGGTTTGTGCCTACCTGGCGCGGCGATGGGCCCGGGAGCCGTCCGCTCCGGACACCGCTCCGGAACCGGAACCCGGATGGGAGGCCGCACCCGGCCCGAGCGCGGTCCGCGGCTGACGGGCGGATGCTCGGCCCGGGGACGGTTTCTCGCAGCCGGGCAGCCGGGCAGCCGGGCAGCCGGGCAGCCTGCTCAGCCGGTCTCCGTGGCCGACCCGGTGTCCGCGGCCGAACCGGTGTCCACGGCCGAGGCGGCGGACAGGGCCGAGGCGGCCGGCAGTGCCAGCCGGTGCGACCCCGCGTAGATGTTCATCGAGGAGCCGCGCAGGAACCCGACCAGGGTCAGCCCCGCCTCCTCCGCCAGGTCGACGGCGAGGGACGACGGCGCCGAGACGGCCGCCAGCACCGGGATGCCCGCCATCACCGCCTTCTGCGCCAGTTCGAACGAGGCGCGCCCCGAAACCATCAGCAGCGCGTCGCGCAGCGGGAGCGCGCCGTCCCGCGCCGCGCGGCCCACCACCTTGTCCACGGCGTTGTGCCGTCCCACGTCCTCGCGCACGTCGAGGAGTTCGCCGGTGGCCGAGAACAGCGCCGCCGCGTGCAACCCGCCCGTACGGTCGAACACCCGCTGGGCGGCGCGCAGCCGGTCCGGGAGCCGGGCCAGCAGCCCGGTGCCGACGCCGTGCGGACGCTCGCGGTCCAGTTCCCAGCGCGCCGTGGTGCGGACCGCGTCCAGACTGGCCTTGCCGCACAGTCCGCAGGAGGACGTGGTGTAGACGTTGCGCTCCAGCCCGGCGATGTCGGGTGCGGGGACGTGCGGGGCGAGGCGTACGTCGACCGTGTTGTAGGTGCGGGCGCCGTCCTCGTCGCGGGCGTCTCCGCAGTAGGAGATACCGGCGATGTCCTCGGCTTCGGCGACGACTCCCTCGCTGACCAGGAATCCGGTCGCCAGCGCGAAGTCGTCGCCGGGGGTGCGCATGGTGACCGCCAACGGCGTGCCGCCGAGCCGGATCTCCAGGGGTTCCTCGGTGACGAGGGTGTCCGGACGTGTGCTGACCGCTCCCTCCCGGACGCGTACGACGGGGCGTCGTGCGGTGACCCTGCCCATGGTGTCCTCACCTCCTGGTCGCTCCGACCCTAAGGCAACCGGCCGGCTCCCGCGGGGACGCTCTTTGTCCATTCCCGGGAAGAAGTCGCACGGGTTTGTGCAGAACTTCTTTCCAACTCCGGCCGCCGCTGCTACGTTCCCCGTACTTTCCCGGACACGACGCCGACACGTACGGCTGGAGGGGTAGCGGTGAGGCGCATGACTGCACGGCCCGCGAACGCGCACCAGGCGCGGCTGCTCCGCCTGCTGCGCGACGGCGGCCCGCGGTCCCGCGCCGAACTCGGGGACCGGGTCGACCTGTCCCGCTCCAAGCTGGCCGTCGAGGTCGACCGGCTGCTGGAGACGGGGCTGGTCGTCGCGGACGGCCTCGCCGCCTCCCGGGGCGGGCGCCGCTCCCACAACATCCGGCTGGCGCCCGGCCTCCGCTTCCTCGGGGTCGACATCGGCGCCACCTCCGTCGACGTCGCGGTCACCAACCCGGAACTGGAGATCCTGGGCCACCTCAACCAGCCCATGGACGTCCGTGAAGGGCCTGTCGCGGTCTTCGACCAGGTGCTGGCGATGGTGGCCAAACTCCGCGACAGCGGGGTCGCCGACGGGTTCGACGGTGCGGGCATCGGCGTTCCCGGACCCGTCCGGTTCCCGGAGGGCACCCCCGTCGCACCGCCGATCATGCCCGGCTGGGACGGCTTCCCCGTCCGGGAGGCACTCAGTCAGGAACTGGGCTGCCCGGTGATGGTCGACAACGACGTGAACCTGATGGCGACCGGCGAGATGCAGGCCGGGGTCGCGCGCTCGGTGCGGGACTTCTTCTGCGTCAAGATCGGCACCGGGATCGGCTGCGGAGTGGTCGTCGGAGGCGAGGTGCACCGCGGGACCACCGGCAGCGCGGGCGACATCGGGCACATCCAGGTCGAACCCGAGGGTCGCCAGTGCACCTGCGGCAACCGCGGCTGCCTGGAGGCGTACTTCGGCGGCGCCGCCCTCGCCCGGGACGCGGAGGAGGCCGCCCGGGAGGGCCGGTCGCCCGAACTGGCCCGGCTGCTGGCCGAGAAGGGGCGGCTCGACGCGGCCGACATCGCCACCGCCGCCTCCGCGGGGGACGGCACCTCGCTCGACCTCATCCGGGACGGCGGCGCCCGGGTGGGCCAGATCATCGCGAGCCTGGTCAGCTTCTTCAACCCCGGGCTCGTGGTCATCGGCGGCGGTGTCACCGGGCTCGGCCACACCCTGCTGGCCAGTATCCGCACCCAGGTCTACCGCCAGTCGCTGCCGCTGGCGACCGGCAACCTCCCCATCGTCCTGGGCGAGCTGGGACAGCTCGCGGGGGTGACGGGTGCCGCCCGGCTCACCAGCGACCACCTGTTCTCGCCCGCGTAACCCCGGTTCCGGCGCCCCCCGACTCCGCACACCGCGCGCCCCACCTCCCGGCCCGGCCGCGAAGCGTCCCCCGGCCCGTACGACGCACAGCGCAGCGCACCGCACCAGCAACTGATCGACGGCACCGCTCCCGCACGGCGAACTCCCGTACGACCCCCTGGGACGGAGATCCTGCATGCCCCTGTTGACGATGTCCGGAATCACCAAGTCGTTCCCCGGTGTCCGTGCGCTGGACGGTGTCGACCTCGATGTCGAGGAAGGCGAGGTGCACTGCCTGCTCGGCCAGAACGGCGCGGGCAAGTCCACCCTCATCAAGGTGCTCGCGGGCGCCCACCAGCCCGACGGCGGCGAGATCGCCTGGCGGGGCGAGCGGGTCCGGCTGCCCACCCCCGTCTCCGCCATGCGGCTGGGCATCGCCACCATCTACCAGGAACTCGACCTGGTGGAGCACGTGTCGGTGGCGGAGAACGTCTTCCTCGGGCACGAGATCGCCACCCGTGGCCTGGTACGCCCCCGCGCCGCGCGGGCGCGGACCGCGGAACTGCTGGCCCGGCTCGGGCACCCCGAGATCGACCCGGCCGCGCTCGTGGGCTCCCTGTCCGCCGCCGGAGCACAGATCGTGTCCATGGCCCGGGCCCTCTCGCACGACGTACGGCTGATCGTGATGGACGAGCCGTCGGCGGCGCTCGACCCCGACGAGGTCGACAACCTCTTCCGGATCGTCGGCGATCTGACGGCCGACGGCGTCGCCGTCGTCTACATCTCCCACCGGCTGGAGGAGATCCGCCGTATCGGGGACCGGGTCTCCGTCCTCAAGGACGGCCGCGTCGCCGCCCGCGACCTGCCGGCCCGCAGCACACCGACCGACGAACTGGTCGCCAGGATGACGGGCCGGGACGCCCGGCAGGTCTTCCCGCAGCGCTCGGCGCCGGACGCGCCCCGCGCCGAGCCGGTACTGGTCGCCGAAGGGCTGGCGCGGGCAGGCGAGTTCGAGCCGCTGGATCTGGAGCTGCGGCCCGGCGAGATCGTGGGGCTGGCCGGGCTGGTGGGCTCCGGCCGCTCGGAGGTGCTGGAGACGCTCTACGGGGCGCGCCGCCCCACCGCGGGACGCGTCCTGGTGGACGGCAGGCCGCTGCGTCCGGGCAGCATCCCCGCCGCCGTACGCGCCGGGCTGGGGCTGGCGCCCGAGGAGCGCAAGTCCCAGGCGCTGCTGATGCTGGAGTCGGTCACCCGCAACGTCTCCGTCTCCTCGCTGCCCCGCTTCTCCCGCGGCGGCTGGCTGGACCGGGCCCGGGAGGGTGCCGAGGCCCGCAGGCGCACCCGTGAGCTGGCGCTCAGCCCCGACGATCCCGAACGGCCGGTACGCACCTTCTCCGGCGGCAACCAGCAGAAGGCGGTGCTGGCACGCTGGCTGCTGCGCGGCTGCCGGGTGCTGCTGCTGGACGAGCCGACCCGCGGCGTCGACGTCGGCGCGCGTACCGAGTTGTACGCCGTCATCCGGCGGCTCGCCGACTCCGGGGTCTGCGTACTGCTCGTCTCCAGCGAGCTGCCCGAGGTCCTCGGCCTCGCCGACCGGGTGCTGGTG
The DNA here is from genome assembly GCF_042869575.1 of Streptomyces sp. NPDC006925. Taxonomy (NCBI): domain Bacteria; kingdom Bacillati; phylum Actinomycetota; class Actinomycetes; order Kitasatosporales; family Streptomycetaceae; genus Streptomyces; species Streptomyces sp. NPDC006925. The sequence continues at coordinate 42,812 of NZ_JBIAGB010000034.1, forward strand.
CTGCGCGAGGGCCGGGTGGTGCATGCGGCTCCCTCGCACGAACTGGACGAGCACCGGGTGCTGGACCTCGTGATGGAAGGCACCCCGGAATGAGCGGCGCCCCCCGCACCTCCCGGCCGCTGCCGGGGTGCGGCTGCGGGCCGCGCGGCCGCACCCGTCCTCCGGCGAGGGCCGCGCGGCCGCGCCCGCCCTCCGGGGGCGGCGCCCGCGCATCCACCCACCAGCCTCCGTCCCCTCAGAGGTGACCCGTCATGAACCCACCAGCAACCGCGACCAGCGAGCCCGGTACGCCCGCACCCGTGGCGGACCGGCCACCGGCCGTCCGCCGCCTCCCGCTCGACGTGCGCCACCTCTCGCTCATCGGGGTGCTGGTCGCGCTCGCCGTCGTCGGGGCGATCACCAGACCCGACGAGTTCCTGGCGGCCGAGAACCTCCGTCTCGTCCTCACCCAGGCGTCCGTCATCGGCGTCGTCACCGTCGGCGTGACCTTCGTGATCATCGGCGGTGGCATCGACCTGTCGGTGGGCGCCATCGTCGCGCTCGCCTCGGTGTGGGCGACGACGCTGGCCACCCAGGACTTCGGCCTCGGCGGGATGCTGCTGTGCAGTGTGCTGGTCGGCGTCGGCTGCGGACTCGTCAACGGGCTGCTGGTCGCCTACGGGCCGATGGTGCCCTTCATCGCCACCCTCGCCATGCTCGCCTCGGCCCGGGGGCTGGCCCTGCAGATCAGCGACGGCAGGACGCAGGTCGTCACCGTCGACGCCGTGCTCGACCTGGGCGTCAAGGACTCCTACGTGCTCGGCGTCCCGCCCATCGTCCTGGTGTTCGCGCTCGTCTGCGTGCTCGGCTGGCTGCTGCTCAACCGCACCACCTTCGGACGCCGCACGGTGGCGGTCGGCGGCAACCCGGAAGCCTCCCGGCTGGCCGGCATCGCCGTACGGCGGCAGCGGCTGCTGCTCTACCTGCTCTCCGGACTGTGCTGCGGAATCGCCGCGTTCATGCTCGTCATCCTCACCGGCTCGGGCCAGAACACCAACGGCAACCTGTACGAACTCGACGCCATCGCAGCCGCGATCATCGGCGGCACGCTGCTCAGCGGCGGTCGCGGCACGATCCTCGGCTCGGTGCTCGGCGTCCTGGTCTTCACCACCATCACCAACCTGTTCGCCCTCAACAACCTCCAGACGGACATCCAGCAGATCGCCAAGGGCGCGATCATCGTCGCGGCCGTCCTGGTCCAGAAGGGTCGTTCCACGTCATGAGCATCAGACCACGCACCCCTGACACGCCACCCGCCTCCCGCCTCCCGGCCACCAGCCGCCGCAGCATGCTCTTCGGCACCGCGGCGGCCGGAGCGGCCCTCCTCGCCACCGGCTGCACCAGCAACGAGAACAACGACGACGCCGACACGGACTCGGCGGGCGCCGAGGTCGCCGACGACAAGCCGGGCAAGAAGGTCACCATCGGGTTCGCCGGCCCGCAGGCCGACCACGGCTGGCTCAACGCCATCACCACCCAGGCGAAGAAGCGCGCCGGGAAGTACCAGGACGTCACCCTGGAGGCCACCGAGGGCTCCAACGACAACGCCACCCAGGTGGGCCAGGTCGAGACGCTCATCAACAAGAAGGTCGACGTGCTCGTCGTGCTGCCCGCCGACGGCAAGGCCCTCACCCAGGTCGGCCTCAAGGCCATGCGGGCCGGCATCCCCGTGGTCAACCTCGACCGCGTCTTCTCCTCGCAGCAGGCGTACCGCTGCTGGATCGGCGGCGACAACTACGGCATGGGCCTCAACGCCGGGCACTACATCGGCGAACAGCTCAAGGACAAGAAGAGCGCCAAGGTCGTGGAGCTGGCCGGGATCGACAACCTGGAGCTGACCCGGCAGCGCACCAAGGGGTTCGACGACGCGCTGGAGAACTACCCCAACATCAAGAAGGTCGCCCGGCAGGCCGCCGAGTTCACCGTCGAGTCCGGGCAGCAGAAGATGTCCGAACTCCTCCAGGCCCAGCAGAGCTTCGACGCGCTGTGGAACCACGACGACGACCAGGGCGTCGGTGCCGAACGCGCCATCAAGCAGGCGGGCAGGGACGAGTTCTTCATGGTCGGCGGCGCCGGGTCCAAGCGCGTGATGCAGGCCATCAAGGACGGCGACAGCGTCATCAAGGCCACCGTCCTCTACCCGCCCACCATGGCCGCCTCCGCCATCGACCTGGCCCGCGCCCTCGGCCAGGGCAAGGGCATCGCGGGCATGGCCGAATACGAGATCCCCGCCCAGGTCACCCTCTACTCCGCGGTGGTGACGGAGAAGAACGTCGAGGAGTACCTCCCGATCGGCTTCACCTGACAGCCCGGGCGGGCGGCCCCCTCCGCCGGGACCGCCCGCCGCACCGTCCGGACCGCTGACGCAGATCCGGGGGGACCTCCCGGCCCGGGGCCGGAGCAGGAGCCCCTCCAGAGGGAGGACCTCGATGCCGTACGACAGCACCGCGCCCGCCACCGCGCCGCCCCTGGGCGTGGGCATGGTCGGCTACGCCTTCATGGGCCAGGCGCACTCGCAGGGCTGGCGCACCGTGGGGCGGGTCTTCGACCTGCCGCTGCGGCCCGCGCTGGCCGCCGTGTGCGGGCGCGACCCGGCAGCCGTGCGCACCGCGGCCGAGCGGCTGGGGTGGGCCGCCGCCGAGACCGACTGGCGGGCGCTGATCGCCCGCCCGGACGTCCAGCTCGTCGACATCTGCACGCCCGGTGACAGCCACGCCGAGATCGCGATCGCGGCGCTGGCGGCGGGCAAGCATGTGCTGTGCGAGAAGCCGCTGGCCAACACGGTCGAGGAGGCCGAGGCCATGGCCGCGGCAGCACGTGCGGCCCGGGAGCGCGGCCAGGTCGCCATGGTCGGCTTCAACTACCGCCGCACCCCCGCGCTGGCGCTCGCGCGCCGCATGGTGGCGGACGGCAGACTGGGGGAGCTGCGGCACCTGCGGGTGTGCTACCTCCAGGACTGGCTGGTCGACCCGGCCTTCCCGCTGGCCTGGCGGCTGCGCCGGGAGGCGGCCGGCTCCGGGGCCCTCGGCGACCTGGGGGCGCACGCCGTCGACCTCGCCCAGCATCTGGCCGGTGCCCCGCTGGCCGGGGTCTCCGCGCAGACCGAGACGTTCGTCCGGGAGCGCCCGCTGCGCGAGGGCGAGCCGGACGGGGAGCGGGGCCCGGTCACCGTGGACGACGCCGCGGTCTTCACCGGCAGGCTGGGCTCCGGGGCGCTGGCCTCTTTCGAGGTCACCCGGGTCGCCGCGGGGCGCAAGAACGCGCTGCGCGTCGAGCTGAACGGCACCCTCGGCTCCCTCGCCTTCGACCTGGAGCGCCTCAACGAGCTGGAGTTCCACGACCACACCCAGACCGCGGGGGAAGCCGGATTCCGCCGCATCCTGGTCACCGAGCACGACCACCCCTACCTGGAGGCGTGGTGGCCGCCCGGCCACGGCCTCGGCTACGAGCACACCTTCACCCACCAGGCCCGCGACCTGGTGCACGCCATCGCGACGGGCACCCCGCCGGCCCCCACCTTCGACGACGGGCTCCAGGTCCAGCGCGTGCTGGCCGCCGTCGAGGAGAGCGCCGGGCGGAACTGCGTCTACACACCGGTCCAGCACGAGGCATCCGCGGCCGGGGCGGCCGCGGCAACCGCCTAGGAGGTCACCGTGGCACGAAAGTTCACCCTCTTCACCGGGCAGTGGGCCGACCTGCCGCTGGAGGAGGTCTGCCGCCTCGCCCGCGACTTCGGCTACGACGGCCTGGAACTGGCCTGCTGGGGCGACCACTTCGAGGTCGACAAGGCGCTGCACGAGCCCGGATACGTGGACGGCAGGCGGCGCCTGCTGGACAAGTACGGCCTGGAGTGCTGGGCGGTCTCCAACCACCTCACCGGGCAGGCCGTCTGCGACCACCCCATCGACGAGCGCCACCGCGCCATCGTCGCCCCGCGCATCTGGGGCGACGGCGACCCCGAGGGGGTGCGCCGCAGGGCCGCCGAGGAGATGAAGGACACCGCGCGGGCCGCCGCGGCGCTCGGCGTGCGCACCGTCGTGGGCTTCACCGGCTCCTCCATCTGGCATCTGGTGGCCATGTTCCCGCCGACGCCCCCGGAGATGGTCGACCGAGGCTACGCGGACTTCGCCGAGCGGTGGAACCCGATTCTGGACGTCTTCGACGCCGAGGGCGTGCGGTTCGCGCACGAGGTGCACCCCAGCGAGATCGCCTACGACTACTGGACCACCCAGCGCGCCCTGGAGGCGGTCGAGCATCGGGCCGCCTTCGGACTGAACTTCGACCCCTCGCACTTCGTGTGGCAGGACCTGGATCCGGCCGGGTTCCTCTACGACTACCGGGACCGGATCTACCACGTCGACTGCAAGGAGGCCCGGCGCAGGCTGGACGGCCGCAACGGCCGGCTCGGCTCGCATCTGCCGTGGGGCGATCCGCGCCGGGGGTGGGACTTCGTCTCGGCCGGGCACGGCGACGTCGCCTGGGAGGACGTCTTCCGGATGCTGCGGGCCATCGGCTACGCGGGACCGGTGTCCGTCGAGTGGGAGGACGCCGGGATGGACCGGCTCGCCGGTGCGCCGGAGGCCCTGGCGCGGCTGCGGGCCTTCGACTACGAACCCCCGACTGCCTCGTTCGACTCCGCGTTCGGCAACTGACCGGTCGCACGGCGCCGGTGCGGGGCCGCGGGCACCGCTCCGGGTGCCCCGGCTCCGCCCTGCGCGCTTCCGCCTCGGTGCGGTCGCGCGGGGCCGCCGCGCGCTCCCGGGTCTTTGTCCTGCCTGTGGACAAAACTACCGGGGATGCGTGTCAAAGGGGTTCCCGCTCCGGATAAACGCCGCTACCGTCCTTGAGGCGTACGGGACAACAGCGCGCCCCCTCCTGTGCAGCGCGGGCGCAGCGCACGGCACCAGTCAACCCACCCCCACCAGGGAGGATCCGCTGTGCACACTCGACCCCGCGGACAACGATGTCTCCGCATGCGCGTCGCCGCACTCGTCGGCGCCCTCCTGCTCACCGGCGCGACCGCGGTGGCCGCCCAGGCCACCGACACACCCGCCACCACCGCCCCGGACAAGGCTGCCCCGCCCGCCGCCGGCGACTTCCAGCAGGTGACCCTCGCCAAAGGCGTGGCCGAGATGGGCGAGCCCATGACGATGGCCGTGCTGCCCGACCGCTCCGTACTGCACACCTCACGCGACGGCACCCTGCGGCTCACCGACGCGCAGGGCAACACGAAGACCGCCGGCCGCCTCGACGTCTACAACCACGACGAAGAGGGCCTCCAAGGCGTCGGAGTCGACCCGCGCTTCACCAAGAACCACTTCGTCTACCTCTACTACGCGCCGCCGCTCGACACCCCCGAGGGCGACGCCCCCGACACGGGCACCGCCGCCGACTTCGAGAAGTTCGCCGGCGTCAACCGGCTCTCCCGGTTCGTCCTGCGCCCCGACGGCACACTGGACGAGTCCAGCGAGCGCACGGTCCTCGACGTCCCCGCCGACCGCGGCACCTGCTGCCACGTGGGCGGCGACATCGCCTTCGACTCCAAGGGCAACCTGCTCCTGTCCACCGGCGACGACTCCAACCCCTTCCAGTCGGACGGCTACACGCCCATCGACGAGCGCGCCGACCGCAACCCCGCCTTCGACGCGCAGCGCTCCGCCGGCAACACCGACGACCTGCGCGGCAAGATCCTCCGCATCAAGGTCCGCAAGGACGGCTCCTACAAGATTCCCCGCGGCAACCTCTTCCGGCCGGGCACCGCGAGGACCCGGCCCGAGATCTACGCCATGGGCTTCCGCAACCCCTTCCGGATGACCGTCGACAAGAAGACCGACACCGTCTACGTCGGCGACTACGGACCGGACGCGGGCACCGCCGATCCGCAACGCGGCCCCGCGGGCCAGGTCGAGTTCGCCCGCGTCACCGGCCCGGGCAACTACGGCTGGCCGTACTGCACCGGCAAGAACGACGCCTACACGGACTACGACTTCGCCACCGGCACCTCCGGCGAGAAGTTCGACTGCTCCGCACCGCGCAACACCTCGCCCCACAACACCGGACGCACCCGGCTCCCCGCGGCCCAGCCGGCGTGGATCCCCTACGACGGCGACTCCGTCCCCGAGTTCGGCGACGGCTCCGAGTCCCCGATGGGCGGCCCCGTCTACCGATACGACCCCCACAACGACTCCCCGGTGGCCTTCCCCCGCGAGTACGACGGGGACTTCTTCGCCGGAGAGTTCGGCCGCCGTTGGATCAAGCGCGTCGAGCAGGACCGCGACGGCGGCAACGTGCGGATCAACGACTTCCCCTGGTCCGGAACCCAGGTCATGGACATGGACTTCGGCCCCGACGGTGCGCTGTACGTCCTCGACTACGGCACCGGCTACTTCAACGGCGACGAGAACTCCGCCCTCTACCGCATCGAGAACGCCGCCGACGGGCACAGCCCCGTCGTCGAGGCCAGCAGCGACATCAGCGACGGCCAGGCCCCGCTCACCGTCTCCTTCTCCGCCCAGGCCACCGACCAGGACGGTGACACCACCGAACTGAGCTGGGACTTCGGCGACGGCGCGACCTCCGACGAGGCCGAGCCGACCCACACCTACCAGGCAAACGGCACCTACACCGCGACCGTCACCGCCGAGGACCCCTCCGGCCGTACCGGCTCCGCCAGCGTGCACCTCACCGTCGGCAACACGGCGCCCCAGGTCGAACTGAAGCTCCCCGCCGACGGGCAGCCCTTCTCCTTCGGCGACGAGATCCCCTTCGAGGTGCAGGTCACCGACCCCGAGGAGGAACAGATCGACTGCTCCCGGGTCGAGGTCGCCTACATCCTCGGCCACGACAGCCACGGCCACCCCCTCACCTCCGCCAAGGGCTGCAAGGGCACCATCAAGACCCTCGCCGACGGGGAACACGACCCGAACGCCGACATCTTCGGCGTCCTCGACGCCTCCTACACCGACAACGGCGCAGGCGGGCAACCCCCGCTCACCAGCCACGGGCAGAGCATCCTGCAGCCCGAGCACCGCCAGGCCGAGCACTTCACCGGCGCGGCGGACGGCGTCAGCACCGGCGAGCCCGCCGGAGCCGAGGGCGGCAAGGCCGTCACCGGGGCGCGGGACGGCCAGTGGATCGCCTACGAGCCGTACGCGCCCGCCGACGTCACCCAACTCACCGCGCGGGTGGCCGGCACCGCTGACGCCGCGCTCGAAGTCCGCGCCGACGGCCCCGACGGCCCCCTGCTGGGCACCGCGCAGATCTCCGCCACGGACGGCTGGACCGAGGTGAGCACCGACATCAGCGGCGTCCCCGCGGACGCGGGCGCGCTCTGCCTCGTCTTCACCGGAGGCGACGGGGCGCTCTACGACCTGGACAGCTTCACCGTCACCACCGGCTGAACGGAGGACGCGTATGAACCGGGCATCCACCCCTCGCGCCCGCCTCACCTTGGCAGCCGGTGCGCTACTGGCCGGCGCGCTCGCCGCGCCGAGCCAGGCCGCGCAGCACCCAGGCGGGCACGAGCCGGCGGCCGGCAGCGTGCTGGTCTTCTCCAAGACCGCCGGATACCGCCACGACTCCATCGCCGACGGCATCGCCGCCGTGCGGGAACTCGGCGCCGAGCACGGCTTCACCGTCGACGCCACCGAGAACGCCGCCGCCTTCACCCCGAAGAAGCTGGCCCGCTACGACGCCGTCGTCTTCCTCTCGACGACGGGCGACGTGCTCGACCCGCGCCAACAGGCGGCCTTCGAGGAATACATCGGCGACGGCGGCGGCTACGTGGGCGTGCACGCCGCGGCCGACACCGAGTACGACTGGGAGTGGTACGGCGGGCTCGCGGGCGCCTACTTCGCGTCCCACCCGGCGATCCAGCCCGCCACGGTGCGGATCGAGGACCGCGCCCACCCCGCCACCGCGCACCTGGGCACGGACTGGGAGCGCACCGACGAGTGGTACAACTACCGCTCCGATCCGCGCGAACAGGCCCGCATCCTGGCGTCCCTGGACGAGGACTCCTACACCGGCGGCACGATGGGCGAGGAGCACCCGCTGGCCTGGTGCCAGGAGTACGCGGGCGGCCGCGCCTTCTACACCGGCGCCGGGCACACCCGGGAGTCCTATGCCGACCCCGCCTTCCGCGCACACCTGCTGGGCGGCATCCGGTACGCCACCGGCGCGGTACGTGCCGACTGCCGTCCGGAGACCGGCTATACGACGCTGTACGAGGGAACCGGCGACGGTCCCGGAACCGAGGAGTGGCGGCAGGCCGGTCCCGGCTCGTTCGAGGAGAGCGCCGACGGCACCCTCACCACCCGCGGCGGGATGGGCCTGCTGTGGTACGCCGCCCGCTCCTACGGCTCCTACTCGCTCAAGCTCGACTGGCGGATGGCCAGTGCCGACGGGGACGACAACTCCGGTGTCTTCGTCGGCTTCCCCGCCTCCGACGACCCCTGGTCGGCCGTGGACCGCGGGTACGAGATCCAGATCGACGCCACCGACGCCACCGACGCCGACGACCGGACCACCGGGGCGGTCTACGGCTTCCAGTCGGCCGACCTCGCGGCACGGGACGCCGCGCTGAACCCGCCCGGTGAGTGGAACACCTACGAGATCCGGGTCGAGGGTGAGCGGCTGCGCGTCCACCTCAACGGTGTACTGATCAACGACTTCACCAACACCGACCCGGCCCGGAGCCTCACCGACGGATACGTGGGTCTGCAGAACCACGGGGAAGGGGACGAGGTCGCCTTCCGCGACGTACGCATCCGCGCGTCGGCACCCCGCTGACACCGCTTCCCCACCGGCCGCCCGGCCGTCCCGCCGTCCGGTCCCTCCGGGCCGGGCGGCTCGGGCCCGGGCGGCCCGGACCTCCACCCGGGCCCGTCCTGCCCGGTCCGGCCGCCGCGGGCGGGGCGCGGCCGGCCCCGCGCTCCCGCCCACCCGCGGCCCCTCGTACGCAGCAGCATCAGGGAGGACACCGTGACCGACCGCACCGACAGCTCCGGCCTCCGGCCGCCCCGTACCGGGGTGTGGCTCATCGGCGCCAGGGGCTCCGTGGCGACCACCGCGATCACCGGAGCCGCGGCGCTCGCGGCCCGGCTGCATTCACCCGTCGGGATGGTCACCGAGACCGGACCCTTCGCCGATGCCGCCCTGCCGCCGCTCGACTCCCTCGTGTTCGGCGGACACGACACCGCCTCCTGCCCGCTCCCCAAGCGGGCCGAGGCGCTGGCCGAAGCCGGGGTGATCCCGCACGGCCTGCCAGCGGCGGTGCGCGCCGAACTCGCCACCGCCGACACCGCCCTCCGCCCCGGCGCCCCGGCGGCCGGACCAGCCGCGGAGGACGCCGGCGCCGAGGAAGAACTGATCGCCCAATACGCGGCCGACCTCACCGAATTCACCCGCACCCACGGCCTGGCCCGCACCGTGGTGATCAACGTGGCCAGCACCGAGCCGCCCCCGCCCGAACCCGGGGAGGCGCCCGGCACCGCGCACACCCCCCTGCCGCCCAGCTCCCGCTACGCGGCAGCGGCCCTGCGCGCCGGATGCCCGTACATCAACTTCACCCCGTCCGCCGGCCTCCACCACCCCCGGCTGGCCGCAGCCGCCCGTACCGCCCGCGTCCCGTACGCGGGACGGGACGGCAAGACCGGGCAGACCCTGCTGCGCTCGGTGCTGGCCCCGATGTTCGCGCAGCGCGCGCTGGCCGTACGGGCCTGGAGCGGCACCAACCTGCTCGGCGGCGGGGACGGCGCGGCACTCGCCGACCCCGCGGCGGCGGCCGCCAAGAACGCGGGCAAAGCGCGGGTCCTGGCCGACAACCTCGGCACCCTCCCGGAAGGAGAGGTGCACATCGACGACGTCCCGGCGATGGGCGACTGGAAGACCGCCTGGGACCACATCGCCTTCGACGGCTTTCTCGGCTCCCGTATGACGCTGCAGACCACCTGGCAGGGCTGCGACTCGGCGCTCGCCGCCCCGCTCGTCCTCGACCTGGCCCGGCTGCTCGCCCGCGCCGACGAACGCGGCCTCACCGGCCCGGTGCCCGGACTCGGCTTCTACTTCAAGGACCCCGACAGCGGTCCGGCCGACCTGCCGGGGCAGTGGCGGGCCCTGCTCGACCTCGCCCGCGGCTTCCAGCACGCGCCGGGAGGCGCTGCCGGGCCGGACGAGCGTGCCGCGTCCGCCGACGGTACGGGATCCGCCGACGGCGCCGGGTCCGCCCGGTGACCGGCCGAGGAGCCGCCTGGGCGCAACTCCTGCGGATCTCCGCGGTCTCGACCGTGCCCGGCGACGCGCTGGTCGGCGCCGTGGCGGGCGGCAGCGGCCCGGGCCGGGGGACGGTGCTGGCCGCGGGGGCCTCGCTGTGCCTGTACGAGGCGGGCATGGCGCTCAACGACTGGGCCGACCAGGAGGAGGACGCCCGCGAGCGACCGCAGCGGCCGCTGCCCTCCGGTCGCATCCGGCCGGGGGCCGCCCTCGCGGCCGCGACCGGACTGACCGCTGCCGGACTGGCGTTGGCCGCCCGCGCCGGGCGCCTCCCGCTCCTCACGGCCACCGCGCTGGCCACCACCGTGTGGGCGTACGACCTCCGCCTCAAGCACACCCCGGCAGGTCCCGTCGCCATGGCGACGGCCCGTTCCCTGGACGTACTCCTGGGCGCGGCGGCCACCGCGCGCCCCGCCGCGCCCGGGACCGACGGCGCCCTCGCACCCCCGCCGAGGCGCAGCCCCGCACCGGTGCTGGGCGCGGCCGCCCTCATGGGGGCACACACCCTCGCGGTCACCTCCGTCTCCCGGCGGGAGGCCGAGGGCGGCGCCCCGGCGGTGCCGCTCGCGGCACTGGGCGCGGTGGCGGCGACCACCGCCGTGCTGGCCCGGCAGCGGGCACCGCTGACCCTCGCGGCGAGCACGGCCTACGCGGCGACAGCCGCCCGACCGCTGGCACACGCCGCGCTCAACCCCTCGCCGCCGCTGCTCCAGCGCGCGGTGGGCGGCGGGATCCGCGCCATGATCCCGCTCCAGGCCGCGCTCACCGCGCGTGGCTGCCGCTCCTCCCACCCGCCGCGGGCCCGGACCGCGGCCTCACTCTCCGCCGCGGCACTGCTCGGCCTGCTGCCCGTCGCCCGCCGCCTCTCCCGGAAGGTCAGCCCCACATGACCCCGCCCAGGACCGCCTCCGCACTGCGCTACGCCTACGGCACCAACGGCCTGGCCGACCTACGGCTCGAGGACGCCCTCGGACTGCTCGCCGACCTCGGGTACGCGGGCGTCGGGCTGACGCTCGACCACATGCACCTCGACCCCCTCGCCCCCCGGCTCCCGGCCCGCACCGCCGCCGTGGGCCGCGCGCTGGACCGCCACGGGCTGACGGCCACCGTCGAGACCGGAGCGCGCTACGTGCTCGACGTACGCCGCAAACACCACCCCACGCTGCTCGACCCGGACGCCGAAGCCCGCACCGCCCGCACCGACCTGCTGCTCAAGGCCGTCCGCGTCGCCGCGGACCTCGGCGCCCACGCCGTGCACTGCTTCAGCGGCCCCCTCCCGACCGGCACGGACCCCGAGACCGGATGGGCACGGCTGGCGGACGGCATCGGCACGGTGCTGGACGCCGCGGGCGCGGCGGGCGTCCCGGTGGCCATCGAGCCGGAGCCCGGCCACCTGCTCGGGGACCTGGCCGGGTTCCACCGGCTGCGCACCGCGCTCGGCAGCCCCGAACTCCTCGGCGTCACCCTCGACATCGGCCACTGCCAGTGCCTGGAACCGCGCCCCCCGGCCGACTGTGTCCGGGACGCGGCACCCTGGCTGCGGCATGTGCAGATCGAGGACATGCGGCGCGGCGACCACACGCACCTGCCGTTCGGCGACGGCGAGATCGACTTCCCGCCGGTGCTGGCAGCGCTGCGCGAGGCGGACTACGACGGCCTGGTCACGGTCGAACTGCCCCGCGACTCGCACGCCGGCCCCGCACGCGCCGCCGACTCGCTCGCGTTCCTGACCGCCGCCGAGACCGAAGCCGGGACGGCGGCCTTGGCACGGCACAGCACCCTGCCGCAGGAGGAGATCCCGTGCTGACCCCGCTCGCCTCCCTGCGCACCGGCCTGGAACTGCGACTGGCCGCTGAGCCCCGCGCCTGGCTGCAACGGGCGCTGGCCGAAGCGGCGGACGACCGGCACCGCACGGACGCGGACGCCCCGCCGGCCGGTGTCCAGCAGACCGCGAGCCCACTGTCCGACACCCGGACCCCCGCGACCCGCACCCGCTCCGTGCCCCGCCTCCCGCGCTGGGAGCTGCACTTCGCCCGCGCCGGCCGCATCTGCCGCGGGGCGGCCGCGGACAGCACCGACGTGCCGGACCCGGTCGACGCGGCCCGCGTCCTCATCCTGCACGCGGCCGCCCCCGGCATCCGGGAGCTGACCCGGCTCTACCGGCACGGCACCGGCGACGAGCGGCGGGCCGTCCTGCTGGCCCTGCCGCATCTGGACCCGCCGCCCGAACCGGCGGCAGCCCTGGAACTGGTCGAGGACGCGCTGCGGACCAACGACACCCGGCTGATCGCCGCCGCGCTCGGACCGTACGCCGCAGCACACCTGGACGCGCACCAGTGGCGGCACGGCGTGCTCAAGTGCCTGTTCACCGGCGTACCGCTGGCCGCGCTGGCCGGGCTGGCGCACCGGGCCTCGGGGGACGAGGAACTCGCCCGGATGCTGGAGGACTACGCGCACGAGCGCACCGCGGCGGGCCGCACCGTGCCCGAGGACCTCGACCGCGCGCTGCGGCTGGCCCGGCTCGCAGCGCCGGGGGAGACCGGGAAGTCCGCGCCTGTGCACCCGCCCCGCCCGGCCGCCGCACCACCGACCCCGCCCCGCCCGTCCCCCGAGCCGTAGCCAGCCGCGCGCCGCAGCGGCGCCCGGAGCGAGGAGCGTGACGCCCATGACCAGGCCGACCCGCCGCATCTTCGACCCGCACATCCACATGACGTCCCGCACCACCGACGACTACGCCGCGATGTACGCCTCCGGGGTGCGGGCCCTGGTCGAGCCCTCCTTCTGGCTCGGCCAGCCGCGCACCTCGCCCGCGACGTTCCTCGACTACTTCGACGCGCTGCTCGGCTGGGAGCCCTACCGGGCCGCCCAGTACGGCATCGCCCACCACTGCACCCTCGCGCTCAACCCGAAGGAGGCCAACGACCCGCGCTGCCTCCCGGTACTGGACGAACTCCCGCGCTACCTCCTCAAGGACGGGGTGGTCGCCGTCGGTGAGATCGGCTACGACTCGATGACCCCGGCGGAGGACGACGCACTGGCCGCCCAGCTCCAACTCGCCCACGACCACGAACTGCCCGCCCTCGTCCACACCCCGCACCGGGACAAGGCCGCCGGGCTGGCCCGCACCCTCGACGTGCTCCGGGAATCCCCGCTGGCTCCCGAGCGGGTGCTGCTCGACCACCTCAACGAGACGACGGTGGGCGACGCGGCGGACAGCGGCTGCTGGCTGGGCTTCTCCATCTACCCCGACACCAAGATGGACCCCGACCGGATGGTCCGCATCCTGCGGGTGCACGGCACCGAGCGGGTGCTGGTCAACTCCGCCGCCGACTGGGGGCACAGCGACCCGCTCAAGACCGGCCATGTCGCCGACGCCATGCTCGCCGCCGGCTTCGAGGACGACGACGTCGACACAGTGCTGTGGCGCAACCCCGTCGCCTTCTACGGCCAGAGCGGACGCCTCGCCCTGGACGTCCCGCCGCCCGGCACACGCGAGCAGCACCTGTTCCAGGGCAACTCCATCCTGCGCGGCGGAGAGTGAGGAGAGCGCGGCCATGCGATTCCGGCACCCCGACGGCACCACGGTCCACCTCGCCTACTGCACCAACGTCCACGCCGCCGAACAGCTCGACGGCGTACTGGAGCAACTCACCGCGTACGCCGAGCCCGTACGCCGCAGACTGCACCGGGACCGGCTCGGCATCGGCCTGTGGCTCGCCCGCGACGCCGCCCGCACCCTCACCGACGACCCCGCGGCCGTCCGGCGGCTGCGCTCCGGACTCGACCGCGCCGGACTGGAGGTCGTCACCCTCAACGGCTTCCCCTACCAGGGCTTCGGCAACGAGCACGTCAAGTACCGCGTCTACCGGCCCGACTGGACCGACGACGCCCGCCTGGAGCACACCACCGACCTGGCACGGCTGCTGGCCGCACTGCTGCCGGACGACGTCCGCGACGGCAGCATCTCCACCATCCCGCTGGCCTGGCGCACCGGCTTCGACGCCGAGGCCCGGCACCGCGCGCTGACCCGGCTGCACACCCTCGCCGCCCGGCTGGACGCGCTGGAGGAGCTGACGGGCCGCTCCATCCGGGTCGGACTGGAACCCGAGCCCGGCTGCACGGTCGAGACCACAGCCGCCCTGATCGAGGCACTCACCCAGGAGGACGGCCCGCCCGCGCACCGGATCGGCGGCTGCCTGGACACCTGCCACCTGGCCACCGCCTTCGAGGACCCGGCCAAAGCGCTGGCCGCGCTCGCCGAGGCGGGCCTGCCCGTGGTCAAGTCCCAGCTCTCCGCCGCGCTGCACGCCGAGCACCCGGACCGCCCCGAGGTGCGCGCCGCACTCGCCGAGTTCGCCGAACCCCGCTTCCTGCACCAGACCCGCGCCCGCACCCCGGACGGAACACTCCGGGCCACCGACGACCTCGACCGGGCTCTGGCCCCCGGAGCGCTGCCCACCACCGGGCCCTGGCGCTCCCACTTCCACGTCCCGCTGCACGCCCCCCTCGACCCACCGCTGACCGCCACCACCGACGTGCTCGGCGAGACCCTCGGCCATTTGGTCGGCGGCCCCACCCCGCTGACCCGGCACCTGGAGGTGGAGACCTACACCTGGCAGGCCCTCCCGGCGGCACTGCGCCCCACCACCCGTGCGCAGCTCGCCGACGGCCTCGCCGCCGAACTGTCCACCGCACGCGACCTGCTGACCGGTCTCGGCCTCAAGGAGCTGCCGTGACCACCCCGCTGCTGGTCATCGACGTCGTCGGGCTGACCCCCGCACTGCTGGCCCACATGCCCCACCTGCGCGCCCTGGCCCGGGACGGTGCACAGGCACCCCTCGGCACCGTCCTGCCCGCCGTCACCTGCGCCGCCCAGTCCACCTTCCTCACCGGGGAACTCCCCGCCCGGCACGGCATCGTCGGCAACGGCTGGTACTTCCGCGAACTCGGTGACGTGCTGCTGTGGCGGCAGCACAACGCGCTGGTCGGCGGCGAGAAGCTCTGGCACGCAGCCCGTGCCCGGCAGCCCGGCTACACGGTGGCCAACATCTGCTGGTGGTACGCGATGGGCGCGGACACCGACTGGACCGTCACCCCCCGCCCCGTCTACTACGCCGACGGCCGCAAGGAACCGGACTGCTACACCCGGCCCCCGGCACTGCACGACGAACTCGTCGCCGAACTCGGCGACTTCCCGCTCTTCACCTTCTGGGGTCCGGGCGCGAACCTGACCTCTTCGCAGTGGATCATCGACGCCACCCGCCACATCCTGCGCACCCGGCACCCCGACCTCGCACTGTGCTACGTCCCCCACCTCGACTACGACCTCCAGCGCCACGGCCCCGACGACCCGCGCGCCCACCGCGCCGCCGCCGACGTGGACGCCGCCCTCGCCCCACTGCTCGCCGACGCGCACGCCGAGGGCCGCACCGTCGTCGCCCTCTCCGAGTACGGCATCACCCGGGTGCGCCGCCATGTCGACATCAACCGCGTGCTGCGCCGCGCCGGACTCCTGGAGGTGCACACCCAGGACGGCATGGAGTACCTGGACCCGTGGACCTCCCGCGCCTTCGCCGTCGCCGACCACCAGCTCGCCCACGTCTACGTCCGCGACCCCGCCGACCTGCCTGCCACCCGCGCGGCACTGGCCGGACTGCCCGGCCTGGAACAGCTCCTGGACGAGACCGGGAAGAAGGAGGCCGGCCTGGACCACCCCCGCTCCGGCGAACTCGTCGCCGTGGCCGAACCCGACGCCTGGTTCACCTACTACTACTGGCTGGACGACCGCCGCGCCCCCGACTTCGCACAGCTCGTGGAGATCCACCGGAAGCCCGGCTACGACCCCGTCGAGCTGTTCATGGACCCGAACGACCCCTACGTCAAACTCCGCGCCGCCGCCGCACTGGCCCGCAAGAAGACCGGCATGCGCTACCGCATGGCCGTCGTCCCCCTCGACCCCGCACCGATCCGGGGCAGCCACGGACGGCTCCCGGACCGGACCGAGGACGGCCCCCTGCTCCTCTGCTCCCGCGCCGACGCGCTCGGCGACCGCGGACGGAGCGGGCCGGCCGCCGCCTTCCCCGCCACCGAAGTGAAACGCCTGCTCCTCGACCTCGCACTGGGAGACGCCTCATGAGCAGCAGATCAGCCGACCCGCAGTACGCCGAACTCCACCGCAGACTGCGCCGCCGCGGCTTCCTCGGCGTCGCCGCGGGCGCCACCACCGCCACCCTGCTGGGAGCACGCCCCGCCGCCGCCGCACCGCAGGCGGCCGCGGCGGCGGACCACCGGGGCTGCCGCCCGATCGTCCCGCGCGGCAGACTGGGCATCCAGCTCTACACCCTCCGCGACCAGGTCCAGCAGCTCGGCTTCGGCCCCGTCTTCCGGGAGCTGGAGCGCTACGGCTACGACTCGGTCGAGTTCGCCGGCTACACCCAGGGCACCGGCGACCTCACCCTCCGGCAGCTCAAGCACCTCATGCGGGAGCACGGCCTGCGCGGCATCGGCAGCCACGTCGGCTACCACTCCGCCGACCCGGCCGCCTACACCTTCGCCACCCAACTGGAGAAGGTCGTCGACGATGCGGCAGCCCTCGGGCTGCCCCACGTGGGTACCGCGGCCAGCCCCGACCGCTACGGCCGCACCGTGGACGGCTGGAAGCGCGCCGCTGAGGACTTCAACACCTACGGCGCGGCGGCACGCGCCCGCGGGCTGACCTTCTACCAGCACAACCACCAGATGGAGTTCGGCTTCGCCGAGGACAAGCCGCACGTACGCCTCTACGACGTGCTGCTCGCCGAGACCGATCCGGAGCTGGTCCACCTGGAGATGGACATCTACTGGGCCTACGCCGGACAGCACCGCTTCAGCGTCCGCCCCGACGGCACCCCGGCCCCCTTCGACCCGCTCGACTACGTACTGGCGGCCCCGCACCGCTACCCGCTCTTCCACGTCAAGGACGGCGAGCACGACGAAGCGTCACCGGACGGCTACCACATGGTCGACGTCGGCGACGGCGACATCGACTACGAGCACTTCATCGGCACCGTCCTCAGACGCCACCGGGGCCGCCGCACGGACCACCACTGGCTGATGGAGCGCGACGACGCCGTCGACCCCGACGCCAACCCGGCCGGCTCCTTCACCTCCGCCCGCCGCTCCGCCGCCTACCTGCGCGGCAGGCGCCATCCGTGACGCCCTGCCCCAGGGAATCGTGAGGCATATTCCGCGACATTCAGAATAAAAGGTGCGGATCGCCAGGAAACCCAGGTGAGAAGCACTCCCAACCCTTGGTATCGTTACGGCCGTCGCCACGGCAGCCAACCTCTGTGGCGCGGCCCGGTCCGGGTGGCGGAATGGTAGACGCGCTAGCTTGAGGTGCTAGTGCCCTTTATCGGGCGTGGGGGTTCGAGTCCCCCCTCGGACACAGACTGATACCCCACGGGTGTCCGGAATGTGCTGGTCGAGATGTGCTTCGACCAGCACTTTTTGTTGTCCGGGCTGGTAGCGGAGCCGCAGGCCGAGTTTCCGGTAGATCTCGGTCTTGTCTTCGGGCGCTGCTTGGTGGATGAGTCGGGTGAGGTCGCCCGCTGTGTGGAGAAGATCTGCGATGGAGTCCCGTGAGGTCTTGACCGATCCCCCTGCGCCGGGGGTGCGTAGTCGGGCTTGTGCCTGGGTGCGCCTGGCCTGGGTTTCGCTGATCCATTGGGTGACCAGTTCGGGATCAGCGCCTGCTTCGAGGGCGGCGCGGTACTGGGTGAGTTTGGCGTCGCAGTCTGCGATTTCGGTCCGCGCTTGAGTGGTTGCGGCACTGTGGGGGTGACCTGTTTCGGCGGCTGCGGTCATCAGGTCGATGGTGTTGTCGATGCGGTGCGGTAGGAACATTTTCCCGAGCCAGTTGTCGAGTGGCCGGACGATCCAGGCTTCGCGCACATAGACATTGCGGGGGTGCTGGACCCGGTTGGCAAGCCCGTATTCGCTGGGGTACCGGCAGCGGTAGTAGGCACGCTCATGGGACCAGTGTCCCTGCATTTTCCGTTCGCATGGGTCACAGATGAGGGCTCCGCGCAGGAGATATGGATGGCGGGCGCGTTTGACCCCATGTGCGGGAGCTTTCCGCTGCTTCGATTGAAAGATGTTCTGAGCACGGGCGAAGGTGTCGTCGTCGATGAGCGGAGTGTGGACGATCTCTCTGGAGATGATCCACTTGTCCTGGGTGTTCCAGCGCATCTTGGTGGTGTAGCCGAGACTGACGTCGGTGATGTCGAGCAGTGCCTCGTGCTTCTTCTGCCGGTTCCAGACCTGGCGGCCCGTGTAGCGGGGGTTGCCGAGAATGGCGCGCACGGCGGTCTTGGCCCAGGCGCGGGTGTCACGGTGCGGGTTGCGGTCGGGGTCGATGGCGGAGGGGCTCGGGATTCCGTCCCGGGTGAGTCCTTCTGCGATGGCATAAATTCCCAAGCCTCGGAGGAACTCGTTGAAGATGCGCACGACGATGGGCGCGGTCTTCGGGTCAGGCTCCAGACCGTGCAACCGACGGCCTTCGGCAGCCTTGCCTGGGTTCGGGTGGGGACCCAGGTCACACAGTCGGTAGCCATAGGGTGGTCGGCCGCCGAGGAAACGGCCTTCCATCAAGGTCTGCGAGGACATCGCTGCATGAACGCGCACTTTGATGCGGTTGCGTTCACCTTTGGACATGCCGCCGAACACGGACATGATCAGGTCGTGGGCTTCGTTGTTGCCGTCGATGGCACCGCCGACTTCGGGCACCCAGAGCGGTACCTCGTAGTGCACGAAGAGGGGGAAGGTGTCACCGAACTGGTTGCCGTAGAAGGCGCGTTGCGGCTCACCGATGACCACCGCGTCGAATCCACGGTTGCGGTCGGCGAGTGCGGACAGGAGGGCCCGGGCGCGGGGACGCCGTTTCCAGGGAAGGGCGCGGGATTCTCCGATGTCGAAGTAGTCGGCCACGATCGCGCCTCCGGCAGGCGCGAGGAGGGCTTCAGCCCGACCGCGCTGCCATAGACGGGAAGCTTCCGGCTCTTGCTGGTCCTCGGTAGACACCCGTCCGTAGAAGGCGAAACGGAGCACACCGTCCCGCGCCGCTTCAGCATTGGCCAGCTTCGGCGAAATGTTCAGCCAGGGAAGTGCGAGATCGGTTTCACTCACCCGCGGGATCCTTTTTTCGGTGGTTCGTGGGGTCGTCCTGTGATAGCTCGACGCTCTTCAGAGCGCCAGCGCGCTCTGCGCGTTTCTTAAGAATGCGCAGCAGAACGACGGCAGCATCGGGATTGAGCTCAGGTTCAGGGGCAGCGAATTCAATGACAAAGCCGGGTGGGGGTCTCTCCTCACAGGCACGCTGCGTCATTCTTGACCGTCTCCCCAGGTGACAGTGCCCTCATCAGGCTCGTCGGTGGAAAAGAAGGTGGGATCGCTGAGGGGGTGAAGCTCTGCCTTTGACCGTAGTACAAGCGCGGACGGGCAACCGGTCAGTGGGATGGAGGTGGCTCTCGTGCTCACACAAGTAGAAGAGAACTCACCGCTTGTTTTTGCCACCGCTCAACGGTCGAATGTAACGAGGTGGTCACCCTCGGTCCGCAATGTCCTGCCGGGGAAGGCCGCTCAGCGGTCCGACAATGAGCGACTCTGTCGGGGATCTTGGGCGTGACCTCATTTCCCCTGTCGCCACCAGCATTCCCAGGTCAGGCCGCGGGTGTCGAGGTACTGCTGGAATGTCGTGGGGGATCGGGGGCGGTGGGGGTGGCGAGTGGTGCGTTGGGCGAGGCGTTCGATGTTGATGGCGATGCCGGTCAGGACGTGCTGCACGTGTGTCTTGCTGAGGCCGTGGTAACGGCTGCGGCGGGCCCGGTGTCCGTTGACGAACTCGCAGATGGTGCCTTCGACTCCGGACCGGGTGGCGTAGAGCCGTCTCCACTGGGAGTCCTGTTGGTCTGTACGGTTTCGGGCTTGGAGTTCGTGCAGGTGGCGGGGGAGGAAGTTCACGGTGCGGGCAGCGGTTCCACGGGTGCAGGCGGGCCGGTCGGGGCACG
>NZ_JBIAGB010000035.1:0-51645 GCF_042869575.1 Streptomyces sp. NPDC006925
CCCCGACGCCCCCCACCCCGGCCCCCCCCAGCAGGACCGCCCCGGACCCCGGGGCGCGCCCGCCCCCCGGGCGGCCCCCGCTCCTCGGGCCCAGCCCGCCCCTCGGGCGGACTGGGCCGCGGGCGGCCGGCCGGCCCCCGCGCCGGTGGGCACTACAGCGCCCGGCGCGGCGCCGGACGGGTCACCAGCCGCGGCTGGCGTAGCGCTCCGTCTCCGGCAGGGTGTCGCAGTTGATGCCGACCATGGCCTCGCCCAGGCCCCGGGAGGCATCGGCGACGATCTTGGGGTCGTCGTAGAACGTGGTGGCCTTCACGATGGCCGCTGCGCGCTTGGCCGGGTCACCGGACTTGAAGATCCCGGAGCCGACGAAGACGCCCTCGGCACCGAGCTGCCGCATCAGCGCCGCGTCCGCCGGGGTGGCCACACCGCCCGCCGAGAAGAGCACGACCGGCAGCTTGCCCGCCGCCGAGACCTCCTTGACCAGCTCGAACGGCGCACGCAGTTCCTTGGCCGCCGCGTAGAGCTCGTTGTGGTCCAGCACCGTCAGCTTGCCGATCTCGTTCTTGATCTGCCGCATGTGCCGGACGGCCTCGACGACGTTGCCGGTGCCCGCCTCACCCTTGGAGCGGATCATGGCCGCGCCCTCGGCGATCCGGCGCAGGGCCTCGCCCAGGTTGGTGGCGCCGCAGACGAACGGCGTGGTGAAGGCGAACTTGTCGCTGTGGTTGACCTCGTCGGCCGGGGTCAGGACCTCCGACTCGTCGATGTAGTCGACCCCGAGCGCCTGGAGGACCTGTGCCTCGACGAGGTGGCCGATGCGGGACTTGGCCATCACCGGGATCGAGACGGCCTCGATGATGCCCTCGATCATGTCCGGGTCGGACATCCGGGCCACGCCGCCGTCCTTGCGGATGTCGGCGGGCACGCGCTCCAGGGCCATCACGGCGACGGCGCCGGAGTCCTCGGCGATCTTCGCCTGCTCCGGCGTGACGACGTCCATGATCACGCCGCCCTTGAGCTGCTCGGCCATGCCCCGCTTGACGCGGGCGGTGCCGGTCTCGGGACGCTGTGCCGCGGCGGAGTCGGTGGCGGTGGACGGAGTTGACACGTTCGACCTCGCTGAAGGAGTGATGTTCGAGGGACCGCTCAGGTCCGAAGAACCACACTCTCGAACAGGGCGGCCTGCGAAAAGGGCCAATCGCCGGGCTGTGGCCTGCACGGCTGACGCAGCCCGTCGACGGACTGCGGGCGCACCCGGGGCTGCGGCGGCACCCCGGCCGGACCGGTCACTCCGCGGATGGCTCCCGGCCGGGGTCGGCGGGCAGCAGCGGGGGCTCGTCGTCCATCTCGAACGCCAGCGGGAAGGGCGCGTGCCCGGCCAGCCGGAACCAGCGGACCGTACGGTGCCGCCGCAGCGCCCGGGCCGCACGCACCGCGTCGTTGTGGAACCGGCGCGCCATCGGCACCCTGCGCACCGCCGCGCTCAGCTCGGCGGCCGTCTCCCGGCCGCCCGGAGCCGCCCGGACGGCCTCGAACTGGGCGCTCTCGGCGAAGACGGCGCGCAGCGCCTGGCTCAGCTCGCTCTCCGCGACCTCGCGCTGGTCCTCGGCGGCCTGCCGGGCACCGTGCGCGGCCTGGTGCAGCACCATGGAGGCCGCCGGATCCAGGACGCCCGCGGTGGCGAGTTCCTGAGCGATGGAGGCGCGGCGCAGCAGCGCGGCGTCCAACGCGGCCCTGGCCGCGTCGATCCGCGCGTGCAGCCGGTCCAGCCGCCCGGCGGTCCAGCTCAGATAGACGCCCACGAGCAGCAGCGCGACGACGATCCAGATGACGGTGGTGAGGGTGGGCATCTCGGTTCCGGGGCTCAGTCCCGCGCGAGGCCGAACCGGGCCCGCAGCCCGGTGCGCTCGTCGGGGGCGACGGAGGCGGCGCCGTCCGCGACCGTCTCGTAGACGGCGAGGATGTCGGCGCCGACGGCGGACCAGTCGAACCGCCGCACGTGCCGCGAGCCGCGCTCGCGCAGGTCGGCACGGCGTGCGGGGTCGGCCAGGAGGCGTACGGCGGAGTCGGCCAGCGCGTCGGCGCGGCCGACCGGGAACAGCTCTCCGGCAGCTCCCCCGTCGAGCACCTGCTCGAAGGCGTCCAGGTCGCCGGCGAGCACCGGGGCACCGGCCGACATGGCCTCCACCAGGATGATCCCGAAGGACTCGCCCCCCGTGTTGGGCGCCGCGTAGAGGTCCACGCTGCGCAGCAGCCGGGCCTTGTCCTCGTCACTGACCATGCCGAGGAACTCCACGTTCCCGCGCATGGCGGCCGGGAGCTGCGCCACCGCCTCCTGCTCGTCCCCCCGTCCGGCGACCAGCAGCCGGGTGCCGGGGGCCGCCTCCAGGATGGCGGGCAGCGCCTTCATCAGCACCGGCAGGCCCTTGCGCGGCTCGTCGATCCGGCCGATGAACCCGATCGTGCGGCCCTCGGGGCCGCCCTGCCACGCGGGCTCGGGTTCGGCGCGGGAGAAGAAGCCGACGTCCACCCCGTTGGGGATGGTGACCGCGTCGCCGCCCAGGTGTTCGACCAGGGTGCGGCGCGCGTACTCGCTCACCGCGATCCGGGCGCTGATCTTCTCCAGCGCCGGCTGGAGGATGGGATACGCGGCGATCATCGCCCGGGAGCGCGGGTTGGAGGTGTGGAAGGTGGCGACGATGGGCCCCTGCGCCGCCCAGCACGCCAGCAGGGAGAGCGAGGGCGTGGCCGGCTCGTGGATGTGCAGCACGTCGAAGCGGCCCTCGTGCAGCCAGCGGCGGACCCGCGCGGCCGACAGGAAGCCGAAGTTCAGCCGCGCCACCGAACCGTTGTACGGCACGGGCACCGCACGTCCGGCCGAGACGACGTAGGAGGGCAGCGGCGTCTCGTCGTCCGAGGGTGCCAGCACGGACACCTCGTGCCCCAGCCGGATCAGGTGCTCTGCCAGGTCGCGGACGTGGAACTGGACGCCGCCGGGCACGTCCCACGAGTAGGGGCAGACGACTCCGATCCTCATCCGCGCCCCCGTTCCGCGGCCGGTGCGAGGTCGGCGAGCCAGAAGCGCTGGAGCATGTGCCAGTCCTGCGGATGTGCGGCGATCCCCGCCGCGAAGGTGTCGGCCAGGGTCTGTGTCATGGCCGCGACCCGCTCCCGGCGTCCCTCGACCGGCGGTACCGGGATCGGCTCGTGGACCCTGGCCCGCATCCGGGGCGGCGCCTCGTACCAGAGCGTCACCGGCATCAGCAGTGCGCCGGTCTGCTGGGCGAGCAGCGCGGGGCCCGCGGGCATCCGGGTGGCCTCGCCGAAGAAGTCGACCTCGATCCCGGCGGCGGATAGATCGCGGTCGGCGACCAGGCAGACGAAGCCGCCCGCGCGCAGCCTGCGGGCCAGCGTGCCGAACGCGGAGGCGCCGCCGTGCGGCAGCACCTCCATGCCCAGGCTCTCGCGGTAGGCGACGAACCGGTCGTAGAGGGTCGCGGGCTCGAGGCGCTCGGCGACGGTGGTGAAGGGGGTGCGGGTCGCGGTCACGGCCCAGGCGCCGGCCAGGTCCCAGTTTCCCATGTGGGGCAGCGCGAGCACGACCCCGCGCCCGGCGGCGAGCCCGTCGTGGAGCAGGTGCGCGTCCTGGACGTCGACGCTGTCGAGGATGTGCCGCTCGCTGTAGTCGGGCAGCCGGAAGGACTCCATCCAGTAGCGCAGATACGAACGCATCCCGGCGCGGGAGAGCTGCCGCAGTTGTGCCGGGGAGGCGTCCGGGACCACCCGGGCGAGGTTCGCCTCCAGCCGGGCCACGCCCTTGCCGCGGCGCCGCCACGCCGCGTCGGCCAGGCTGCGGCCGAGTCCGGCGGCCGCGGGCCCGGGCAGCTTCCGGACGCCTGCCCAGCCCAGTCCGTACAGCGTGTCGGTCAGCCGACCGCGCAGCGCGCTCAAGCGGTCCTCCCGGGTTCCTCCGCCTCGTCCTGCGCGGTGCCCTCGGCGGCGTTCCCCGGGGCCGCCTTCCGCTCCTCGGCCTCGGCGACCTCGGCGGCCTCCCGGCGCACCGTCACCACCCGCTGGCCGAGCGTGACGGCGCTGCCGACGGCGACCACCCACAGCGCGATCGGCAGCAGCACACCGATGTAGGGGACGCCGAAGGTGGCCTCGAAGCCGGACAGCCCCGCGAGTACCAGCGTGATCACCAGCCGCTCGGCGCGCTCCACCAGGCCGTTCACGTCCACCGGCAGTCCGATGCTCTCGCCGCGGGCCTTGGTGTAGGAGACCACCTGCCCGCTGGCCAGGCAGAAGAGTGTCACGGCGCACAGCATCAGGTCGTCGCCGCGGCCCGCGTACCACAGCGCGATCCCGCCGAAGACGGCCGCGTCCGCCACCCGGTCGAGCGTGGAGTCGAGGAAGGCGCCCCAGCGGCTGGAGCGGCCCAGCTGCCGCGCCATGTTGCCGTCCACCATGTCCGAGAAGACGAACAGCGTGATGACGACGGTGCCCCAGAAGAACTCGCCCTGCGGGTAGAAGACCAGGGCTCCCGCCATCACTCCCAGGGTGCCGACCAGGGTGACGGCGTCGGGGCTCACACCCCGGCGCAGCAGCATCGCGGCGAACGGGGTGAGAACACGCGTGAAGAATGCACGCGCGTACTTGTTCAGCATGACCGTCCCTGGTGCGTCGAGAGTGAGCCGGATGACGGTGTGGCCACCGGGTGGCCCATCGTAGTCACGCGGCGGCGGCGCCCGGCGCACACGGTCGGGTAGTGCCGTGTTCCACGTATGGACGCCCGCAGGCGGCGGTGCAAAGCTCGAAGGACCGCGGTCCTTCGCGACCGCTCGGTCCCCCCAGCGTGCTCCAGCAGGTGACGACCGGAAGGCGGGACACATGGCCGAGAAAGCGCACGCGCACCCCGGAGCCGCCGGCAGGGCGACGGCGGCCGACCACCCCGGTTCGATTCGGAACGTGGTGCTGGTCGGCCACAGCGGAGCGGGCAAGACGACGCTGGTGGAAGCCCTCGCCCTGGCCTCGGGCGCGATCGACCGGGCCGGCCGGGTGGAGGAGGGCACCTCGCTCTCCGACCACGACGAGATCGAGCAGCGGCGGCAGCGTTCCGTGCAGCTCTCGCTGGTACCGCTGCGGTGGGACGGCATTCGGGTCAACATCCTGGACACCCCGGGGTACGCGGATTTCGTCGGGGAGCTGCGGGCCGGGCTGCGCGCCGCGGACGCCGCCCTCTTCGTGGTCTCGGCCGCCGACGGGGTGGACGGAGCCACCCGGCTGGTGTGGCAGGAGTGCGCGGCCGTCGGCATGCCCCGGGCCATCGTCGTGACCCATCTGGACGCCGCCCGCGCCGACTTCGAGGAGATGACCGCGAGCTGCCGGCGGGAGCTGGGCGGCGACGACCCGGACACCGTCGTCCCGCTCTACCTGCCGGCGCCGGGCGCTCGGCGCTCCGACGGCACGGCCCCGGTCACCGGTCTGATCGGACTGCTCACCGGGCGGCTGTTCGACTACACGGACGGGAAGCGCACCGAGCGTGACCCGGACGAGGGACATCGGCAGCTCGTCGCGGAGGCCAGGAACCGGCTGATCGAGGGGATCATCGCGCAGAGCGAGGACGAGTCCCTGATGGACCGCTACCTGGCCGGCGAGGACTGCGACACCAAGACGCTCGTCGAGGACCTGGAGAAGGCCGTGGCCCGGGGTACGTTCCACCCCGTGCTGGCCGCCGCCCCCGCCGCCGGGAGCGCCCGGCAGGGACTGGGCACCGTCGAGCTGCTGGAGCTGATCACCGGCGGTTTCCCCACACCGGAGGAGCACGGGATCCCCGCCGTCACGGCGGCCGACGGCACGCCGCTCCCGCCACTCGGCTGCGATCCGGAGGGTCCGCTGGCCGCCGAGGTCGTCAAGACCTCCTCCGACCCCTACGTGGGCCGGGTCTCCCTGGTGCGCGTCTTCTCCGGCACCCTGCGCCCCGACGACACCGTGCACGTCGCCGGGCACGGCGCCACGGCCCCGGACCGGCAGGGCCGTCCGCCGCACGAGGAGGACGAGCGCATCGGCACGCTGTCCGCGCCGTTCGGCAAGCAGCAGCGCACGCTGGACGCAGCCATCGCGGGCGACCTCGCCTGCGTGGCCAAGCTCAGCCGCGCCGAGACCGGCGACACCCTCTCCGCCAAGGACCGCCCGCTGTTGATGGCTCCCTGGCAGATGCCCGACCCGCTGCTGCCCGTCGCCGTCCAGGCCCACAGCAAGGCGGATGAGGACAAGCTCTCCCACGGGCTGGCCCGGCTGGTGGCCGAGGATCCGACGATGCGGCTGGAGCAGAGCCCGGACACCCATCAGTTGGTGCTGTGGTGCATGGGCGAGGCGCACCGGGACGTCGCGCTGGAGCGCCTGCGGTCCCGCTTCGGGGTGCGGGTGGACACCGTCGAGCACCGGGTGGCGCTGCGCGAGACGTTCGCCTCGGCCGCCCGGGGGCGCGGGCGGCATGTCAAGCAGTCCGGCGGACACGGCCAGTACGCCATCTGCGACATCTCCGTCGAGCCGCTGCCCGCGGGTTCCGGCATCGAGTTCGTCGACAAGGTGGTGGGAGGCGCGGTACCACGCCAGTTCATCCCTTCGGTGGAGAAGGGCGTCCGCGCCCAGGCGGCCAAGGGAGTGGTCGCCGACTATCCGCTCGTCGACGTGCGGATCACCCTCGTCGACGGCAAGGCGCACTCCGTCGACTCCTCGGACGCGGCCTTCCAGACGGCGGGCGCGCTCGCGCTGCGCGAGTGCGCGGCCGGGGCACGGATCGCTCTGCTGGAGCCGGTGGCCGAGGTGGAGGTCGTGGTCCCCGACGACTATGTGGGCGCCGTGATGAGCGACCTCTCCTCCCGGCGCGGCAGGGTGCTCGGTACCGAACAGGCCGGTGCGGGCAGCACGGTGGTGCGCGCCTCGGTCCCCGAGATCGAGATCGGCAGGTACGCGGTCGACCTGCGGTCGATGTCGCACGGCACCGGCCGGTTCTCGCGCGCGTACGCACGGCACGAGCCGATGCCGCAGCAGCACGCGGCACGCGTGCTCGACGCGGAGGGCGGCCCCGCAACGCGGTGAGACGCGGAGGCGCCGCCGGTGGCCGCAACCGGGAACCACTCGTGCGGGCGGTCGCTGCCGACCCCTTCCCTGAGGCAAGATGTGTGCCGACCGCGGCAGTTGGGAAGCCGTCTGGCGTGGTCGGCGGCACCTCCGGACCTGCGCCGGGTCGGCACCGGGTGCCGCGAGCCTGATCCGAGCGGAGTGGGGGCCCAGTGGCCGGATTCGACGATCTCAGCAGCCAGCCCGACGTGGCAGCGGAGTTCACCCCGGGTGCCCAGGTGCCCATCTCCGGGTCGGGCGGGCAGACGGCGGCGTCCCAGGCGCTGGCCTCGGCGGCCTACCGCGACGACGAGGTCGAGAAGCTGGTCGCGGCCAACCCCGACGCCGGTTTCAAGAAGCCTCGGCTCTCCCTGTTCGAGCCCAACCTCGGTGAGGCGTACTCCCGCGCGGTGCAGACCCGGCTGCTCGGCGGCGCCCGCGCCCCGCTCATCCAGTCCTTCGGTATCGAACCGCAGACCATCGTGGAGCACTGCCTGGCCGCCACCCGGGTGCGCAAGCAGCGCGACGCACGGCTGACGGGTGTGATGGTGCTCTTCGGGCTGCTGTTCCTGCCCGGGGTGCTGCTGTGGCTGCTGGCGTTCCAGCTGCGCCGCATGATCGCCGGGTCCAAGGACAAGCGCGCCGGGGCTGTCGGCATGGTGGTGCTGGTCGCCGTCGGGGCGCTGGCCGTGCTCTTCGCGATCAAGCTCCCGGTCAGCGGCTTCTGGGGGATCTATCTGCGGGCGATGCTGATCGCGCCGGTGGTCGGCGGGATGTGGGCCAAGCAGATCTGCGAGCGGTACGCCAAGGATCTGCGCGCCCGGTGGCAGAGCCTGCTGGGCGGCACCGGGGTCGGCGCCAAGATCCCCGAAGCGGTGCCCCAGGACCCGGGCGACGCGGGCGCCGAGCGCATCCGGCTGGGCCTGGCCAAGGTCGCCGCCGAGCAGGCCAGCAACCTGATCTACTACGCGGGCCCCAAGGGGATACTGGGCATGGGGACCCGGTGGGGCAGTTGGCAGCTCGCCGAGGAGCTGACACCCGCGCGGGAGGGCGAGGAGATCAACCCGTTCCGCAGCTGGGACGTCATCCGCGCCATCCACGACCAGCTCCGCCTCCTGGAGCGCGGCCCGCTGCACACCGGCGGCTTCCCGACCCCCTCGATACGGCACTGGGTGGTCTCCCCCATCGCCGAGGGCGCCAAGGCGGTCAAGCGCCCCGAGGGCCAGGAGGTCGAGGGGTACCGCATCAAGGAATTCGAGATACAGCGCATCTGCAACGAGCAGCAGTTCGGCGCCGGCAACCGGCACTATCTCGGCGTCCAGTTCGTGCTGTGGGACGGCCAGTTGGTGATCACCCTGCTGATCAGCGTCACGGTGCTGCACCACACCCTGCGCATCGAGGTCACCGGCCACGCGCTGGGCCCCGTCGACGGGCTGTTCACCAGCGGCCCGCAGGCCAAGACCAAGGAGGTCGCCAAGAGCGTCAAGTTCTGGGAGACCCGCACGGTCAACCTGCCCCTGGTCGAGACCAAGGAGGTGGTGCGCCTGGCCGCTCGGGCCCCGCTGACCTGGTTCCCGCCCGTGCTGGACTTCCTCGGCGGCAAGCTCTCGCTGCCCGAACCGTTCGGCCTGCGGCACACCTGGGCGAAGAAGCCGTGGCGGCACCGCTTCATGGCCGACGACGCGATGCGCGCCGCGACGCCGGTCCTGCGGGTCGTGCACACGGCCGCCATCAAGGTGCTGGAGGAGAACGGCTGCAACGTCGAGCGGTTCGGCTCCCGTTCGCTCAACCTCAGCGCCGCCGTGCAGGACGCCAAGCCGTTCAAGGCCGACGTCTACGACGCCTGAAGCCGACGGCCGAGCCCTACGGCGACTGGAGGGACGCCCGCGGGATCACCATGCCTCGGCCAGCATCGCGCGGGTGTCCGCCAGGAGCTGCGGCAGGACCCGGGTATGGCCGACGACCGGCATGAAGTTGGTGTCGCCGCCCCAGCGCGGCACCACGTGCTGGTGCAGATGGGCGGCGATACCGGCGCCCGCGACCGCGCCCTGGTTCATGCCGATGTTGAAGCCGTGCGCTCCGGAGACCCGCCGCAGCACGGTCATCGCACGCTTGGTGAACTCCGCCAGCTCCAGGGTCTCGGCCTCGTCCAGCTCGGTGTAGTCCGCCAGGTGCCGGAACGGCACGGTCATCAGATGGCCGCCGTTGTACGGGTAGAGGTTGAGCACCGCGTAGACCTTCTCGCCGCGGGCGATGATCAGGCCGTCCGCGTCGGACTTCTCCGGGATGGTGCAGAAGGGGCAGCCGTCCTCGGCGCCGGGGCCGCTCGGCTTGTTCTCACCCTGGATGTAGGCCATCCGGTGAGGTGTCCACAGGCGCTGGAACTGGTCCGGTGCCCCCACTCCGATCTGCTGCTCCGGCTCACTCGTCATGCCCGCCAGCTTATGCGCCGGGCGGCGCGGGACACGAGGAGGGGGCGGACCCGCCGCACGGCCGCCCCCCTCTCCGCGTCACTGCGAACTCACAAGGGGTCACACCTGGATACGGCGCTCCACGGCGTGGAGGATCTCCGCGATCGCCTCGTCCTGGGGAATGCCGTTCTTCTGCGAGCCGTCGCGGTAGCGGAAGGACACCGCTCCGTTGGCGACGTCCTCGTCACCGGCGATCACCATGAACGGCACCTTGGACTTCTGGGCGTTGCGGATCTTCTTCTGCATCCGGTCGGAGGAGGAGTCCACTTCCATCCGCAGGCCCTTGGCCTTGCCGGCGGCGGCGAACTCCGCCAGGTACGGCACATGGTCGTCACCGATCGGGATGCCGACCGCCTGCACCGGTGCGAGCCACGCCGGGAAGGCGCCCGCGTAGTGCTCCAGGAGCACGGCGAAGAACCGCTCGATGGAGCCGAACAGCGCACGGTGGATCATCACGGGCTGCCGGCGGGAGCCGTCGGCGGCGGTGTACTCGAGGCCGAACCTGGCGGGCTGCTGGAAGTCGACCTGGATGGTGGACATCTGCCAGGTGCGGCCGATGGCGTCCCGGGCCTGGACGGAGATCTTGGGCCCGTAGAAAGCGGCGCCGCCCGGGTCCATGACCAGGTCGAGGCCCTGCTTGCCCGCGGCCTGCCGCAGCGCCTCGGTGGCCTCCTCCCACTCCTCGTCGGTGCCCATGAACTTGTCCGACTCGGGGTCGCGGGTGGACAGTTCCAGATAGAAGTCGCTGAGGCCGTAGTCACGCAGCAGGTTCAGGACGAAGGTGAGCAGGTTGTCCAGCTCGTCCGGCATCTGCTCCTTGGTGCAGTAGATGTGCGAGTCGTCCTGGGTGAAGCCTCGGGCGCGGGTGAGCCCGTGGACGACGCCGGACTTCTCGTACCGGTAGACGGTGCCGAACTCGAACAGCCGCAGCGGCAGCTCCCGGTAGGAGCGGCCGCGGGCGCGGAAGATGAGGTTGTGCATCGGGCAGTTCATCGCCTTGAGGCGGTAGTTCTGCTCGTCGAACTCCAGCGGCGGGAACATGCCGTCCGCGTAGTGCGGCAGGTGCCCGGAGATCTCGAAGAGCCGCTCCTTGGTGATGTGCGGCGTGTTGACGAAGTCGTAGCCGGACTCCTCGTGTCGCCGGCGCGAGTAGTCCTCCATCACCTTGCGGACGACACCGCCCTTGGGGTGGAAGACGGCGAGCCCCGAACCGAGCTCCTCGGGAATGGAGAAGAGGTCCAATTCGGTGCCGAGCTTGCGGTGGTCGCGCTTCTCGGCCTCGGCGAGGAACTCCAGGTACTGCTTGAGCTCGTCCTTGGTGGGCCATGCGGTGCCGTAGATCCGCTGGAGCTGCGGGTTCTTCTCACTGCCGCGCCAGTAGGCGGCCGCGGACCGCATCAGCTTGAAGGCGGGGATCTGCCGGGTGGAGGGCAGGTGCGGGCCCCGGCACAGGTCCTTCCAGCACAGCTCGCCGCTCTTGGCGTCGAGGTTGTCGTAGATGGTCAGCTCGCCGGACCCGACCTCGGCCGAGGCACCCTCGGCGGCGTCGGCCGCGTTGCCCTTGAGACCGATCAGCTCCAGCTTGTACGGCTCGTCCGCCAGCTCCTCGCGGGCGTCCTCGTCGGTGGTGACGCGGCGGGAGAAGCGCTGGCCCTGCTTCTGGATCTGCTGCATCTTCTTCTCGATGCGCTTGAGATCGTCGGGGGTGAAGGGCTCGGCCACGTCGAAGTCGTAGTAGAAGCCGTCCTTGACGGGCGGGCCGATGCCGAGTTTGGCGTCCGGGAAGAGCTCCTGGACGGCCTGGGCCAGCACGTGCGCGGTGGAGTGGCGCAGCACGGCCAGACC
Source organism: Streptomyces sp. NPDC006925 (assembly GCF_042869575.1). Taxonomy (NCBI): domain Bacteria; kingdom Bacillati; phylum Actinomycetota; class Actinomycetes; order Kitasatosporales; family Streptomycetaceae; genus Streptomyces; species Streptomyces sp. NPDC006925. The sequence continues at coordinate 11,439 of NZ_JBIAGB010000035.1, forward strand.
GTCGTCGCTGGTGATCTCGACGGGCTGGACCTCGTCGCCGTCGGCCAGCGGACGGGCGAGATCCCGCAGCTCGCCGCCGATGCGCGCGGCGACGACGGAACGCTCCCCCTCGAAGAGCGCGGCGGCCGTAGTGCCCGTGGTCACCACGCGCTCTTCCCGCTCGGAATCGCGTTGGATGGTCACACGGACATCTGACACCGGTCTCTCCTGACTCTCACCTGGGATACGCGGCCCGCGCCGCGCCGTCGAATCGTACCGAGCCACGGCGCCCGACCGCGAAACGGTCATGGCCCGCGACGGGAATCGGCCGCGAAGCCCTCCGCGGCGGGAAGCGGCCCCGGCGGATGCCGCCGCGGCCCGCCCTGCGGCCGAGGCACCCGGCGGGCGGTTCGGCTGCCGGTCAGCCGCGCGGATCGGGCCGGTCAGCCGCCCATGCCGCGCTCGAAGTCGTCGAGGGCCTTGCGCAGCCGCTTCAGCAGGCGTTCCCGGGCTTCCTCGGGCACCGGGACGGGGGTGATGTCGTGCGCGCCGCTCAGCCGCCGGAAGCCTCCCCTGCTCTCCAGCAGCCCGGCGATCCGCAGTGGCAGCCCCGCCAGGTGGGAGTGCACGGCGCGGAGGTAGCCCTCGTCGTCCAGCCGGGCCCGCACCTGGGTCACCTCGGCACCGGCCAGCACGTCCAGCCGCACCGAACCGGGCTCGCCCGGCCGGGCGCGGCGCAGCCGTACGACGGTTCCGGTGACCCGCACCGGGACCGGGGGCTCGACCCGCACGTAGTGTCGCCCGGCGAGTTCGAGTGCGGGCAGGTCGGCCGGGGTGAAGACGAGGGCCGGGGGCCGTCGCGGGCAGTCCCGGGGCGCTCCGGCCGAACGCGACCAGGCGAGGGTGATCCGCACCCCTTCGGTGCCGCGTACCAACTGGCACAGGGCTTCGGTGAGTTCGGCGCAGCAGCCGTCGGAGACGGCGGTGTCGAAGTGCTCGGTGGCACCGGTGGTGCGGTAGCGGCACACGGCCTGGGCTGTCGCCCGCAGCGCGCGGCACAGCACGGCCAGCTCCCGGCCGCCGCCGTCCGGCGACCCGGGGGCGGCCGAGGCGGTCAGCGTCCGTCCCGCCGCGCTCTCCTCAGGGCCCTCCGCGTACCGCGCCCGCCGGGTGAAGGCGTCCGCCCGGCGGTCACCGCGGGCCCCGTGGAATCCGGCGCTCCGCTGTGTTGCCAGGGCTCCGGCGCGGAGCATCGCACGGGCTGCGGTGCCCAGCGTCCGGCGTGCCCGCCAGGCGGCTGCCGTGTTGCCGGCGGGCAGTTCACGTCTCCAGTGGATCTCGTCGTCGTCGGCGGCGCCTCGCATCACGCTCTCCGTGTCCCCGGCCACTCCCCTCCCTCTCCTGACCGCGGGGCGGGGCCGCAAAACGGAGCGAACAGCGGCAGATCGGGGAGCGTGGGACGGATATGCGAAAGGCCGCAGCGTCTGCTGACACTGCGGCCTCGGATGCTCCCATGCGGGTACCGGGTGGGCGATACTGGGTTCGAACCAGTGACCTCTTCGGTGTGAACGAAGCGCTCTCCCACTGAGCTAATCGCCCCGGGTGTTCCGCCGTTGGCCCGGCGGCACGTGCAGAACAATACAGTGCGTCTCACTCTTCATCCAAACCCCTTTCCAGCAGGGTCCGCAGACCGCGCAGACCGCCGCGCATCATCAGCCGGTGGTTGGCGACGAAGAGGGGCCGGGCGGGGACGGCCAGCAGGCGCAGCAGGCGCCTCTCGACCTCCACGTCCTGGGTGAAGAGCGCGACGCTGCCGCCGTCGGCGGCGCGTACGCTCCAGCGGGCCCAGCCGTCCAGGTCGCCGCTCATCCCGACCTCCAGGATCCCGGCCGCCGGGTCGCGGCGCCGTGCGTGAAGGCCGATCGAGAGCCGGTAGGGCAGCGAGGCCCGGATGTGCAGGAGACCGCTGTCCTCGCCGGTGCGGGCGAACCCGCGCACCTGGGGCCACCACGCGGGGTACGCGTCGAGCCGCTCCAGCGCGGCGTAGACCCGGTTCGGCGGAGCCGCGACCGGCCAGACGGCGCGGAAGCGGTAGTGGTTCGGATCCACGGGCCGACCCTCCCGGGAGCGGGGACTCTACGACGCAGGGCCCGGAAGCTGGTCGCTTCCGGGCCCTGCGTATGGCGTGGGCGATACTGGGTTCGAACCAGTGACCTCTTCGGTGTGAACGAAGCGCTCTCCCACTGAGCTAATCGCCCGCCGGCGGGCACAACATTACCGCATGTCAGCGGGTGGTCATGACCATCAGGAAGGCTGCCGGGCCGCCTGCCGGGCCGCTTTGCGCTCCTTGCGGGCCGCGCGGCGGCCCTTGAGCCACCGGGTGCCTTCCCGGTACTTGCGCTTGGTCCATCGCAGCACGTGCTGCGCCCAGACGAACTCGGTCGCCCAGACCGCCATCCCTCCGAAGATCACGAGCCAGCCGGGACCGGGCAGCAGAAGCATGATCACGCCGCCGGCCACGATCGCCAGACCGACGATGAAGATCACCACGCGCCAGCTCAGGTGCAGCGGCCGGGACGCCTGGACGAACCTCGGCGCGCGGGAGCCGAGGGGTTTCTCCTCCCGGACCTCAGACGGCATCGCGTCACTCTCCGCAGTCATGACAGACAAGGTACCTGACTCTTTTCGGCCAGGGCCGGTTCACTGGAATGGCGGCACCTCCCAAACCTACAAGAGCCGTACGAAGGAATCGATTCCGTACAAAACAGTCAGAGGGGTTTACAACCGGCGCGTAGGTGGCATGTCGATTTCGCCGACGTGCGAATCCCCGAGCGCACACTGAGCGAAAGGCCCTGGCGCTTATGAACACAACGGTGAGCTGTGAGCTGCACCTGCGCCTCGTTGTTTCGAGCGAGTCCTCACTGCCTGTACCAGCGGGCCTGCGGTACGACACGGCGGACCCCTACGCCGTGCACGCCACCTTCCACACCGGTGCCGAGGAGACCGTGGAGTGGGTCTTCGCCCGCGACCTCCTCGCCGAGGGGCTGCACAGGCCCACGGGCACCGGGGACGTCCGAGTCTGGCCGTCCCGCAGCCACGGACAGTCCGTGGCCTGCATCGCCCTCAGTTCCCCGGAGGGCGAGGCCCTGCTCGAGGCCCCGGCGCGGGCACTGGAATCCTTCCTCAAGCGGACCGACGCGGCCGTACCGCCCGGTACCGAGCACCGCCACTTCGACCTCGACACCGAGCTCTCGCACATCCTCGCGGAGAGCTGAGACCGCCGGTCACCGCGGCCGTCCGACTCGGGGCGACGGCCGACGGTCCGGCAGCCGTGTGCCACGGCACCGCTTCGTGTAACGGCACACTGCGACGCCGCCGCCGCGTACTCGTACGCGGCGGCGGCGTCGCTGCGTACGGCGACGGCGCGGCCACCGTCCGGAAACACCCGCCCTCGGGCCGGAGCCCAGCGACTAGGCTTCCCCTCAGGCCGGAGGATTTCCCGGACACGGCAGGAGCGGCCCGTGCAGATCAACCACGACACCCGGTGCGCGCTCGACCAGGCGGTCGAGCTGCTGAACACCATGGCGGACGGCGAGACCCCCGACACGCTGGTGTCCGTGGCAGACCTGCGCTCCTACGCGGAGCGCACCAACGTCAGCGGGGTCGGCGCGCTGTCCGAGGAGGACGTGCGTGCCGTCCGCGCGGTGCGGGAGCGCTTCGCGCAGGTGTTCGCCGCCGAGGACACCCGCACCGCGGCCGGACTGCTCAACGCACTGGTCGCCGAGGCGGGCACGACGCCCCAGCTCACCGATCACGACGACTACGACTGGCACGTGCACTACTTCGCGCCCGGCGCCTCCGTCGCCCAGCATCTGGCGGCCGACTGCGGCATGGCGCTGGCGTTCGTCCTCGTCGCGGGCGAGCGCGACCGGCTGCGGCGCTGCTCGGCACCCGACTGCCGACGGGTCTTCGTGGACCTGTCCCGCAACCGCTCCCGCCGCTACTGCGACAGCCGCACCTGCGGCAACCGCCTTCATGTCGCCGCCTACCGGGCGCGCCGGCGGGAGTCGACCGGGAGCAGCGTCCCGCGCTGAGCGCCCGGCGCCGCCCGCTGTGGCCGCCGCTGCCCGGCCCGCGGCGGCCTGTCAGAGCAGCAGCAGGTCGTGCGCCCCGGCGGCGCCGAGCAGCACCGCGATCACGGCGAGGAACAGCATCAGCGGCGGTTGGGAGAGTGCGTACAGGCATCCCTTGGGCTCGGAGGGCGGCAGCTCGTCGAGCTCGATCGCGGAGTTCGGCGTCGTGTCCATCTCGCCGCGATCATGGCGCAGCCCCGGCGGCACCGGACGAGTGCTCCACCCCTTTCCCGGTGGTTTCCGCCGGAAAGCCCGCTGTGCCGTGGTCTCGCGTGCTAAGGCGGTCCGGCACACGGGGACGGCAGTCGCTCGGCCCGGACCGGCCGGGCGGAGGAGCTAGATGCCGTGCTTCTTGAGGATGGCCTCGATGTCGGAGAAGTCCTCGCCCGGCTCGGCGCCCTTGCCCTTGCCCTTGCCCGCCGCGGGTCTGCCTGCCGCGGACGCGCCGGGCGCGGGCTGCTGCCGGGTGGCGGGCGGCCCGGACGCGCCGAGCGCGGGCGCTCCCGCGGCGGGCTCCGCGGCCCGCGTCTCCCGGCGGGACGCTGCCGATCCACTACGGGCCCCGGCCGCGCGGCCGATGATCCACAGCACGACGGCGCAGGCCAGCACGGCGAACCCAGCCCAGACGGTGGGCTTGAGCACCAGATCGGCCGCCCAGCTGCCGACCGCCCTGCCGATCTTGCCGCCGAGCCCGACCAGGCCGGACATCGCCAGCCCGACCGGCACCAGCGCGACGGCGGCCAGCCGCGTCGCGGCGGCGAAGCGACGCCGCCACGCCGTGAGGAAGGCGATGGCCAGGCCGGCCGCGGAGAGCGCGGCGCAGACGGTGGTGGTGAGCATGTCTCCATGGTCGCACCGGCCGGGCGGTGGCGGCCATGGCCGGGGCCGCGGTTCAGGGAGATCTCCGGGTAGGCCCCCTCCTGGGGGCTGAGAGACTGGCGCCATGGACAACCCCACCGACTCCGGCACCACCCTCCCCCAGCCGCGCGCCACCCTGGAGGTGTGGTGCGAGCTGCAGTGCCCGGACTGCCACCGCGCCCAGACCGATCTGCGGGCCCTGCGGGAGCGGTACGGCGACGCGCTGGAGATCCGGCTGCGGCACTTTCCCCTGGAGAAGAACAAGCACGCCTATGCGGCCGCCCAGGCGTTCGAGGAGGCGTACGAGCAGGGCAGGGGCGAGGAGTACGCCGCGGCGGTGCTGGCGCGCACCGGGGAGCTGACCGAGCGGGGCGAGACGCTGCTGGTCGAGGTGGCCCGCGACCTGGACCTGGACGCGGACGAGTTCGCGACGGCCCTGATCGACGGACGGCATCTGCTGATGGTCGACGCCGACCAGGCCGAGGGCAAGGCGATCGGGGTGACGGGCACCCCGACGTACGTCATCGACGGGCAGCGGCTGGACGGCGGCAAGAGCCAGGAGGGGCTGCGCGAGCGCATCGAGGAGATCGCCGACCGGCTGCTGGGGCGCTGAGCGGCGGCTGTCGCAGCGGCGTCCTGAGCGTCACAGCAGCGGCTTGAGGTAGTGGCGCTCCACTGTCCGGTAGCCCAGCGAACCGTAGAGCCGCCGGGCCGGTGTGTTGCCGGCGAAGACGTTGAGGCCGAGACGGTGCGCCCCGGCCTCCAGGCAGACCGTCTCCGCGGCCAGCATCAGGGCGCGTCCGTGGCCCTCGCCCCGCCTTCCGGGCCGCACGCGGACGTCGTAGACCCAGGCGTGGACATCGTCGCGGGGCAGCCCGGTGAAGCCCAGCCAGAACGTGCCGACGGCGGTGCCCTCGCTGCTGAGGACGCGCAGCGCGGCCCCCGCCGTGGCGGCTCCTTCCGGCAGGTGCGTGCGCCGCCCGGCCGCGGACCGGGCGAGGGCCTGCTCCCGGGAGTGGCCGTTCTCGATCAGCCCGGCGACGAAGGTCGCGGCCTGCTCCTCCCACCAGGCGTCGAACTCGGCGTCGGCCAGCGGGCGCAGCGCGCGGCCCGGGGGCAGCCCGGGGCGGGTGTGCGGCGACGGCAGCGACTTGATCAGATGGCTGCTGCTCTCCGCGTAACCGAGCGCGGCCAGCAGGCGGACTCCCGCGGGAGTCCGCTCACGGCTCCCGTCGGGCTCGGCGGACGACTCGGCGTCTGGGGTCAGCGGGACACTCGCCTCGACACGGGTGCAGCCCCAGCCGCGCAGCACCTCCTCTGCGGCGAGTGCCGCCACGGCGCCGCGGCCCCGCCGCCGCTCCCCCGGCTCGACGTACAGCCGCAGCCGCCCGGGCGCCGGGCCGTCCTCCGGCGCTCGGCTGAGGTGCACGGTGCCCACGGGGCGGGAGTTGACCCGGATCTCATAGGCGCGCGCGCGTCCGCCCTCGGGTGGGCGGATTTCCGGACCGGTGGGGCGCAATGTGGTCGTCACGGTGCCGTTCTACCCGGGCGGCCGCCCGGTGCCCACCTGCTGCGCCGCGGATCGCGCGGACCAGCACGCGTCCCCGCGGCGGCCCGCGGCGCCGCTACGGGTCGATGTCGGCCGCCGAACGCTCCTCGAAGGTCCGCATGGCCTTGGCGGTGACCGGGCCCGGCGCGCCGGGCAGAACACGTCCGTCCAGCCGCGCCACGGCCTGCACGTCACGCAGGCTGGAGGTCACGAAGACCTCCTCGGCCCGCTCCAGCGCCGCCATCGGCAGATCCGTCTCGTGCGCACCCGCCCACTCCAGGACCAGGGCCCGGGTGATCCCCGCCAGGCAGCCCGAGGCGAGCGGCGGTGTGTGCAGCTCGCCGTCGAGGACGACGAAGACGTTGGACCCGGTGCCCTCGCACAGCCGGCCGTGGGTGTTGGCGAACAGGGCCTCGGTGGCCGCCTGTTGCCGCGCGCGGGCGAGCGCGACGACGTTCTCCGCGTACGAGGTGGTCTTCAGCCCGGTGACCGCGCCGCGCTCGTTCCGGGTCCAGGGGACGCTGACAACCGAGGTGGTGTCCGGGCGACGGGTCGCCTCGCCGAGGGCGACCACGAGGGTGGGGCCCGCCTCGCCGCGGTCCGAACCGAGCGGCGAGACGCCCCCGGTGTAGGTGATCCGCAGCCTGCCGTAGGGCATCGGGTTGGCGGCGGTGACCGCGTCGCAGGCCCGCCGCACCTCGGCCGCGTCGGGCTCGGGCAGGCCGAGGCCGCGCGCCGAGGAGGCGAGCCGCCGCAGATGCCGGGTGAGCGCGAACGGGGTGCCCTCCACGGTCCTGAGCGTCTCGAAGACCCCGTCCCCGACTGTCAGTCCGTGATCGAACACGGAGACGTTCGCGCTGTGTGCGTCCTGGAGTCCGCCGTCGAGCCAGATCTTCACTGCTGTTCACCTCGGGGAGCCGCTGGGGGCCGCTGTGTCACCGGACGGGCACCGGGTGTGGCCGACCCGCGCGCTGCGGTGGCCTCGGCGTTCGTGTCGGTCCCGGCGTTCTTGGAATTCTCGTCGTACTCCCCCGACGCTACCGCGAGCAGCCGGGAAGCCTTCAGTTCCGTCTCCCGCCATTCCTGCTCCGGATCGGAGTCCCAGATGATCCCCGCACCCGTGCCGAAGCGCAGCAGCGGGCGCGGGTGGTCCCGCTCGATCCAGAACGTGCGTATGCCGACGGCCAGCGCGCCCGTTCCACGGTCGGCGTCGACCCAGCCGATGCCGCCGGTGTACGGGCCGCGCGGCGCCGTCTCCAGCGTGTCGATCAGCCGCAGCGCGGAGGACTTGGGCGCGCCGGTGATCGAGCCGGGCGGGAAGGTGCCCGCCAGCAGCTGCGCCCATCCGCCGGCTCCGCGGGCGGCGGGCCCGGCGGCCTCCGGCAGCTCGCCGCGGACGGTGGAGACGAGGTGGACCAGGTTCCGGTAGGGCTCGGGCGCGCACAGGGCGGGAACGGTGATGGAGCCGGGCACGCACACCCGGCCGAGGTCGTTGCGGACCAGGTCGGTGATCATCACGTTCTCGGCCCGCTCCTTCTCCCCCAGGTCGGCCGCGGAGCGGCCGGTGCCCTTGATGGGGCCGGACTCGACGGTGCGGTCCGCGCGCCGCAGGTACAGCTCCGGGGAGGCCGTGGCGATCTCCACGCCGTGCGCCGGCAGACGCACGGTGCCCGCGTAGGCCGCCGGGGTGCCGACGGCGAGCCGGGCGGTGAGCTGGTCGATGTCGGCGGCCCCGGCGGCGGGGTCCGGCAGCGGCGCGGACAGCACCCGGCAGAGGTTGACCTGGTAGACGTCTCCGGTGCCGATGGCGGCACGGATCCGCCGCACGCCCTCGGTGTAGGCGGCGCGGTCCAGCGAGCTGACCCAGTCACCGGCTGCCGGGCCGCGCCAGCGGCCGGGCACCGGCGCGGGGAGCGGCGCCGGGCGTACGTCGCCGAAGCGGGCGCAGCACAGCCCGCCCTCGTAGTCGGCGACGACGGCCCACCACCCCGAGGAGTCGAGCGCCTCGGGGTCGCTGGTCACGTCGCGGAGATCGGTGGCGAGGTGGCCGCCCAAGCGGGCGAGCGGGGTCAGATCGGACACGGTTTCGAGTCTATGAGGACGGCGGGGGCGACCACGCTGCGGAAACGGAATTTGAGCTGGCACGGGAATCCGCTAAAGTTCAACACGTCGCCGAGGCGCAAGCGCCCCGGGGACGGCCTCCCGGGTGCGTCCCGGAAAAGGCACTGCGGACGTGGCTCAGTTGGTAGAGCATCACCTTGCCAAGGTGAGGGTCGCGAGTTCGAATCTCGTCGTCCGCTCGATGTGGGGACCTCCCGGACCCCGCACCTGGTGGAGTGGCCGAGAGGCGAGGCAACGGCCTGCAAAGCCGTCTACACGGGTTCAAATCCCGTCTCCACCTCCAAGGACGATTAGCTCAGCGGGAGAGCGCTTCCCTGACACGGAAGAGGTCACTGGTTCAATCCCAGTATCGTCCACCGGGTCCGGTCACCTCCGGACCTTCCGCGCGGTTAGCTCAGCGGGAGAGCGCTTCCCTGACACGGAAGAGGTCACTGGTTCAATCCCAGTACCGCGCACGGACGATTAGCTCAGCGGGAGAGCGCTTCCCTGACACGGAAGAGGTCACTGGTTCAATCCCAGTATCGTCCACACCTGATCGAGGGCCCCGGCGGTTTCGCCGGGGCCCTCGTGCTGTTCCGGGCTCCCGTGCCGCGGACTCATCCGTCACGGGCTCCCGCGCCGTGGGGCGGATCCGCGCTCAGGAGGAGAAGAGCATCCGCCCGAAGCCACGGCGACCGTGATGGCCGTGGTGCCCATGGTGACCGTGATGGCCGTGGCCGTACGAGCCGTGCTGCGGCGCGCCCCAGGCCGGTCCGGCGGAGTAGCCCTGCGGTCCGGGCGGCGGCGGAGGCGCCGACTGCCCCCACTGCGCCTCCAGCCTGGTGAGAGCCTCCAGCTCGCCGTAGTCGAGGAAGATTCCCCGGCAGCTGCCGCACTGCTCGATCTGCACACCGCTGCGGTTGTACGTGTGCATCGGCGCACCGCACTTGGGACACTGCATCATTCGTCGGATTCCTCTCCCTACCGGTTGCCCACCGGATCCCTCACCGGTGACCGGACACCCCCGGTCCCGGTCGGCACTGCTCCAGCCTACGGCCCCCGGGCCGCGAGGAGTTCGGGGCCTGCGAAAGAGCCGCGATCCGGGCGCACGCGGCCACGCACGCCTCCTCCGCCTCGTCCAGGGAACGGCCCTCGGTGCCGGCCTTCGCGACGCCGAGCGCCGCGCCCTGCACCGTCAACGCCCGGGCCGGCGCGTCGAGATACGGCCACGGGTCGGCACCGGCCAAGCCGTGCGGGACGAGCTCGGCGCGGACGGCACCGGCCGCCGCTGCGATCTCGACGGTCCGGGTGTAGGCGCCGAGGAAGCACTCCCACACCGCCGCCGGGAGGAGGCCGGCCGCGAACCAGGCGGCGGGCCGCGCCAGATCCCAGGCCGGATCGCCCAGCCCGAGGTCGTCGATGTCGATGAGCTGCCAGGGCCCGTCGGGCCGCGGATGGCGGACGAGTTGGCCGAGGTGGAAGTCGCCGTGGCACAGGGTGCGGGGGGCCGGGCCCGGCTCCTCGTCCCGGCACCAGGGCGGCAGCCCGGCCCATGCGCGCTCGACGGCCTCCGCCGACGCGCCATGCGCACCCCGGGGTGCCCGCCGCATCCGCTCCAGGGCCCGGGCCGCCTTGGCCGGGCCGCGCATCGGCGGCAGCGGACCGGGGAGCCGTGCGGGCGCCGGGAGCGGCGCCGTGTGCAGCCGGGCCAGCAGCACACCCGCCGCTCCCCAGGGCGCTGCCGCCGCGTCGTCCGGGTCGACCGGGGCGCCGAGGGGCCAGACGCTGCCGAGACGACCGCCGGGCAGCGGGGAGGTGGCGCCGCCGGAGGCGGGGGGCAGCAGCACCCCGCGGTACTCCGGGGCCGCGGCGACCCGGATCCGCACCTCCAGCGCGGGTACTTCCGCGTCGGGCGCGTGCGCCTTGGCGACCCGGTCGCCGACCCGCACGACGGCGGCATCGGAACGGTCGGCGAGCACGTCGCCCTGCCCCCGGGGGTCGCCGGCGAGTACGGCGAGGGACTGGTGCAGCGCGCGGCTGCCGCCGGGACTCTCAGGATCGGCCACGAGTACTCCACGGGTTCGACGCGGGCACCGCAGGGCGCACCGCTGTTCCGAGGGCGGCGTCCGGAGCACCGGACCGGCCGCCGGATACGCGAGAGCCCGGGCAGCTCCCCAGCTGCCCGGGCCTCGTGCCGTCCGCCGCACCCCCGTCCCCACGGGGCTGTAGAGCCGGAAGTCCCCGACCCGGTCCGCTCCACCGGGCCCGGGGCCGCTCAGGACCCCAGCATTCCGACCACGGACGACGCCTGTGTCAGCACCATCCGGCCCCAGCCCGAGACGAGGCCGAGGAGGAGGGCGAGTGGCAGCACCATGGCGGCGGCCACCAGCGGATGACGACGGCCGCCGGGGCGGGCGCCGAGATCCGCGAGTGCCGCGAGCCGCCCCTTCCCCGCGGGCGCCGCGCGCCCGGCCGTGTACGCCATGATCCGCTCCTGATCGTTGTCTGGAGCGGCGGACGTCCGACCTCGGGGGACGAGTGCTGCGCCCGCCGCTCGACAACCACATTAGGCAGGGCTGCCTGCGGCGGCGTCATGCGCGCGTACCGACTCGGGGCCTCCCGCAGGATGACGCGCGGCGGGGCCGCCTACTCCCCAGGGTGGAGGGCGTCCCCGGCCCTCCCAGGGTCTTCCCCCAGGGGGTACCGCCGCCCGGTCCCCCGCACGGCCCGAGGGGGTGAGTTCTCTCACTCCCCCGCCGCCTCCCGGCCCTGGTCGAGCCGGTCCTTCCGGCCGGGCGGGGCGGACGGCGCAGGCTGTCCGGCACCGCTGTCGGCCGCGGCGCCCACCGGATCCGTCACCGCGTCAAACACCCTGCCGCGGGGCGGGTTTGACGGCGCGGGACCGGGGGCGCGCAGGCGTGCGGAACCGGCGCGCCCGGTGGAGTCCCCTTCGACGACCGGGCTCTGACATCCCGTCTGGCGCCGCGTGCGCGGCCTATCGTCGGCTCGCCGCGGCAGTCCGTAAGCTGTGGTCGTCAGACGGACCGGACACCGGTGGGCTGCTGCCCCACCGGATGCCGGAGGTGGGCCACCGCCCACCGGACACCGGAGGTAGGAACGGACATGGCGATGATGCGGCTCCGGCGCGAGGACCCGCGAGTCGTCGGCTCGTTCAGGCTCCACCGGCGCCTGGGAGCCGGCGGTATGGGCGTGGTCTACCTGGGTTCCGACCGGCGCGGCCAGCGGGTCGCGCTGAAGGTGATCCGGCCGGACCTGGCCGAGGACCAGGAATTCCGCTCCCGCTTCGCACGCGAGGTGTCCGCCGCGCGGCGGATCCGCGGCGGGTGCACCGCCCGGCTGGTGGCCGCGGACCTGGAGGCCGACCGTCCCTGGTTCGCCACCCAGTACGTGCCGGGCCCCTCGCTGCACGACAAGGTGAACGAGAGCGGCCCGCTGCCCGCCGCGCAGGTCGCCTCGATCGGCGCCGCACTCGCCGAGGGCCTGGTGGCGGTGCACGAGGCGGGTGTCGTGCACCGCGATCTGAAGCCGTCGAACATCCTGCTGTCCCCCAAGGGCCCGCGCATCATCGATTTCGGTATCGCCTGGGCGACCGGCGCGAGCACGCTGACGCATGTGGGCACGGCGGTCGGCTCCCCCGGATTCCTGGCGCCCGAGCAGGTGCGGGGCGCGGCGGTCACCCCGGCGACGGACGTGTTCGCGCTGGGTGCCACGCTGGCGTACGCGGCCACGGCGGACTCCCCGTTCGGGCAGGGCAGTTCCGAGGTCATGCTCTACCGCGTGGTGCACGAGGAGCCGCTGCTGGACACCGTGCACGCGGCGCTGGCCCCGCTCGTCCACGCCTGTCTCGTCAAGTCGCCGGAGGACCGGCCCAGCACGCTGCAGCTCTCGCTGCGGCTCAAGGAGATCGCGGCGCGGGAGGCCCGCGGCCTGTCCGACGGCGGGGATCCCGCCCCGGGCGCCCGGGCCGCATGGCACGGTGAGCGGCCGGGGACGGGCGGGCGGTCCGTATCCGGCGCGCGGCCCGCCGGGGAGCGCCGCCCCCGGGACCCGATGCAGCAGCGGACCCAGCGGGACACCGTCGGCTGGGAGCGCGAGCGGGCGGCAAGCGCCCCCCGGGCCTCGACTCCCCGCTCGGCACGTTCGACCGCGTCCGGCACCTCGCGGGCTTCGCGGGCCTCGCGGGACGGCGCGCATCCGACGGGCAACGGCTCGCGCAGGGACGCGCGTCCGCCCCGCCGCCCGGCGGCGCCGCCGGCTCAGCGGGGCGGCGAGCGGACGGCGAACGGCAGGCCGACCGGGCCGCGGCCCGCCGCCCGGCGCGGGCGCCCCGGCGGGCTCGGTCCGGCGGCCCGCAAGAGGAGACTGCTGCGGCAGCGGCTCATCGTCTTCGTGACGGTGACCCTGCTGGTCGCCCTGGGCATCGCGGTGGCCCAGGGATGCGAGGGCCCCGCCCGCGGACTCGGCAGCACCTCGGTGCAGGTGCCGTGACCGGGAGGCCGCGGGTGCCGTGACCCGGCAGCCGGTCCCGCACGCGCGGGTCCCGGCGGACCGGCGCGCGTCCGCGGGCCGGTCCGCCGCTCTGGCGGCGGGCTGCGCGCGGCCCGCCGACGCGTTTCCGAATGTCGTCTCAGCCGGCCCGCCGACGCGTTCCGAATGTCATCTCAGCCGGCCCGCCGCGCGACCGCATAGAAGGCGACGGCCGCGGCGGCGCCCACGTTCAGCGAGTCGACTCCGTGGGCCATCGGGATGCGGACCCACTCGTCGGCGGCGCGCAGCGCGCGGGTGGTCAGTCCGCTGCCCTCGGCGCCCAGCAGCAGGGCCGTGCGGTCCCCGCAGTCCCGGGTGGCGGTGTCGAGGGGGACGGCTTTCTCGTCCGGCGTGAGGGCGAGCAGCGGGAGCCCCGCGTCGCGTACCGTCTCCAGGCCCTGCGGCCAGCTCTCCAGCCGGGCGTAGGGCACGGCGAACACGGCGCCCATGGAGACCTTGACCGAGCGGCGGTAGAGCGGGTCGGCGCAGTCGGGGGAGAGCAGCACGGCGTCCATGCCCAGTGCGGCGGCGCTGCGGAAGATGGCGCCGATGTTGGTGTGGTCGTTGACCGACTCCATGATCACGACGCGGCGCGCTGTGGCCAGCAGGTCCTCCGGCTTCGGCAGCGGCTTGCGCTGCATGGAGGCCAGGGCGCCGCGGTGCACGTGGTAGCCGGTGACGCGCTCGGCCAGCTCCGGGCTGACGGCGTAGACGGGGGCGGGCACCTCGTCGATGACGTCGCGCATGACATCGATCCACTTCGCGGACAGCAGCATCGAGCGCATCGTGTACCCCGCCTGCCGGGCCCGGCGGATCACCTTCTCGCCCTCGGCGATGAACAGCCCTTCGGCGGGCTCGCGCCTGCGCCGCAGTTCGACGTCGGTCAGTCCCGTGTAGTCGCCCAGCCGGGGATCGTCGGGCTCGTCGACGGTGACGAGCCCGGCGGCCGGCCGGCCGCCGGGGGTGCCGGGGGAGGATGAGGTAGCCACAGGCCGATACTGCCCTGTCCCGCTCGAAGTGCCAATGCGTCGATACCGCCGCGTACGGGCTGGTTGTCCGGGGCGTGCCCGGCGGATCACGGTGCGGTCGGGCCCACCGCCACCACGTCGCCGATCACGATGACGGCCGGTGGCCGTATGTCCTGCGCCGCCGCGCGGTCGGCCGCCGTCGCCAGGGTGGCGTCGACCCGCCGCTCGGTGGCCATGGTGCCCTCCTGGACGATGGCGACCGGGGTGTCGTCGGGGCGGCCGTGCGCGCGGAGCGCCGCGGCGATGGCGCCGAGGTTCTCCACCCCCATCAGCAGCACGAGCGTGCCCCGCAGCCGGGCGAGCGCGGTCCAGTCGACCAGCGAACGCGGGTCGTCGGGCGCGACATGGCCGCTGACGACGGTGAACTCGTGGGCCACGCCCCGGTGGGTGACGGGGATGCCGACCGCGCCGGGCACACTGATCGCGCTGGAGATGCCCGGGACGACGGTCACCTGCACCCCCTCGGCGGCGAGTTGCTCGGCCTCCTCCATGCCGCGGCCGAAGACGAACGGGTCGCCGCCCTTGAGCCGCACCACGGACCGCCCGGCCTTGGCGTGCTCGACCAGGACCGCGTTGATGGCCTCCTGCGCCATCGCCCGGCCGTAGGGGATCTTGGCCGCGTCGATCACCTCGACGTGCGGCGGGAGTTCGTCCAGCAGGTCGCGGGGGCCCAGCCGGTCGGCGACGACCACGTCGGCCTGGGCCAGCAGCCGGCGGCCCCGCACGGTGATCAGATCCGGGTCGCCGGGTCCGCCGCCGACGAGGGCGACGCCGGGGGTGCGGGGCCCGCGCTGTTCCGCGCCGAGCGTGCCGTCCCCGAGCCGGGCCACGACGGCGTCCCGGATGGCGGCAGCGCGGCGCGGGTCGCGTCCGGCCGCGCCGTGCTCCCCGCTGGTGAGGACGGCGACGGTGATGCCGTCGCTGCGGCCGGTTGCCGGGGTCCAGGCGGTGCCCCGGTCCGCGTCGTCCGCACGGACGCACCACACACGTCGGGCCTCGGCCTCCGCGACGATGGCGGCGTTGACGGCGGCGTCGTCGGTGGCCGCGATCGCGTACCAGGCGTCCGCGAGGTCGCCGTCCCGCCAGGCGCGGCGCTCCCAGGCGATCTCCCCGGCAGTCGCCATGGCTTCGACGGAGGGCGTGGCTTCGGGCGCGACGAGGGTGACCTGCGCACCCGCCGCCAGCAGCGCCGGGAGGCGGCGCTGCGCCACGGTGCCGCCGCCGACCAGTACGACGCGGCGGCCGTCCAGACGGAGTCCTACAGGGTAGGCGGGAGTGGCGGAGGTTTCCGACATCTGGGACGGCATCCTTCTCGAGAGGGCGGGCCGGCTCGTCCACCGGGCCGAGGACGACGCCGCTGCGGCGGTGGAGCGGCGGGGACGGTGAGGAACAGCCTAGTGCGGGACCGCCGAGCGGCGCTGTCTCGCAGGTCACGGGGCAGGTCGGCGTCCCCCGTGGTACCGGGGTGCCGCCGACGCGCTGGACGGGCCGCGCGGCGGGAACGCTCCGGTGGCTGCCGGAGGTGCCCGCCGCGTGGCGCGGAACCGTTCAGCTCTTCTCGGTGACGCCCGCCGCGTCGAACGTGGCGACCTCGTGCATCGCGCGGGCCGCGCTCTGCACCATGGGCAGGGCCAGCAGGGCACCCGTCCCCTCGCCGAGCCGCAGGTCGAGGTCGAGCAGCGGACGCAGCCCCAGCTTGGTGAGCGCGGCGACATGACCGGGTTCGGCACTGCGGTGCCCCGCGATGCAGGCGGCGAGCGCCTCGGGGGCCACGGCTCGCGCGACCAGCGCGGCGGCCCCCGCGCTGACGCCGTCGAGGATGACCGGAGTGCGCAGCGAGGCACCGCCGAGGATCAGCCCGACCATCGCGGCGTGCTCCAGTCCGCCGAACGCCGAGAGCATGCCCAGGGGGTCGGCCGGGTCGGGCTGGTGCAGCTCCAGCGCGCGGCGCACGACCTCGACCTTGCGGGCATGCGTCTCGTCGTTGATGCCCGTACCGCGCCCGGTGACCTCGGCGGGGTCCGCGCCGGTGCAGGCGGCGATCAGCGCCGCGGAGGCCGTCGTGTTGGCGATGCCCATCTCGCCGGTGAGCAGCGCCTTGTTGCCCGCCGCGACCAGGTCGCGGGCGGTCTCGATGCCCACCTCCAGGGCCCGCTCGACCTCCTCCTGGGTCAGCGCGGGGCCCGCGGTCATGTCCGCCGTGCCGGCCCGTACCTTGCGCGGCAGCAGACCGGGGGTGGTGGGCAGTTCGGCGGCGACGCCGACGTCCACGACGCACACCTCGGCACCCACCTGGTTGGCGAACGCGTTGCAGACGGCGCCGCCGCCGAGGAAGTTGGCCACCATCTGCGCGGTCACCTCCTGGGGCCAGGGGGTCACGCCCTGCTGGTGCACCCCGTGGTCCCCCGCGAAGACCGCGACGGCGGCCGGTTCGGGCACCGGGGGCGGGCACTTGCGGGAGAGGCCGCACAGCTGGGCCGAGATGATCTCCAGCATGCCGAGCGCCCCGGACGGCTTCGTCATCCGCTTCTGCCGCTCCCACGCCTCGCCGAGCGCCTTGGCGTCCAGCGGGCGGATGGTGCTGAGCGTCTCGGCCAGCATGCCGGTGGGCTCGGCGCCGGGCAGCGCCCGGCGCCCGTAGGACTCCTCGTGGACCACCCACGACAGCGGGCGCCGCTTGGACCAGCCGGCCTGCATCAGCTCCGGCTCGCCCGGGAACTCGTCGACGTAGCCCACGCACAGGTAGGCGACGACCTCCAGGTGTTCGGGCAGTTCCAGCGCGCGGACCATCTCGCGCTCGTCGAAGAAGCTGACCCAGCCCACGCCCAGGCCCTCGGCCCGCGCGGCGAGCCACAGGTTCTCCACGGCCAGCGCCGAGGAGTAGGGGGCCATCTGCGGCTGTGTGTGCCGCCCCAGTGTGTGGCGTCCGCCGCGCGTCGGGTCCGCGGTGACGACGATGTTGACGGGGGTGTCGAGGATCGCCTCGATCTTCATCTGCTTGAACTGCTTCGCGCGGGCCTTGGGCAGCGACTTGGCGTACGCCTGGCGCTGCCGCTCGGCCAGCTCGTGCATGGCGCGCCGGGTCTCCTCGGAGCGGATGACCACGAAGTCCCAGGGCTGGGAGTGCCCCACGCTGGGCGCGGTGTGCGCCGCCTCCAGGACGCGGAGCAGCACCTCGTGCGGGATCGGGTCGGACCGGAAGCCGTTGCGGATGTCGCGCCGCTCGCGCATCAGCCGGTGTACGGCTTCCCGCTCGGCCTCGGCGAACCCGGGCGCGGGCTCGCCCGTGGGGGCGGCGGCTGCGGGCTCGTCCTGTGCGGCCCCGCCCTCGGGAGCCTCGCCCGCGGGGGCCTGCTCGTCGGGAGCCTCGCTCTCGTGAGCCTGGTCGCCGGGAGTCCCGCTCCCGGGGCCTTCGTTCTCGGCAGGCCGGCCGACGGTGGATTCACCGTCGGTGGCCGGGTCGACGGTGGCCGCGTCGCGGACCGGTTCCCCGGCGGGCTCCGGCACGCCGGTGAGGTCGGGGTCGGTGCCCGCGTCTGCGGCGAGCGCCCCGTCCGGGGGTCCGGCGGAAGCCTCGGGCTGGGCTTCGGGGGCGGCTGCGGCCGTCGGCGAGGGCCCGGCGGGAGCGGCCTCGGGGGCCGGGGCCGCCGCATCCGTGGTCTCGGCGGCGGCAGCGGTTTCCGCGGACGGCGCGGGGCCGGACGCCGCACCGGATTCGGCGGCCTCGGCGGACGGGCCGTCGGCGGCCTGCGCCTCGGCGGCCGCGCCGTCGGTGGGCACGGCAGCGCTGTCGGCGGGGTCCGGGGACTCCGTGCCGGGCCCTCCCGGCGAGGTGTCGGCGGCGTGCTGCTCGGCGGCGGCCGGGCCGGTCGCCGGGGTGCCGTCCGCGGGCAGCGGCTCCGCGGGCTCTCCGCCGGAGGGGCCGGCGTCCCCGGCGGGCTGCTCGGGTGCGGCGGACGGAGCGGGCTCCGCGGCGGGCTCCGCAGCAGCGGCGGTGTCGTCCGCCGCTGCGTCCGGTACCTCGGCGGTGGGCTCGGCCGGGGTCTGCGGCGCCTCTCCCCCGGCTGCGGCCTCCGGCGCCGCCGCGGCCGGTGCCGGGCCCGCACCGTGCGCTGCGGCTTCGGCTGCCGGGGCGGGGACGGCGGCTTCGGGGGCCGCGGTGGCGTTCTCGGGGGTGCCGGGGGGCGCGTCCGCCGCCGTCCCGGGAGCAGCGGCTTCGGGGACTGGCATGGGCTCGGGCTCCTCAACGGGCTGCGCCTCGGACGCGGTGGTGCCCGGGGAGTCTGGTGCTGTTGCCTGCTCGGGGATCACGGGGCTGTCCGACCGGTGGCCGGCGGGGTGCTCCGGGTCCTGGTTTATCGGAGGAGCGGTCGAGGGCGGTACGGCCGCCTCCTGCTGGCGTACCGGTTCACCGCCCTGCGCGGGAACGGTG
This sequence comes from Streptomyces sp. NPDC006925, assembly GCF_042869575.1. Classification (NCBI taxonomy): domain Bacteria; kingdom Bacillati; phylum Actinomycetota; class Actinomycetes; order Kitasatosporales; family Streptomycetaceae; genus Streptomyces; species Streptomyces sp. NPDC006925. The sequence goes on from NZ_JBIAGB010000035.1 coordinate 30,066, forward strand.
GGCGCCTCGCCGGGCTGCGCCTCCCGGCGCGGTCCGGGCACGGTGTCGTTGACGGGGCCGTCCTGCCCGGGTGCCTCCCCTTCCGGTTCCGGGGGTACCGCGGCAGCGGGGGCCGGACCGTTCCCGGCGGGCGCTCCATGAGGCTGGGCGGGGTGCTGCGCCACGTCGTCCGTCTGCTCTTCGGGCGGCGCGGGAGCCGCGGCGGCGTCGGCCGCTGGCGGCGCCGCGGGGGCGTCGGCCGCTGGCGGCGCCGCGGCGGCGTCGGCCGCTGGCGGCGCCGCGGGGGCGTCGGCAGGGGATTCGTCGGCGGGGGCGGGGGCCTCGGCGGGGACGGGCTGCGGGGCCCGGACGTCCTGCTGGGACGGGAGCTGGCCCAGCTGCGGTCCCGGCAGCGGCTCCTCGGCGGACGGTGCGGCCTGGTCGGGCTGCGGCGCCGGGGCCGCTGCGGCGGCCGGGGCGGCCTGCGCACCGGTCTCCGGTACGGGCTGCTGGGGCTGCTGAGGCTCCGGTGAAGCCTGCGCTCCGGGCTGCTCGGCTGCCGGCGCGGGCGGACCCGGCTGCGGGGCGCCGGACTGGTCGGGTGCTGCCGGAGCGGCGCTCTGCGGGTCCATGACAGCAGGTGCTGTCGCCGGGAGGTCGCCGGCCTGCTGCTCGGTCGGAGCAGCACCCGCCGCCTCCGCGGCCTGCGTCTCCTCCGCGGCGGAGGGGACGGAGTCCTGCTGAGCGGGCGCGGGCTGCTGCTCGGCCGCGGGGTGGCCCTCCCCGGCGGACGGCTGCGGCGCGCCCTGCACCGGTGCGGCCTGCGGGGCCGAGGCTGCGGGCTGCGCGGCGGCGCGCTCGGAGAGCGGGCGCACGGTGCCGGACTGCTCGGGCACCGGCGGCCCGAGGTGCAGCGGGCGGCGCGGGCCGGGGCCGGAAGTGCCCTGCGTCGTGGGGTGCGCGGGCTGCGGCTGCTGGGGGGCGCGCACGGCGCTCATGTCGTACGCGCCGGAGTCCCGGCCGTCGGCCTCGTGCGCTCCCTGATCCGCTCCAGCCACCCCGGCCTGCTCCTCGGCCGGGACGGGCTGCACGGCGGCCTGAGCCTCCTGCTGGTACGCGGCGTCCTGCGGCCCGTACCCGTGCTGCGCGTACGCGTCTGCACCGGCCGCGTCGTGCGGTGCCGGTGCACCGTCCGGTCCGTACTCCGTTCCGGAGGGGTATCCGCCGTCCTGCGGCGGGGGGGCGGCGTCCTGCTGCGGCTGTCCGTACGGGTCGTACCCGTATCCGTATCCGCCCTCCTGCAGGGGCTGGCCTGCCGGCTGCCCGGGCGTCGGCTGCTCGTTCCAGGCACCCTGCGCGGAGGGCATCAGCAGCAGGTCCTCTTCCTCGTGGGGCTCGTGGTTCTCGGGGTTCGCATGAGGATCGTGGTGAACGTGCGCGGCGTGAGCGGAGTGCGCCGGGGCCGCGTCCGGGACATCGCCGCTGCCGTCGGCGAAGGAGTAGCCGCCGGAGCCCGGGATGTCCGGCTGTCCCTCCGGCTGCTGCCCGCCTGCGTTCTCCGGCAGCCCCTCGCCCGGGATCTGACCGGTGTCAGTCATGCGTTCCCCTCGCCCATCGCTAGTGCTCCTTCCAACCGGCGGACGGACCGCCGCGCCCCGCAGATGAAGAACGAGCACGCACTCTGTGCGGCACGTGCCTTCGGCTACACCATTCGGACAACGGCGGACGAAGCGTCAACCCCGAACGGTGGCACAACAGTCCATCAGCCTACCCGGCACGGCCGACCCCGCCCGCCAGGGGTGGGAGGGAAAGCGCACTTCGTCGCGGTTCGTCACGCACGACGTCACAGAGGTTCAGTTCCGGACGGCGGACAGCAGGAAGACGACGGAGCGTTCGGTCTCCGTCCACCCGGCCGTCTCCAGCCGCACCGACTGGAGAAGGGCGCACTCGACGGCGTATCCCCGCTCCCCGAGGGCCCGTCCGGCCGCCTCGGCCTCGTCCCGGGTGCCGGCGTGCGTGACGATGCGGGCGGGGCGGCGGTCCGCGACGGCGGTGACGGTGGCCGTGCCCCCGGCGCCGATCCGCACCACATCGGGCTCGGGCAAGTCCTCCAGGATGTGCGGCGCGACGCCGTGCACGATCTCCAACTGGACGCCGAAGCGCCGCGCGGCGGCGTAGCCGCGGCCGCAGGCGTCGGCGTCGCTGTCGACGGCGATGACCGCGGCCCCGAACCGTGCGGCCTCCACCGCGAACGCGCCGCTGCCCGCGCCGATGTCCCAGACGAGGTCTCCCGTGCGGGGCCCCAGCCAGGCCAGTTGGGCGGCACGCAACTGCGCCGGCTCGCCCGCCGCCGGCCCGCCGCCGCTCCCCTCCGCGGGCTCTCCGGCGTACTCGGCCGTCGGCAGGGCCCAGCCGCGGACCGCGGGCGGGTAGCCGACCTCGTGGCCCGCGAGCCATCCGGTGCCCTGGGTGGCGCCGCTGTCGGCGCCCGCCCCGCTGCCCCCGACGACGATCACCACGTTCGGGTCGCGCCAGGTGTGGTCGGCGACCTTGTCCGAGGTGAGGACGGTGACCTGCTCGCGCTCGGTGCCCAGCGCCTCGCAGATGACGAAGGTGCGGTGGACCCCGTTCAGCAGCAGGGCGAGTTCGGCCGGCCCGGCGCCGGGCGAGGTGAGCACGGCGACCTTGTTGTGTGCGCGGCAGACGTTGACCGCGCGGCGCAGCGTTCGGCTGGTGGCGACCACGAGCTGGGCGTCGTCCCAGGGCATCCCGGCGCGGGCGAAAGCCGCGGCGACCGCGGAGACGGCGGGCACGACCTCGACCTCCAGGCCGTGCTCGGGGGCGCGCAGGGTGCGCACGACGCCGAAGAAGCCGGGGTCGCCGTCGGCCAGGACGACGGCCGTGCCGCGGTGGCGTGCGATGCGCCGCGCCGCGAGGGAGGTGCTGCCGAGCCGGATGCGCTCGGCGCGTGGCGGGACCTCGGGCAGGGCGAGATGGTGCGCCGCTCCGGCGACGAGGGTGGCCGCCGCGAGCGCCGAGCGGGCTGCGTCGGTCAGCGGCGAACCGTCCCACCCGATCACGGTGACGCGGTCGGCCATGGTGGGTGTCTCCTGGCTGGTCTGGGCACATCGCAGGTCGGGCCCACAGAGCGTACCCCCTGTCGCGGCGGGGCAGCGTCCGCGCACCCCGCCGCTTCCGGCGGTCCGCGCCCCCGGGCCCGGCAGGCGGTGTCAGTGCCGCCGGGGCCAGCCGGGGTGGGGCGCGTAGCCGCCGGTTCCGGCGAACTGGTCGAAGCTGCCGTCCAGGTCCTCGGGCAGCAGGCTCCAGACGATGAGGTCGGTGCGGATCTCCGCCCAGCCGCCCTGGGCCCCGGTCCGCGAGGCCCCGAAGTTCTCGGTGCGGGTGCGGGCTATCCACGCGTTGCGCAGCACCCCCTCGCTGATGCAGCCCAGCTTCTGGGCCACCTGCTGGGCTGCGGTGTTGTCGGCCGCCGTGCGCAGCTCCAGGCGTTCGAACTTCTGGTCCTGGAAGAGCCAGTGGGCGACGGCCGCCAGCGACTCGGAGGCGTACCCCTCGCCACGGGCCCAGGAGGCGGTGGCGTAGAGCGCGTGGGCGGAGAGTACCCGCCAGTCCGCGCCGTGCAACTCGACCAGACCGACGAGCCGCTGGGTGAGCAGTTCGGTCACGGCGAAGACGATGCCGTCGCCGGAGGTGCGCCGGGCGGGGGCGCTGCGGGTGACGAAGTCCCGGGCCCGGCCCTCGTCGTAGGGCACGGGCGACGCCAGCCAGGCGGTGATCTGGTCGTCGGCCATCATCGCGGTCAGCGCGGGGACGTCCGCTTCCTCGAACGGGCGCAGCACGAGCCGGTCCGTGCTGATCGAGATGTCCGGGAAGGTCGAGGTCATGCGCCGCTCCTACACGTCGGGGTGCACAGCATGCAGCATCGGCACCGGGATGCGCAGCGCCGGGCCCGCCCCGACAGGGGGACCCGGCGCTGATCAGAGACTTGTCGACACGGGGACTTTCCCCGGTTCAGGCCGTGGGCTCACGATCCCACAGGCCCGAAGACCGGTTCGATCGCCCCCTGGTACTTGTCCTCGATGAACTTCTTCACCTGGGGGGAGTTCAGCAGCTCTGCCAGCTTCCGGATCCGCGGGTCGTCCTGCTTCCCGTCCTTGACCGCCAGGAAGTTGGCGTACGGGTTGCCCTCGGCCTTCTCCGCCACCAGCGCGTCCGAAGCGGGGTTGAGCCCGGCGTCGACGGCGTAGTTGCCGTTGACGACGGCGGCGTCCACATCGTCGAGAGCGCGGGGGACCGCCGCGGCCTCCAGTTCCTTGAACTTGAGGCCCTTGGCGTCGGCGATGTCGCCGAGGGTGGCCTCCGGCCCCGCACCGGGCTTCAGCTCGATGAGCCCGTGTTCGTCCAGCAGGTGCAGGGAGCGGCCCTCGTTGGTGCTGTCGTTGGGGACGGCCACGGTGTCGCCGGACCCGATGCCCTCGAGGCTCTTCTCCTTCCTGGAGTAGAGGCCCAGCGGCTCCAGCTCGACGTCGACGACCGGCCGGATGTGGGTGTGCTGCTTCTCGTTGAAGTCGTCGAGGTAGGGCTTGTGCTGGAAGAAGTTGGCGTCGACCTCGCCGCTCTCGGTGGCGGTGTTGGGCACCACGTAGTCGTTGAACCTGCGGATGTCGAGCTTCAGCCCCTCCTTCTCGGCGAGGTGCTTGTCGACGTACTCCAGGATCTCGGCGTGCGGGGTGGGCGAGGCGGCGATTGTGAGAGTCTGCTCGTCCTCACCGCCCCGGCCGACGCCGTAGCCGATCAGGGCCAGCGGGACGACGACGGCGGCGGCCACCGCGGCGGTACGGCCGCGCCCCAGCCTGGCGAGCCGCCGCCCGGCGCCCCCGTCGGCGCCCCCTCCGCCGCCGCGGGCCGTCAGCAGCCGCACGACGGCGTCGCCGACCAGCTGCACGGCGGTGACGACGACGATCAGCGCGACGACCGTGGCGACCATGACGCCGGTCTCGAAGCGCTGGTACCCGTACTGCACGGCCACCGAGCCGAGTCCGCCGCCGCCGACGGTGCCCGCCATCGCCGAGTACCCGATCAGCACGATCACGGTGGTGGTCAGTCCGGCCACCAGGGACGGCAGCGCCTGCGGGAGCAGCGCCTTGAAGACGACGGTGGGAGTGCCGCCGCCCATCGCCTGCACCGCCTCGACCAGGCCCCGGTCGACCTCCCGGACGGCGGTCTCCACCAGCCGCGCGAAGAACGGGATCGCGCCGATGGCGAGCGGCACCACGGCGGCCGTGGAGCCGACCGACTGGCCCACGACGAAGCGGGTGAAGGGGATCAGCGCGATCAGCAGGATGATGAACGGCAGCGATCTGCCCACGTTCACCAGCGCGCCGAGCACGCGGTTCACGGGCGTGTTCCGCAGCATGCCGCCCTTGTCGGTGAGGACGAGCAGCAGCCCCAGGGGCAGACCGCCGACCAGCGCGACGAGCGCGGAGCAGCCGACCATGTAGAGCGTGTCCCAGAAGCCCTGGAACAGCAGCGGCTGCATCTGTGACCAGCTCACTCGGCACCTCCCTCGGTGCGTGCGGCGGACTGCCCGGCCGGGGCCGCCACCGCTTCCGCGCTCCGGTCGCCGGACGGGTCGCCGGCGATGTCCGCGGCACCGCCGGCGACCGCGGCGACGTCGACGGTCAGGCCCTGCTCGCGCAGGAATCCGATCGGCACCACGTTCTCCTCGAATCCGCCGGGCAGCTCGATCCGCATCCGGCCCACCTGCTTTCCGGCGACGGTGTCCATCGCGGCGCCCAGGATGGAGATGTCGACGTTGTAGGTCCGCGACAGCTTGGAGATCACCGGCTCGGTCGCCGTCTCGCCGTGGAAGGTGACGTCGACGACCGTGCGGCCGGGCGCCGAGGGCTCCCCGCCGACCGGGAAGAGTTCGCCGGCCAGCTCGGAGCCGGGCGTGGCCAGCAGCTCGGCGACCGTGCCGGACTCGGTGACGCGCCCGTTCCGCATCAGCGCGGCCGAGTCGCAGACCGCCTTGACGACGTCCATCTCGTGCGTGATCAGCAGCACCGTGAGGCCGAGCTGCTCCTTGAGATCGCGCAGCAGCCGGAGCACGGAGCGGGTGGTCTCCGGGTCGAGCGCGGAGGTCGCCTCGTCGGAGAGCAGCACCTTGGGGTCGCCCGCGAGGGCGCGCGCGATGCCGACCCGCTGCTTCTGGCCGCCGGAGAGCTGGCCGGGGTAGGACCCCGCCCGGTCGGCGAGTCCGACCAGGTCGAGCAACTCGTGCGCCTTGCGGGTGCGCTGCTGTCCGGAGTGGCCGAGGATCTCCAGCGGCAGTTCGACGTTGCCGAGCACGGTGCGCGAGGACAGCAGGTTGAAGTGCTGGAAGACCATGCCGATCCGGGCGCGGGCCGCGCGGAGCTCCCTGCCCGCGCGGTTGCCGCTGCCGGTGCGGGCGGCCAGGGCCGTGAGGTCCTGGCCGTCGACGGTGACGGTGCCGGAGGTGGGGCGTTCGAGCAGGTTGACGCAGCGGATGAGCGAGGACTTCCCGGCCCCGCTGCGGCCGACGACGCCGAACACCTCGCCTTCTTCGACGTGGAGGTCGACGCCGTCCAGCGCGGTGACCTCGCGGTCCCGCGTGCGGTAGACCTTTGTGAGGTCCGTTGTGGTGATCACAGAATCGTCCGTGGTGTCGGTGGGATGAGCGCTTGCGGTGCCGTCCGGGCAGGCGTGCGGCAGCGGTACGGGCAGAGCGGATCCACAGCTGCGTCGCACAGGGCGCGGACGGTGTGCTCCCCGGCCTCCGGCCCGGTGGGCGGGAACGGCGGGAGCGGCTCTGCCCGCGGTGCTCGGCACGCGGGCGTGTGACTCGCTTCGGGGCGCGAGTCGCCTCGGTCAGCTCAGGCGGGGGCCCTCAGCGGGCACACATTCGCCCGGTGGGCGACGGCCAGGCGCGCACAGGCATACAACGAGCACCGGGCGCCATCGTCGCCTCGGTCGCCAGGGTGCGGCAGCTCGTCGTGTTCATGGGGCAAAGTAAATCAGACAGGGCCGACGGCACGGCGCACTCTGTCCGCATCGCGGACGGTCGAATGGACACCGCGGGACACCGCACCGCCGTCCCCGCCGCGTTCAGTCCTCCGCGACGACGGTCACGCCCGAGGCCGTGACCTGGGCCGTCACCGAACCGAGGTGCTCGACGACGACGTCGGCGCGCAGCTCCTCGCGAGGGTGCGTTGTGGCCAACCCCACGGTGCCCATGCCCGCCCTGCGGCCCGCCTCCAATCCGGCGGGCGCGTCCTCGAAGACCACGCACCGCGCGGGGTCGGCGCCCAGCTTCCGCGCCGCCAGCAGGAAGGGCTCCGGATCGGGCTTGCCGCGGGTGATGTCGTCGGCGGCCACGAGGAACGGCGCCTCGACGCCCACCGCACGCAGCCGGGCCTCCGCCAGTTCGCGGGTGGCCGAGGTGACCACGGCCCAGCTGCCCTCCGGCAGCGCGGCCAGCAGTTCGGCCGTGCCCGGCAGTGCGACGGCGCCGCCCCGCGCCACGTCCTCGATCTCCATCCGGCCGATCCGGGCCACGGCCTCGGGGACCCGCTCGGCGGGCAGCAGATCGCCCACGATGTCCGCGGCCGGGCGCCCGTGCAGCTCGACGGCGGCGAAGTCCTCCGGGCTGATCCCGTACTCCCGCGCCCAGGCCGTCCAGCAGCGGAGCACCGAGTCCATCGAGGAGAGCAGGGTGCCGTCGTTGTCGAACAGCAAGGTCACGGGGGCTTCGAACTTCATGCCGGGCAGCGTACGCGGGCGTCCGGGGGCGCACGTCGGCGGGCCCGGACGCCCTTCTAGACTCCTTCACATGCTCACCCCGCTCACCGTCGCGCTCGCCGTGGCCGCGCTCGTGCTGGCCGCGTGGTGCGGCTGGGCGGCCTACCGCGACCAGCCCACCAAGGACTGGCACTTCCTCGGCATGGCCGTGGTGACCCTGCTCGCGCTGGCCCAGCTCGTGGTCGGCATCGTGCAGGCCGCGCGGGGACACACGGCTGCCGACGGCTCGGTGATCTTCTTCTCCTACCTGGTCGGCGTGGTGGCCTGCGTGCCGGTGGTGGGGCTGCTCTCACTGACGGAGCGCACCAAGTGGGGCTCGCTGACGGTGGTCGCAGGCGCCGTCGTGCTGGCGGTGCTCCAGGTGCGGCTGTACGACATCTGGGGAGGCGGTACCGGTGGCTGAGGACACGAGGGACGAGGCGGCCGGCACCCCGGCGGACGGCGCGGCGGCCGCGAGCGGGCGCGCGGGGATCAGCACCGGACCGGGCAAGCTCCTGGTCACGCTGTACGGGATCTTCACGGTGGGCGCGGCCTCGCGCTCGGCCGTCCAGCTCTCCACCCGCTTCCACGAGGCGCCGCTGGCCTATCTGCTCTCGGCGGCGGCCGCGCTGGTGTACGCGTTCATCACGCTGTCCCTGGTGCGCGGCGGCGAGGGGGCCAGGAGGGCCGCCCTCGCCTGCTGTGCGCTGGAGCTGTTCGGCGTGCTGGCGGTGGGCACCTGGACGCTGGTGGAGCCGTCCGCGTTCCCGGATGCCACGGTGTGGTCGGACTACGGCATGGGGTACCTGTTCATCCCGGTGCTGCTGCCGGTGACGGGGCTGTGGTGGCTGCGGCGCGGCCACCACAGCCCGGCGGCTGCCGGAGCCTAGGCGCTGGCGGCGTACTCCGCGGCGTCCTTGGCGAGCGCCACCAGCGTCACGCGGCGGTCGCGCTCGGTACCGACCGGGGTGTAGCCCAGCCGCCGGTACAGGCGCAGATTGCTCTCGCTGCGGCTGCCGGTCACCAGGTGGTAGCGCTTGGGCCCGAACGCGTCGGCCAGGTGGGACTCGACGGCGGCGAGCAGCCGGCCGCCCAGTCCGTGCCCCTGGAGGCGGGGGTGCACGCACAGCCTGCCGATCCGCGCCGTGCCCTCGGCGTCGACGCTGCCGCGTACGGTACCCACGACCTCCTCGCCCAGCCGGGCCACCAGCACGCAGCCCGCGGCGAGCTCGGCCCGCAGTTCCTCCAGCGTCTGGACCAGCGGCTCGATGCGGTAGTCGCCGTAGAGCTCCGCCTCGCTCTGGAAGCAGAGGTACTGGAGCTTCAGTATCTGTTCGGCGTCGTGTTCGTCCGCCGCAGAGATGGTCACGCTCATGCCCATGTGCGCATGCCTCCCCAAGTTGTGTGCGCACGGGCACGGGAGAGTGAGGGTGCCGTGTCCGTGCTGTCTGCCCTGGTGACGCCGGTTGCCTCTCGCACCCTTCCCCTGAGTCCAGGTGGTGGAACCTGTGCCGCGAGCATTCTGCGCAGGCATTCCAGGCAGCGGGAACGCAGCGGCCCCAGCGCACCCTGTGACATTCCCAACTCACGGGCGATTTGCGGGTATGTGGGGTCTTCCCGGGACAGCAGAGCGCCCAGCAGGGCGGGGCAGCGCCCCGGCAGCCGGGCGACGGCCGCGGCCAGTTCGCGGCGGCGCTCGGCGGCCAGCAGCGGCGCCTCGGTGTCGCTGGCCGGATCGGCGGTTCCGTCGGCCGCGGTGATCCGCTGCGGCCAGGCCGCGCGGGGCGGTGGCGGTCCGGCGGCCCCCGGCAGCCCGCACGGTCCGCGGGAGCCCCCGCGGGCCTCGGCGCGCACCGCGGCGGCCAGCCAGGCGGCGGGGTCGGCGGGCGGGCCGGACGCGCGCAGTCGCTCCAGCCAGCGCAACCGGACGCCCTGGAGCAGGTCCTCGGCATCGGTGCCGGGCAGCGCCGCGGCCTCGGCGGTGCACTCGGCCCACAGCAGTGCCCGCAGCTCCGGCTCCCGCGAGGCGGGCCGCGGCACGTGGGGTTCGCTCATACGCGGCTGCACGCACGCCGCCCGTCCGCGGTTGCGGAACGGGCGGCGCATCACTCGTGCGAGTGAGATCGGACCGGTCGGCCGCCTGGCTCGGAGGCACGGGCCGGCGGGCAGCGTGCGAGGCGGCCCGGAGCGGTCAGCGGCGGTCGCGGAAGTCCGCGGCGGCCAGCAGCGCGGTGTCGCAGTTGTCCGTGAAGATGCCGTCGATCCCCGTCTCGAACCAGCGCTTGAAGGCGCCGAACGCGTCGCCGTACGCGTTCGGGTCGTCCCCCTTGCGGAAGTCGGCGGGCAGGAAGGTGTTCTCGTTGCGCATCGTGTACGGGTGCAGCACCAGCTTCCGGGCGTGCGCGTCGCGCACCAGCGTCGTCTCCTCGCCGAGCGAGCCGTCCTCCCTACGGGGGATGATCAGGTCGAGGGTGGGGCCGATGCCCTGGGCGAAGCCGGCGATCCACTTCAGACCCTCGGGCTTCACCAGGTCGGCGACGGTGCGCGGGTCGCCCGACTCCACGAAGTCCCAGGGGCGCGAGGTGGGGCCGGAGAGCAGTACGACGCGGGGGCAGTCCACCAGCTTGTCCAGCCGCTGGATGCTGCTCGGCTCGAAGGACTGCAGGAAGTTGGGGGCGTGCGCCTTGTGCCGCCCGTACCGCCGCAGCAGGGTGACCAGCCGTTCCTCCAGGCCGAGGCCCAGCTTGCGGAAGTAGGTGGGGTGCTTGGTCTCGATGTGCAGCCACACCGGGCGTCCGCGCCGCCTGCCCTGCTTTTCGGCCCATTCCAGGACCTCGGCGAAGCTGGGCACCTCCCAGCGGCCGTCGTAGAGGGTGTTGCGCTGCCGCTGCTGCGGGATCCGCTCCTCAGCGCGCAGCGTCTTCAGCTCCCGGAGGGTGAAGTCCTCGGTGAACCAGCCGGTGAGCTCCTTCCCGTCGACCGTCTTGGTGGTCCGGCGGGAGGCGAACTCGGGGTGGTCGGAGACGTCGGTGGTGGCGGTGATGTCGTTCTCGTGCCGGCACACCAGGTGCCCGTCCTTGGTGGGGACGAGGTCCTGTTCGATGACGTCGGCGCCCATGTCGAGGGCGAGTTGGTAGGAGCCGAAAGTGTGCTCGGGGCGGTAGCCGCTGGTGCCCCGGTGCCCGATGACGGCCGGGGTCGGCAGCCGCCGGTGGCCGTGTCCGTGCCCGTCGGTGCGGGCCGCCGCGGCCTGCGCGGTGCCACCGCCGAGGGCGACCGCGCCCGTACCCGCCGCGCTCAGCACCGCCGCGGCGCCGAGCACTGTTCTGCGGCCCGGCTGCTGCTCCTGTCCCATGCGCTCTCCTCAGTCCCGGTGGCACCGATGTCCGGCCCTGCCACATGTCGGGCTGATCGTAGGACCGGCCGGGCGGCGGCGGGGAGACGTCCGTGCGAACACGGCCGAAACACCGGCCGGGCGACGCGCGAGCACCTGAGCAATACGGACGCAATCCACGTCAATTCCTCGTAACGGTGCAAGAAACCCGGTGTGCCGGGTACCCGGAGCGGCGAGTATCGTCCTCATCTGCGCTTCCGTGCGCATCGACCACGCGCACGGCCATACCGACTGGGCGGAGGGTCCGTTGTCCCGTTTCCGGCTGATCAAGGCAGTGCTCGGCCCGCTCCTGCGCGTGCTGTTCCGGCCGCGGGTCGAAGGGGCCGACCGCATCCCCGGCTCGGGTCCGGTGATCCTGGCCGGCAACCACCTCACGTTCCTCGACTCGATGATCCTCCCCCTGGTGACCTCGCGGCAGGTCTTCTTCATCGGCAAGGACGAGTACGTCACCGGCAGGAGCCTCAAGGGCCGGCTGATGGCGTGGTTCTTCACCGGCGTCGGCATGATCCCCGTCGACCGGGACGGCGGACGCGGCGGCGTGGCCGCGCTGATGACCGGCCGCCGGGTGCTGGAGGAGGGGAACGTCTTCGCCATCTACCCCGAGGGCACCCGCTCCCCCGACGGCAGGCTCTACCGCGGCCGTACGGGCATCGCCCGGCTGGCCCTGATGACCGGCGCGCCGGTGGTGCCGTTCGCCATGATCGGCACGGACGAGGTGCAGCCGGGCGGCAACGGCCTCCCCCGGATCGGCGGCGGCCGGATCACCGTGCGGTTCGGCGAGCCGCTGGACTTCTCCCGGTACGAGGGCATGGACCGGGACCGCTATGTGCTCCGCGCGGTGACCGACGAGGTGATGAGCGACGTGATGGACCTGTCGGGCCAGGAGTACGTGGACGTCTACGCCACGAAGGCGAAGGCGGCCTGAGGGAGCGCCCGGGCCGGGGCGCTTCGTCCGCGGCCCGCAGGGTCCGTCGGCACCGGCCGGGTCCGGACCGGCTCCGGCAGCCGGACTCCGCGGCAGGCGTGCGGTGCGCCGCCGCTCAGCCCTCCTCCAGCCGCTGCCCGCGCAGCAGCCGCCAGGCCAGGAACGCGGCGGCGAGCAGGACGACGGCCCCGGCACCGGCCCCGTACCGCAGTCCTTCGGTGAAGCTGTCGCGGGCGGCGTCCAGCAGTCCGGTCCCTGCGGCGGCCGGCAGCGCGTCCGCGGTCCGCACCGCCTCCCCCAGCGACTGCCGGGCGTGCTCGGCCGCGTCCGGGGGAACGCCCTGCGGGGTGCCGAAGGAGCGGTAGACGCCGGTCACCACCGAACCCAGCAGGGCGATGCCGAGCGCGGCGCCCAACTCGTAGGCGGTCTCGGAGACCGCCGAGGCCGCGCCGGCCTGCTCCTTGGGAACGGTCGAGAGGATGACGTCCGCGGTCACGGTGAACGCCAGGCCCGCGCCCACCCCCACCACCAGCAGCACACCGCCCAGCAGCAGATAGCTCGTCGTCGGCTGGAGCCACAGGCAGGCGCCGAGGGCGGCTCCCACCGCGGCCAGCCCGCCGGAGACGGCCCCACGCACGGACGTACGGCGGGCGACCCGGCCCGCGAACAGGCCCGCGACGACGGAGCCGATGGCGGCGGGCAGTTCGGCCAGACCGGCCTGGAACGGGGAGCGGCCCTGCACCATCTGGAGGAACTGGGAGAGGAAGAAGACCAGTCCCGACAGCCCGAGGATGGTCAGCAGATCGGCGAGGACGGCGCCGCTGAAGCCGCGGTGGGCGAACAGCCGCATGTCCAGCAGCGGCGCGGGCAGCCGCAACTGGCGCCGCACGAACGCGTACAGCGCGCCCGCTCCGACCACAGCCGCGGCCACGGCGTCCCAGCTGAAGCCGTGGGTGGCGGTCTCCTTGACGGCGTAGACGAGCGCGATGAGGCCCACCATCGACAGTCCGACGCTGGGCAGGTCCCAGGGGCCCGGGGCCGGGTTCCTGGACTCCGGCAGCAGCTTGGCGCCGACCAGTACCAGCACCACCATCACCGGCAGGTTGATCAGGAAGACCGAGCCCCACCAGTAGTGCTCCAGCAGGAACCCGCCGACGACCGGGCCGACGGCGGTGCCCGCGGCCGTCATCGCGCCCCAGATGCCCACGGCCAGGCTGCGCTCCCGCGGGTCGGGGAAGATGTTGCGGATCAGCGCGAGGGTGGCGGGCATCAGGGTGGCGCCCGCCACGCCCATCAGCGCCCGCCACAGGATCATCGCCTCGGGGCTGTGCGCGTAGGCGGTGAGCACCGACAGCGCGCCGAACGCCACGGACCCGGTCAGCAGCAGCTTCTTGCGGCCGATCCGGTCGCCGAGGCTGCCCATGGAGACCAGCATTCCGGCGATGACGAACGAGTAGACGTCGCCGATCCACAGCAGTTGGGTGCTGGAGGGCCGCAGGTCCTCGCTGAGGAAGGGCGCGGCCAGGCCGAGCACGGTGACGTCGATGCCGACCAGCAGCACGGCGAGGACCAGCACGGCCAGCGCCACCCACCGCAGCCGGGAGGGGCCGGTGTCCGCCGGGGTGCTGCCGGGACCGGTGGCGGTGGTGCTGCCGCTCATTCCTCCACGCTCCGCCGTACGCCGCCGAGCAGCAGCTCCGCGGTCATCCGTACCGAGTCGCGGGCCGCGACCCTGCCGTCCTGGACCGCCCAGGCCGAGGCGGTGATCAGCGCGTAGAGCGCTTCGGTCAGCCAGGCCGGGGACAGATCGATCCGGAAGGCCCCTTGGCGCTGTCCGCGTTGGAAGAGGGCGCTGATGCGCTCGTCGATCCTGGTCCAGCCCGCGTGCTGCTCGCCGGGTTCGAAGAGCTGGTTCTCGGTGACGAGGAAGCCGAGGAAGCCGGCCAGCGGCTCGGTCTCGGCGATGACCCGGCGCACCGCGTCGGCCGCGTCCCCCTCTTCCGTCCGGGCGGCGTCCAGTGCCGCGTCGAGACGGCGGAGGCCGAGTTGTTCGAGCGCGCGGATGAGCGCCTCCCGCCCGGCGAAGTGCCGGTGCAGCGTCGCGCGGCTGATCCCGGCCGCCTTGGCGATGTCGTCCATGGAGGAGGTCGGCCGTCGGGTCAGGACGTCGGCGGCGGTGCTCAGCAGCTCTTCCCGATCCAGACTCATGAGACAACAGTACTCCATGTGAGACATGAATGTCGCATGTGAGGCACGGAAAGCGCCCCGCCGCAGTGCGGCGGGGCGTGGAGGCCCGCACGGCTCACCGGGCTGCCCGCCGGCGGCGGCGCACCCGTCCCCGGCGGCGGGCGCGCCGTCTGCGCGGAGGGCCGCCCGCGGGGGCCGCCCGCACGGGCCCGGCTGCCACGGGTCAGCGCCAGGCGCAGCTCCCCAGGGTGGCGCCCTTCTTCAGGGCCCGCTCGGCGGCCTTCTCCGGCAGCACCCGGGTCTTGGCACCGCTCCCCCTGCCGGTGCACACGGCGGTGCGGTCCGCGTAGCCGGCGACGTCCAGCAGGATCTGGTCCCAGTGCCGGTACTGCACGTCGTGGCCGCTGTCGTCGTAGCGGCGGGTGACCGGCTCGCGGGGCAGCGCGTCGGCCCAGCGTGCCTGCGTCGCGGGCGGGACGGTGGTGTCCTTCGCGCCCGTGTACACGAAGGCCGGCGCCCTGAGTCCGGACAGGTCGGGGCCGGGGCGTTCGCAGTACAGCCGCTGCTCGTGGACCTGCGCCTCGGGGTCGCCCAGCTGGCCGCGCAGGTAGTAGGAACGGGCGCCGTCCTCCTCGGCCCGGTCGGTGAACCCGGGGATCTTCCGCACGGGGCTGTCCTCGGGGAAGGCCCACCACGCGCGCGGGTCGCGGATCTGCTCGCGGACGGCCGACGCCAGTTCTTCGTCGCTCCTGCCGCAGTATCCGGGCTTCTCGCCGTAGGGCGGGAGTGCAGCCGCCAGGTGCAGGGAGGAGACCCGCCCGGGCGCGGCCGCGGCGAAGTGCGCCGCGTAGGGGCCGCCCCCGGAGATCGCGACCACGGGCGCCTTGCGGATGCCGAGCTTGTCGAGGACGGCGCGCACGTCGGAGGTGTAGTCCGCGAAGCCCAGCTCCGGGTCGAACTCCGTGTCGCCGAGGCCGTTCCGCTCCACGGAGATCATCCGCAGGCCCAGCTTCTGCCGGGTGGTGCGCAGGAACTCCGTCATGCCCGAGGCGCGGGCCGTGGTGCCGGTACCGCCCACGAAGAGCACGGGGGTGCCCTCGCTCTCGCCGGTGTCCGCGTAGTGCACGGTGCGGCCCTCGTGGCGCAGCTGGTGCATCGGCGGGCCGAGCGGGTCGAACCGGTCCTGGACCGCGGGCTCGGGCTTCCTGGAGGCTTCGGCCTGCGAGGCTCCGGCGGTGAAGCCGATCCCGCCGGCCACCGCGGCCACGGAGAGGGTGAGCGCCAGCGCGGCTCTCGATGCCTTTTTCATTTCTCGGTCTCCCAGTGTCTCAATGTGCGGGAGACCACCTGCCCCGGAGTCGGTTGAACATGCAACGAAATCCGCAGCTCTGCCGCTCCGCCACCGGGGTGACCTGCGGCGTCACTCCCAGGGCAGCTCGGCGCGGCGCCGCCAGTAGACCTCCGGCTCCTCCACCAGGTCGCCCGGCAGGGCCAGTTGGGTCTCGTCCAGGTCGACCGCGGTGGCCAGCAGATTGGAGTGCAGCGCGCCCACGGTGGCGGCACCGGAGAGGACGACCCCGGCCCACGGCTGCCGCAGAACGGCTGCCAGCGCGACGGCATCCGGAGTGGTGTCCGCCGCCTCGGCCGCCAGGTGCAGGTCCCGGGGCTCCTGACCGCCTGCCAGCCGACCGTTGGCCAGGGCTTCCTTGACCAGTACCGTCAGCCCCGCTTCGTGCGCCTCGGCCAGCGCGTCGGCGGCGGAGGTCTCCAGCAGATTGTAGGTGCTCTGGACGGTACGGAAGAGCGGCTCGCCGTCCACGGTGACCGCCAGTGCCGCGCGGATGGCGTCGGCCTGCGCCGGGCCGCTGGTGCTGAAGCCGACCGTGACACCCTCGGCCGCCAGTTCGGCCAGCCGCTGATGCAGCGCGGTGTCCGTCAGCGCGGGGCTGTCCGGGGTCACCGAGTGGATCTGGTAGAGGTCGAGCCGGTCCCCCAGCAGCTCCCGGGTCTCCGCGAGCTGCCGCTCGAACGCCGCCAGGGAGTGGTCCTTGACCTCGTGCACCTCGGCGTCCGTACGCCACTCGCCCACATAGGTGTAGCCCCACTTGCTGCCGACGACGACGTCGGCCTCCGGGTGCTCGCGCAGCCAGTCCGCCAGGAACTCCTCGGCACGCCCGTAGGAACGGGCCACGTCGAGGTAGCGCACGCCCTGCGCGTAGGCGGCGTCCAGGAGTTCGTACGTCCGGGCCCGCATCGCCTCGGGGGTGCGCTCCGCGGGCAGGTCCGCCTCCCGGCCGAGCGTGAGGTAGGCGGGACGGCCGACGGCGGCCAGCCCGAGGCCGAGGTGGGCCGTCGGTGTGGTGGCAGAGGCGAGACGGGCGAAGGACATCGGCTGCTCCCGGCCGGGCGGTTTCGACGGTGGCGGCTCCGGTCGCTCCACCGTACCCGGCACACGCCTCCGGGCCCCGCACCCGGTGCGGGGCCCGGAAGTGTCGCCGGGCGCGCTCCGGCACCCGGCCGGACGCGCCCACCCGCGCGCCGCCCGCGGGCCGGGGCCCGGAGGAGCGGCGGACGGCGGACGGCGGACGGCGGACGGCGGACGGCCGATCAGCGCTTGGCGTCCGCCCAGGCGCGCTGCTCGTCCAGGTCGGCGCGGAAGTCGGCGAGCTGCGCGGCCACCGCGGAGGGCGCGGTGCCGCCCTTGCCGTCCCGTGCCGCCAGCGCGCCCGGCACGTTCAGCACCTCGCGCACCTGGGGAGTGAGATGCGGCGAGAGCGCGGCGAACTGCGCGTCGGTCAGCTCGTCCAGCTCGATGCCCGTACGCTCGCACTCCTGCACGCAGGCACCCGCCACCTCGTGCGCGACCCGGAACGGGACACCCCGTTTGACCAGCCACTCGGCGATGTCCGTGGCCAGCGAGAACCCGGCGGGGGCCAGCTCGGCCATCCGGTCGCCGTGCACCGTCAGCGTCCCCATCATGCCGGTGAACGCGGGCAGCAGCAGCTCCAGTTGGTCGATGGAGTCGAAGACCGGCTCCTTGTCCTCCTGCAGGTCCCGGTTGTAGGCCAGCGGCAGCGCCTTGAGCGTCGCCATCAGCCCGGTCAGATTCCCGATCAGCCGGCCGGACTTGCCGCGCGCCAGCTCGGCGATGTCCGGGTTCTTCTTCTGCGGCATGATCGAGGAGCCGGTCGAGAAGGCATCGTGCAGCGTCACGAAGGAGAACTCCTTCGTGTTCCAGAGGATGACCTCCTCGGCGATCTTGGAGACGTCCACGCCGATCATCGCGGTGACGAACGCGAACTCCGCGACGAAGTCGCGGGAGGCCGTACCGTCGATCGAGTTCGCCGCGCTGCCGCCCTCGAAGCCGAGATCCGCGGCGACGGCCTCCGGGTCGAGGCCGAGCGACGACCCCGCCAGCGCGCCCGAGCCGTAGGGGGAGACCGCGGTGCGGGTGTCCCACTGCCGCAGCCGCTCCGCGTCCCGGGCGAGCGCCTGGGCGTGCGCCAGGACGTGGTGCGCGAAGAGAACGGGCTGGGCGTGCTGGAGGTGGGTGCGGCCCGGCATCGCCACGTCCGGATGCGCCTCGGCGAGGCCGACGAGCGCGCCCTGCAGATCGGCCAGCAGGCCGCCGAGGACCCGGGCGTGGTCCCGCAGGTACATCCGGAAGAGGGTGGCGACCTGGTCGTTGCGGGACCGACCGGCACGCAGCTTGCCGCCGAGGTCCTTGCCCAGCCGCTCCAGGAGGCCGCGCTCCAGCGCCGTGTGCACGTCCTCGTCGGCGATCGTGCCCTGGAAGTCGCCGGAGGCGACATCCCGTTCCAGCGCGTCCAGGCCGTCGAGCATCCGGCTCAGCTCGTCGCCGGTGAGCAGTCCGGCCGTGTGCAGGACGCGGGCGTGGGCGCGGGAGCCCGCGATGTCGTACGGCGCCAGGCGCCAGTCGAAGTGGACCGATGCGGAGAGCTTCTCGAGGGCCTCCGCCGGGCCGTCCGCGAAGCGCCCGCCCCAGAGGCGGACGTCCCCGTTGTCGGCGCTGTCGCTGTTCTCGCTGCTCACTGGTGGGTGCCTGTCCGTGTGGTGGTGGAGAGTGACCCTGCCCCGCCCTTCCCGACGAACGGAAGGGCGGGGCAGGGCCGACGAGCTTACGCCTGCTGGTCGCGCTTGGCGGCCATCTTGCTGCTGAGGCCGAAGATCTCGATGAACCCCTTCGACATCGACTGGTCGAAGGTGTCACCGGTGTCGTAGGTGGCCAGATTGAAGTCGTACAGCGACTGGTCGGACCGGCGGCCGGTCACCACCGCGCGCCCGCCGTGCAGCGTCATCCGGATGTCGCCCGAGACGTGCTCGTTGGCCTCGTCGATGAAGCCGTCCAGGGCCCGCTTGAGCGGGGAGAACCACATACCGTCGTAGACCAGCTCGGTCCACCGCTGCTCGACCTGCCGCTTGTAGCGGGCCAGCTCGCGCTCGACGGTGACGTTCTCCAGCTCCTGGTGGGCGGTGATCAGCGCGATGCCGCCCGGGGACTCGTAGACCTCGCGGGACTTGATGCCCACCAGCCGGTCCTCGACCATGTCGATCCGGCCGATGCCCTGGGCCCCGGCCCGCTCGTTGAGCTGCTGGACGGCCTGCAGGACGGTGACGGGCTTGCCGTCCAGGGCGACGGGCACACCCTTCTCGAACGTGATGACGACCTCGTCGGCCTCCCGCGGGGTGGCGGGGTTGGAGGTGTACTCGTACACGTCCTCGATCGGAGCGTTCCAGATGTCCTCGAGGAAGCCGGTCTCCACCGCACGGCCGAAGACGTTCTGGTCGATGGAGTAGGGCGACTTCTTGGACGTCGCGATGGGCAGGCCCTTCTCCTCGCAGAAGGCGATGGCCTTGTCCCGGGTCATGGCGTAGTCGCGGACCGGCGCGATGCACTTGAGGTCGGGTGCGAGGGAGGAGATGCCGGCCTCGAACCGCACCTGGTCGTTGCCCTTGCCGGTGCAGCCGTGGGCGACCGTGCCGGCGCCGTGCTTCCGGGCGGCGCTCACCAGGTGCTTGACGATGGTGGGCCGGGAGAGGGCGGAGACCAGCGGGTAGCGGTCCATGTAGAGCGCGTTGGCCTTGATCGCCGGAAGGCAGTAGTCCTCGGCGAACTCGTCCTTGGCGTCGGCGACCTCGGCCTCGACGGCACCGCAGGCCAGCGCGCGCTTGCGGATGACATCCAGGTCCTCGCCGCCCTGACCGACATCGACGGCGACGGCGACGACCTCGGCACCGGTCTCCTCGGCGATCCAGCCGATGCAGACTGAGGTGTCCAGGCCGCCTGAGTAGGCGAGTACGACGCGCTCGGTCACTGGCTTCTCCTTACGTGCATGCGCTGACTGGTATAAGTATGCACTCCGCCGTATGTTTCGTCAACGCCTGCCTGACCTGCAACAACGCACGCCTGACAGAGAACGCAGCCACCCGGCACCGCCGGACCGGCCTCTCTGCCCCCGGAGGCGCGGGAGGGGCCCCAGCCGCCCGCGACGGGGGACGCACCGGCGACCGGGGCCGCCCCACACGGCTACCCCATGGGCCGAGCGGCTACCCGATGGCGCGTACCAGGAGCGTCCCCACCGTCCGCGGACCCGGCGGCGCCTCGACCGCGGGCTGCCGACGCACTGAAGCCGTGCTCGCCGTCCTCCTCGGGGAGGTCGGGAACGTCGTTCGTCCCCACTCTCTGCGGCGTGGTCCGCTGGTTCCGGGAGGTCGGCCGCGTCTCCTGCCTTGCCCGTGACGCCGGCGCCTCCCAGGCCACCGGCTACCGCTACCTGCACGAGGGCATCGACGCCTCGGCGCAGGACAGCCCTGACCTCCATGAGGTCCGGCGGCAGTGCCATGAGGACGCCATGCCCTACGTCATCCTGGACGGCACCCTGATCTCCGGCGACCGTGTCGCGGAAAGGACGGAGAAGGGCAACGATGTCTGGTTCTCCGGCAAGAAGCGGCACTTCGCCGACAATGTCCAGTTCCTCGCCGCCCCCAACGGCGACCCTCTGTGGGTCTCCGACGTCGAACCGGGCTCGATCCACGACCTACGTGCTGCCGGCCCTCTACCCCGGCGGCCCGCGATGGACTGCCCACGCTCGCCGACGTCGGATACACCGGCGCAGGGATCGGCATCCACACCCCGCTGCGGCCGCACCCCGGCATTCCCTCGCCGCTGTGTCTGGACAACCGCACCCACAACCGCCTCCGGCGCGGCATCCGAGCCCTCCGCGAACGCGCCGCAGTTGCCCTCAAACAACGCTGTGCCGCCCTCCAGCACATCACCCTGCGTCCGAGCCGCTCGGCGACATCACCAAGGCCTCACTCACGCTCACGACCGCATGGGGACGAGTCGCTGAGAAGACCTCACTGAACTTATCCTAAATAGCTGCAGGTCAGCATGAATGAGGTTCACTGAGCCGCGGCCAGGAAGGTCAGCTGCCGCACTTCTTCTCTTTCTTGATCTCTGCTGTCGCGGGAACGACCAGCTCCCGCAGACTCTTGCGCAGATCCTTGGCCCCGATGTCGTCGGGAGTGCGTATGGAGGTGACTCGGACCGCCAGATATCGGGTGCGGGGCGTCCGGCAGGGAACGATGACCACGGAATTGTCGTCATCGACCCTACCCTCACCCTTGTAGGGAAGATTCCGGATGGGGACGGGGTTCTCCGGCAGGCCGAACTTCATGGCTTTGACGTACTTGGGTGGATGACTCTCCTCCACAGCGATGGAGAGCTTTCCGTCGACGAGAACATCGCAGCTCGTCCCGTTGGTGCCGCGGCTGCTCTTCTCCTTCAGCCTCCTACCCTCCGGCAGCAGCCTCTCCAGCGGCTTGCTCTTGACGGGCGTTCCGCAGAGCTTCTCGGGCACGGCATAGGACTCGCCCTCACCGCAGGCCACGAGCCCCGTGCCGAGAGCAGCGACGACCAGAGCGTGCGGGACCGCCCGAGCGCATCGGCGCATCAGTCGCCCACCCGCGCCTTGTGGTCGAGCTTTCCATGGTCGGCGGCGGAGTAGAACTTTTCCCTGCACCCGTATTCTCCGTCCCACCCCTCACCTTCGTGCTCCGGCTTGTTCGCCCAGTCGCTGTTGACCGAATCCCACTCCTGCGCGAGAGCCGAGATGCGTTTGTCGTTGAGGTATCGAATCTTCGTATTCTCCAAAGTGTGCGACTCTGTCGGGGATCTTGGGCGTGACCTCATTTCCCCTGTCGCCACCAGCATTCCCAGGTCAGGCCGCGGGTGTCGAGGTACTGCTGGAATG
>NZ_JBIAGB010000036.1:0-50453 GCF_042869575.1 Streptomyces sp. NPDC006925
AGCGCGAGCAGCACGACGATGCCCGCGTCCACCCCGATGGGGAAGAACGGTGCGAACGCGCCGAAACCTTTCCGCTCGGCCAGCTCGCGGACCGCGGCGTAGGAGCCGGCGAAGCCGATCGCCGCGATCACCACGGCTCCCGCGACCACGACGGCGACAAGAGTGCGCTGCAGCTTCGCCGCGCCCGCTGCGCTTTGCATTCGGTCCCCCTGTCCGCCTTGCGGGAAGTCTCTCACCGGCGCTCCCGCCATCCCTCTTGTGGTGGCATGACGGGCCTTCAGCGTCCGCAGTTGCGCGTCGGGGACAGCACGCGTGAGCGCGCTTGGCGGGGGCTGGGTCGGGGACGCTGGGACGAGGGCTGCCGTTGCCCCGATGCTGTGTCCCACAGCGTGCGGACCGCGGCTGCCGGGTGAGGTGTGAGTCCTCACCAGTTCGAGTTCTGGGGCCGGTTCCCGGGGCTTTACCGCGGTAAAGCTCACTCCGCACGCCCATCCGGGGTATTTCCTAACGTGCCAGTGCTCACTTCGGCATCATGCGTTAGTAAGGTACCTCGCATGAGTTCTCCAGCCTCCGGCGACCGCGAGAAGGTCGTCTCCAAGCTGCCGGGATGGCTCCGGCAGAACCTCAAAGTCAGAGCGGCTCAGCATGGAGTCGAGATCCAGAGCGCCGTCGAGCAGGGCATCGAGGCATGGCTCGCGTTGGCCGCCACGCCCAGCACGGTCGAGACGGTCGGTGCCGACTCCTTCTCCACCTTTCTCCCTGCCGGCCAATGGGACCGCTTCCGTCAGACGGCAGGGGATCGGAAGGTCTCTCTCATCCAGGGCCTGGCCCAGTCCGTCGAGCTGTGGCTCGAGAAAAACCCCGCACCCACCGTGCCGTCGGCGAAGTACCCCCGGCGCCGCATCGTCTGCAACCAGAAGGGCGGTGTGGGCAAGACCGCGGTGACTGCCGGTCTCGGAGCAGCGCTGGCCGAAGAAAGCGAAGTACTGCACCCCGTGCGGATCTCCCGGCACTTCGCCGCGCAGTTGGAAGTGAGTTCCCGGGACGATCCACTGGAGGTGGAGGATCTCCCAGGCTTGGGCCGGCGCACGCTGCTGGTCGACTTCGACCCCCAGCGGCACCTGACCACTCAGCTGGGCCAGGAAGAGATTCCGATGGACTCGTCCGTCGACAGCCTCAGCAAGCACATGACCGGTGAGGCGAAGGGCGACATCCAAGACCTTGTGGTGCCGATCGGTGGCGACCGCTACGGCGGCCGCCTGGACCTCCTGCCGGGCTGCCAGGACGGCTTCCTCCTCGATGTGGCCCTCTCCAAGGTGCGATTCCGTGAAGCAGCGCTCGAGCGTGCCCTGGCCCCGTTGGAGGCCTCCTACGACGAGATCATCGTCGACTGCCCGCCCAGCCTGGGCTTGAGCATGGACACCGCCATCTACTACGGACGGCGCCGCGAGGACGAGCCCGCGGGCAGCTCCGGCCCCCTGATCGTGGTCCAGGCCGAGGACAGCAGCGCCGACGCCTACGACCTCCTCGTCACCCAGATCGAGGACCTGCGCAACGACATGGGCGTGGAGATCGACTACCTCGGCATCGTGGTGAACCTCTACGACCCGCGCCGCGGATTCATCGCCACCTCGTCCCTGGAAGCGTGGATAGAGATCAAGGACCCGAAAGTGGTCGCTGTCATCGGCGACCTGACAGACCAACGCAAGGCAGTACGGGTCAAGCAGCCGCTGCTGTCGTTCGCCCCACGCGGCGAGCAGTCCGCCACCATGCGCGCACTGGCCAGGGAGATCTCATGAGCAGCCGCGTCGCTGACCAACTCGGAACGGGAGCCTCCTTCGGCCGGACCCGGGGCGGTGTCAGCGCCCGCCGCCAGGCCGTCGCCGCCACGACCGGCGCTCCCACCACCGGAGCACCCGACAGCCGGCTGCGGACTCTCCCTCTCACGCAGCTGGTGCCCACCCGCTTCAACCCGCGCCGGAACTTCGGCTCGGAGGAGAACCTGCTCGAGTTCGGAAAGCGGCTCAAGGCCAAGCAGCTGCAGCCGGCCGTTGCCGTCACCCGCGAGGCATACCTCGCGCTGTGGCCGGACGAGGCCGACGAGGTGGGCGAGGCCGCTTACGTCATCGCCAACGGGGAGCGGCGCTACCGGGCGAGCCTGGCGATCGAGCTGCCCACCCTGGAAGTGGTCATCGATGACGAGGTGGCCCGCTCCCGCGGGGACTTCCTCAACGCCATCCTCTCGGAGAACAACGACCGCGAGGACCTCGATCCCATCGAGCGGGCGCTGGGTCTTCAGACGATGGTCGACGAACTCGGCGGGAAGACCAAGGTCGCCGAGTACTACGAGAAGTCCGCGGGCTGGGTGACGCAGCAGCTGTACTTGCTGGACCTGGCGCCCGAACTGCAGGAGCTGGTGAGCTCGGGAGAGCTGCCGGTCCGCGAGACCCGGGCCCTGGTGAAGCTGCCCGAAGCCGAGCAGGCGACGGCCTGGAAGACGCGCTCGGCGAAGCGCGAGGAGGAGAAGGCTCAACCGAAGCCACGGCGCGAGAAGCGCTCGGCCGAGGAGGACAGCGGTCCGAGCCGCGGGCAAGAGGCGAAGGGCTTTACCGCGGTAAAGGAGCAGCCGGCTGACAGCGGGCCGGCGGAGACCCGTGCAGAGACCTCTGAGTCCTTTACCGCGGTAAAGGACGATCACGAGACGGGGGACAGTGTCCAGGGCTCGGCGACTCCGCTTCCCGACCAGCGGCCGGCGCCTACGGCTGCGACGGGGGAGCTTCCCTGGGCCGACCCGGAGGCCATGTGCGGCCTGCTGGTGCAGCAGATGACTCGTGCGGACCGTGTTGCACTGACCAGGATGCTGATCGACGTGAACACCAGTGACAAGGCGGAGGAGTCTGCTCCTTCTTGACCTCCAGAACGGTCCGCATCGGCTGGCGTATTGGCAAGGTCTGCGGTGTCTGCCGGAAGATGGGGCCTGACGAAATGGCCCGGCTCCCTCGCATATGACGTAGGAGAGCCGGGCCTTTCGGGAGACGAACGGCATCCGCCCCGGCGCAGCGGCTGCTCATCCTGGCATCTGGCTCGCGCGCGCAGCAGATTCCGCAGCGGACGCGGACCTGCTGCACCTGCGGTGACGGCGCCGACTTGGTCGGACCGCAGGACATCGAGCCGCGTAGCGGCGGTGTACCCCGTCCGGCAGGACGGGGTGGAGGACGAGCGCGCCGCCGGCGCGGGACGGACGGCTTCAAGCAGTCGAGCGGGAGCGAAACGTGTGAACGGCGGCTGGACGAGTTCGCCCCGCTTAGCTCGTCGAGCGCGAACCGCGCTCGCGGCGCGAGCGCCGCGAGGCTCGGGGCTTCCGGACGAACTCCGGCGTCGGCCTCTCCACCCCTCTACCGGATGCTGGCCGAGTACGGCGCGAGGCCGCTGCCACCCTGAATACGTCAGGGGGTCGGATGCGTCCTGAGACCATCGGGCCAGTCCCCTTTGGGAGAATTCCATCTGAACCCGTTCAACTTGGACGGTAGGAAAGGACGGGATCAGCCCACCCTCCAAGCCGACGGCAAACCCCGAAGCGCCGCGGAAGCCACCAGCGTCGGCGGGCAGTTCCCACTTCAACGATCGACCGCTGGGGACCGTCCAAGGCATCCACGCCCCACCAAGTCCTCACCATCTTCTGGCCACCTAACTTCAGCAGAGGCCACCGCGGCAGATGCAAACCGACGAAGAACATCGACACGTCATCACCGCACTTGGTCGTGTAGAAGTATCTTTCGGCATCCGTGTAGCTCGCGCCAAGTGCACAGTCCAGGCCCATGGTTCCACCGAGCCACGTCAGAGCCAGCTTGCCGCCAGATGGGATCGACGGGACCAGCACGGGGTTGAACCATCGCTCGCGATCCGGGCCGGGAGTGAGCCCTGTTCGCGGGGCCTGGGCCACCACGATGTTGGTTGCCGGGCCCGTCCCAACGTTCACGAGCCACCATCTGGGCTCCCCGCCGACTTGCCCGCCCTCCCACATGAACTGCAGTACAGGCATGTGCGCCCGCCGACTGGACGTGTAGGCAACGCTCAATGACCCCAGCGACACAAGTACCGCCAAGATCGAAATTAAGAGAGCCAACACCGCTTCTCCCCCCGGGCGTTTCTCCATCACATACCCAGCAGAACAAGCAGGACCTCCTTCTTCAGCACAGCCAGCTCCACGGAAGGCATAAAAGATCACACGGGACTGCTCCCGGGTGGGTGCTTACCGGGTAAGCACCCACCCGGGAGCAGGTCACTCGCGGCCGCCCGGAGACGATGAGTGGGAGCTGCCACCCACGCCACTGGGACAGAGATGGGGCGAGCTGGGACGGCTCACCGCTCGGTGGTGGTCCCCTGACGGGCCCAGTGCCAGCTGTCGAGCACGTAGCCGTCCAGGATGCTGACGGGTCGCCATGCGCGCTGCGCCCACTCGTTCTCGACGAGGACGGTGGCGCCGCGGCGCTGGCCCACGTACAGCTCGGCCGCGAGCAGGCCGTCGTGCTTCTGGCCGGGTTCGTCTTGGGGGATCCAGGTCTGGCCAGAGTCGGCCAGCGTCCAGGGATCGCCCGCGAGGACGGCCGTGCACACCATGTCCACGGCACGGACCTCCGGGATGCAGTCGGCGGAGACCAGTTGATCGACGCGTTCCCGGATGAACTGGCCAGCCCGGTAGGGGCCGATGATGAGGTCGAGCGGTACGGCAGTCATGAGGCGACTCCTGGGGTCGGGGCTGACGGGAGCGTCGGGACGGGGCCGTGGTCGGGTCGAGGCTGCCGTGCGTGCCAGCCGGGGCCGGTCGCCGGTGCGGGCCTGTCTTCGAGTGCGGCCGGGGTGTGTCGGGGGCACCGCAGGCCGGTGGCATACAGGCGGATGCCGTCGCCATTCCGGCACACGCGGTGGGCGGTACCGATCCAGTGGCCGCACTCGGGAGTGGTCTGCTCGCTCATGCCGCCACTGCCAGTCCTGGGCCGTGGTCCTGGGAGGTGTGTAGGGCGGCGCGCAGCCGGGATCCGATCCAGGTGCCGACCTGCGGGGAGACTGCGTTTCCGTAGCCGTCGACCTGGTCGCGGGCCGAGCCCCAGACGCGGAAGGTCCCCTGGTGGTCGCGGAAGTCGACGTCGAAGCCGCAGCCCCTGCCGATTTCGTGGGCGGCCATCATCCGGTAGAAGCAGTCCTCCAGCGGCAGTTCGGCGAGCGACGCCCGCCACTGGGCCATGAGCAGCGCGGTCGTGTCCCGCGAGGTGAGCGTGCCGAGTGGGTCCGTGACCGGGTGAGGCGCCGTCTCATTGCCGGTGGGGCCGTTTTGCTTGTACCAGCCTGCAGCTGTCAGCACCGCGGGGATCTGCTCCGATGTGAACGTGGGCATCGCCTGGCTGTGCACCGTGGGCACTGTGTTCTGCCGGTAGGGGATGACGCCGGAGGACAGTACGGCGAGAGTCTCCGAACCGACCTGGGTGGGCAGCGGCTCTCCGGCGCCGCGCGCGGCCCCCTGGAAGTTGTCCACCGCGAGCGCGGCCAAGCCGTCGACAACCGCCTGCGGCCACAGCGGCTGGGCAGCAGGGCCGGTCGGCAGAACCGCGGTCTCCTGCTGGCTGGTCTGCGTCGCCATCGGCTGCAGCAAGAGCCGCTCCGAGCCGTGCACGCCGTTGGCCGGCATGAGGATCGCCGGGAAGTTCGCGAACCGCTGGCGGCAGCGCTCGGCGCGCGCCATCGATGACCGCGCGAGCGGACCGACGAAGCCGTCGGGGAACGTCTTGACCGGCTTGTCACCGATGCGGGTACCGAGGTCGGTGAGGTCGAGCGCGGCCAGCGACGGTGTCATCGGCGGCACGACCGCCCGGCGGCAGGACGGGCACCGGTACTCGTACTGCTTGCCGTACGTCACTGTGCCCGACTCCGGGATGCCGGTCTTCCACGTCCACACTGCCTCGACGTCCTTGTCGCAGCGTCCGCAGCGGGACACAGGCCGGTGCTCGAGGTCGGGCATCGGGAGGGACCTGTCGACGAACACCCAGTACCCGCGGTCCCTCGACTGCGGCACCCCGAAGAACTGCGAGTTGAGGTACAGCACCTTGTGGTCGTAGCCGAGCAGGTCGAACTGCTTGAGCCACCACCGGTAGGTGGAGCCGTCGCCGACCTTCTTGCGGCCGGGCAGCGCGGGCCCCCATGAGGTGAGCTGGGTGGTGCACTCGACGAGGATGAGCCGCGGGTGGTGCTTGGCCGCGTACTGCAGGACGCAGGTCGCCGTGGCCCGGTCCCGCTCGGACCTGGTGACCCGTGCCTCGTAATCGGGGTCCTCCAGCTCGAACAGCGTCGCGCCGTGCTCGTACGCCCTGACGGTGTTGGCGAGCGAGTGGTTCACGCAGCTGACCCCCGCGACCAGCAGGTCAGCAGGGGGCAGGTCCCGGGCGGAGTGGTAGTCCGCGGCCTCGGGGTCGACCAGGTCGGCGATCCAGTGCTCGGCCTCGGGGTGGTTCGCCTCGTGCACCTCGACCTTGTAGGGGTTGTGGTTCGCGGCCATGATCGTGGTGAATCCGGCCCGCTTGACTCCCTCGGTGAGACCTCCGAAACCGGAGAACAAGTCGACGGCGACGTAGTCGTCGTGCCGGAACCGGCGGCGCCCGGTGGCCGGCCGGTGCGTGGCGGTGCGGGTCTTCTTCCTGGACGCGGCGGTCATCAGTCCCTCTCCCCCCGGTTCTTGTGGTGGCGACGCGTGTGCACGCTGTCCGCCAGCGCCTGCCGGTTGCGGTCCTGCTCGGCGGGGCTGAGCGAACGGCAGTCGGTGGACTGCGGGCTCTTGCCCCACGCGGAGCAGGCCGGGGGTTCGGGGTAGGCGTTGGCCGGGTCGTTGGTGCGGGGCCGGGTGGAGGTCATACTGGTCCTCCCTCTCGTCTCGTACGGGATGGGTGGACCCCGGGGCGGGCGAACTGGACTGGACACCCTTGGGTGCCCGCCCCGGGGCGGGACTTCAGCTGGTCCGGGCTCCTTGCGAGCGTCAGGGGCTGACTGCCGTTGGCTTGGCCATCAGCTGTTGGGGTCGTCGAGGGGGCAGGGGACGAGGGGGGCGAGGGCGGAGCGGATGTCCCACTCGTCGTCCCGGCTCTCGGGGCGGTCGACGCCCTCGTATTCGGCGGCGGCGTACATGTCGCCTGTCGTGGCCGTCTCGTAGTCGATGTCGTGCTCGGCGAGACGCTGGGCGATGATGCGGGCGTCGGCCTTGTTCACTGGAGGCCCTCCTTGGCGGTGAGGTTGGCGGCGAGGGTGTCGGCGTGGATCCACCGGCCGGAGCCGGCGAGGACCGGCCGGTCGGGGTCGGTGAGGATCACCTGCATGGCGGCGGCGACGGCGGCGGGTGCGGCGTACTGGTCGACGGGCAGCGGGGTGAGGTGGGCGAGTTCGGTGTGGTGGCTGTCGAGGTAGCGGCCCCACTGCCAGCCGGCGTCGGAGTCCCAGCGCAGGGCGACGCCGTGCCGGTAGATGGCCGGGTTGTGGCGGGGCCAGACGGTGTCGGTCCACTGGTAGAGAGCGGTCATGGTGGTGCCGTCATCGGTCCAGGTGTCCCAGTCGTCGGCGGCCACGGCGCCGGCGATGGCGGCGGCGTAGGTGTGGTGCGGAAGGGTGCTCACTGCTGCTACTCCTTGGGGAGTTCTGGGCGCGGTGGCCAGTGCGTTGATCCGGCTGGCCTTCGGGGCCCCGCACGCGGCTCCTCGAAGGGCGTGAAGCCGCGGGGAGGGGCGAAGCCGGTCAGCTCTTCGGGAGCTGACGGGCGTAGTAGAAGACGCTGTCGCTGTACTGGCTGCGCTCGGTGCGAAGGGTCTCCGGCTGGTCGACGGCCAGCTGGCGGAGTTCGGCTGCGATCCAGTCGTTGGTGCGCTGGAGAGCGAGCCGGACCAGTTCCAGGTCGAAGATCCACAGTTCGACGTCCTCGCCCGGGCGGCGGGCGCCGCGGACCCAGGCGTGCAGCCGCTCGCGGATGGTGTCGTCGTCCGGACGGTCGGGGATGTCGCGGGGCAGCGCGCGGCAGGTGGTGGCGTGCTCGTTGGCGACCTTCGCGGCGTCCGCAAGGCTGTATGGCAGGTTGTAGGTGCGCTGCCCGTCCTGCGCGGAGGCGTAGTGGCAGCCCAGGCAGGCGACGGTGTAGTAGGTGCCGGTCTTCCTGGCAGCGGTGGTGTAGACGAGGACGACCGCGTGGGCCTGGTTGTAGTACCGCTCGGCGATGGTGACGCCCTCGGGCTGCCAGTTCTCGCCGGACCGCGGCGGCTTCGTCTCGCAGGCGGCCGGTGCAGCCGACGGGGCCGTCGCTGCGGGGGCGGGGCGGCGGGCGAAGAGGGTGGTGAGAGACATGGGCTGCTCCTTGTCGAGTTGCGGCGGGGTGCCGGGCAGCGCGGTGACTGCCCGGCGGTGGGCGTGCAGCTGCTCGTGGCTCACCCGGCGGCGGCGAGGACCGCTGCCGCCAGGAGAAGCGCGAGGGCGGTCAGGAGCGCATCGACCGCGGCGGCCAGGCGCCGGTACTTCGTGACCGCGATGACGGACAGGGCCCGGATCTGCCGCACACGGTGGTCCTCGCGCAGCTTGGTGTGCAGCGCGTCTTCGTCCAGCTCGGCCCAGCAGGGGAAGCCCTCACGCACGGTGCGGCGGCGGCCTCCGAGGTTGGGCCGCACGACCAGGAGCAGCAGCACGGCGGCCGCGGCGAGCGCGAGCCCGGCTGCGGCGCCGGCGAGTTGGGCCGGGAGTGGGTGGTGGGAGTCGGTGAGGGTGGCGAGTCCGGCGAGGGCTGCTCCGTCGAAGGCCAGTAAGAGGGAGGCTTTGGTGTCGGTGCGGGCCAGTTCGGTGGTGACGTTGGCGCACGCCGCGTCCACGGCCTTGTCCTGTGCTGCGGGGTCCTGTGTTGCGGGCTCGGTGAGGTTCATGGTCGATGTTCCCTTTCGACGGGGGATGGTTGTTCTGGTCTGCCGCTCCGGGCAGCGGCTCGGGGCGGTGGTGATTCAGTGGCGGGCGGCCTGGTCGGTGTCGTCGGGGCCGCCGTGGAGGGTGCACGCGGTGTCGGGGTGCGGCCGGTCGCTGGTGTGCGCGATCAGCAGGTCAGTGACCGAGTGCACGGCCTGCCACGCGGGCGCGTCGCAGTCGTCGTCGTAGGGGCAGCGCACGAGCAGGTCGAAGCCGAAGTCGCCCTGCCCGTCGATGTCGTGGCGCAGGGCGAGGACGAGCCGGTCCCTGCCCAGGCGGATCTCGCCGACGTGGTCACCGCCGGCAAGCTGGGAGTTGTCGCGCCAGGTCCACAGCGGCAGTACGTCCGCGCCGAAGACGCGGCGCACCAGTAGCAGTGCGCCCAGGCCGGGGCCGGTGTGCCAGCCCAACTCCCTGCGTCGGGTGTCGCTGGCGCGCTGGAGCAGCGGCTCCAGGCGGTGGATGTTGTCGGCGTGCACGACGTGGTCGAAGCCCTCGCCGCGCAGGCCGGGGAGGGCGGCGACGATGTCGGCGTGCTGGCGGCGTACGACGTCCTCGGGCACCGCGCGGGAGGGTTCACGGCTGGCCTGCCGCTGGACGCAGACGTCGGCCGGGGTGGAGACCAGCAGCGCGACGGTGGGCATGCGGTAGGTGCGGGCGACGTCGAGCAGACCGTCGCGGACGTCGGCCTCGGTGTTCGTCGCGTCGATCACCGTCGTGAGTCCACGGGCGAGGCGGGCCCTGAGCACTGCGTGCATCGCGTCGACGGCGACGGCGGTGGCCGACTGGTCCCCGGCATCGTCGGCGACCATCGCCCTGAACCGGTCGAGTTCCAGGACCTGGGTAGCGGGCCAGGTGCGCGCCCAGGTGCTCTTTCCGCTGCCCGCCGCGCCGATGAGGACGATGAGCGCCGGGTCGGGGATGGTCGTGTCCAGCGGCTGCATGATGCCTTCGAAACCGGTCTTCATGGACGTTCTCCCTTGTCGAAACTGATGAAACGGTGAGGGCCAGGTGCGGACGCCCCGCAGGGGTGCTCGGCGACGCGGGCGGCGCTGCGGTGCGCGGCCTGCCGGTGGTGGTCATTCGGCCAGGCGGTGCTGGGCGGGGTGTGCGACGTAGGTGGTGGGATCGGCGGTTGTCCCGTCGTGGCACTCCTGACAGGAACCGAGGGTCCTGAGCGGGAGGCAATGCACGTAGCGCCGACGGCAGAAGGGGCAGGTCTGGCGCGCGGCCATCGCCTTGTCGAGCGCGGCTTCCTTCGCGAGGGTCATCGGGTGCTTCGGCTGTGCCAGGTCGATCCGGTACAGCCACGCGAAGCGCTTGCCGTCCCGGCATTCGATCCGGGCGACGGGTTCCTGGCCGCCGGGGCGCAGTCCCATCTCCCGCAGCTGGCGGCGGGTGGCGAGGTTGTTGCGCCCGGCCTGTTTCCACCGGAAGACCGGCACGGAGCCGTCGCCGGGGTCGTATGGGTCGACGTCGACCAGGTCCTGGTCCTGGTCGGCCATCACCTGTTCCGGCCGCCGGGGAGCCGGTGCTGGGGGAGTGGACCGCAGGGTCCGGGGTGCTGCGGGTGGGGCCGGCCGTTTCGGCGGGGCGGGGCGGGGGATGAGCACGAGCGGTCTCCTGCAGTTGTCGCGTAGACAGCGCTGCGCCCCGCCGACGTTGTGCTGGTGTCGGCGGGGCGCGGCAGTGGTGTTGGGCCGGTCGGCCTGTCCGGTCCTCGCCCGCCGCGGTGTTCGGGGTGGGCGAGGGCCAGGCAGGGCGACGGGTCAGCGCTTCTGGAGTGGGCGCACGTTGTCCGAGGCGTCGTCGGCGGTCGGGGCATCGGGGGCCGGGAGGTGGATGTGGGGCTCGATCTGGTGTCCGGCGTTGTGGAGGTGGGCGAAGATCGCCGGCCGCAGCGTCAGGCCGCGGAGTGCGAAGGCGGAGGCGGCGGTCCAGGCGAGGGCGGCGAGTCCGGTGGCGATGGTGCGGCCGTCGTCGGGAGCGGCGTTCCAGACCATGGCGATGCTGGCCGCGCCCCATGCGGTCCAGGTGAGGCGGGCGCCGCTGCTGCGGAGGAAGCCGCCGGCCAGGCCGAAGATTCCGGCGGTCTGCCAGACGGTGTAGACGGTGGAGGCGCTGATGGGCAGTGCGGTGGAGTGGGCCGCGATGTAGGTGCGGATCGGCTGGTCGACCACGGCGAAGACGCCGCTTGAGTTGTCGGCGCCGATCTGGACGTGGGGGACGGCGGTCAGCAGGCGGTGGAGGGTGTCGGCCAGGATGTCGGTCGCGCTGTCCAGCAGGATGAGGACGACGCAGATGCTGGCGAGTCCGAGCGTTGCCTTCACCCAGTTCGCCATGCCGTGCCAGCTCAGTTCGGGGGCCCGGCGCAGGTCCTCCCAGCGGTCGTGCAGGAAGCCGCCGTCGTCCCAGGCGTTGTTCCACCGTTCGCGGAGGCCGGCCAGCCGCGGCTCCTTGCCTTTGTGGCCGTCGAGGAGCGACACGGTCGGGGTGTTGGAGGGGTCGGGGTCCTGGGCGTCGTGGGCCGGTGACGTCTGGCGCTGGCCGGGGATCTGCGGGGTGTGGTCGTTGTGGTCAGCCACGGTCGGCTCTCCTTCGAAGGCGTTGCCGGGGTGCCCGGGGTCGTCTGCGTGGTGCTCGGCTCCCGGTAGTGCGGATGGGGTTCGGGTACGTCGCGGGGGTGTCCGGGTCAGCGGATGTCGTTGCGGGTGCGGGCGAGGAACAGGCCGCGTGTGCTGCTGTTGTTGTGGATCTCGGTGTGGTGGGTGACCGGGCCCGCGTAGAGGTTTTTGGTGACGGCGGAGCGGGCGCGGTTGATGGCGCCGCCGATTGCGGTGGCGGCCATGGCGAGGCCGGCGAAGGGCAGGGTGACCATCAGGACGCCGGTCAGCGTGACCGAGGCGAGGCCCTGCAGGATGAGCCAGGCGCCGACGCCGATGCCGGTGATTCCGGCTCCGACGCCGATGGAGGCCACGGCGATCCCGGCCGCCCAGGCGGGGACGGTCCGCTGGTCGGGCTGCTTGACCGGCGGGGTGGTGCCGAAGGCCGGCGGCTGGGTGTCGTCGCGGAACGCGGTGGGGTGGTGGCGTACGGGTGTGCTGGCCCAGTCGTCGATGAGGCGGCGGGCTTCGGCCGCGGCCTCGGACTCGGGCATGCCGTGCTGGATACGCAGGGGTTCCATGGGTCGTCTCCGATCACGCGAGGGAGGCAGGGGAGGGCGCCGTTGTGGCCGTGGTGGCCGGGAAGGCGCGTGGGGTGGGAAGGCGCACGACGGCGGAGGGCGCCGCCGGAGCTCGGTGTCCGGGGCGCCCTTCGGCGTGGTGGCAGCGGAGTTGGGGCTGGGGGGCGGGGGTAGTCACCGCATGCGCGTCCCGGGCATCCTCGGGCCGGACAGGCGCGGGGAAGGGGGCTGGGTGGAGTTCGTCTTCGACTGCGGGTGGTGTGAGGGTGACAACTACTTCGTGGGCAAGCAGGTCGGCTTCTGGGTCGACAAGTGGGAGGTGCCCTCGGAGTGGGAGTGCCGCTTTTGCGGTGAGCTGAACTCCACGCCCGATCCGCCGTGGACCGAGGCGTGATCAGAAGCTGGAGATCATTCCGGCGAGCGAGGCCAGGCCGTTGTTGATGACCGGGGCCAGGCCGGTCGCGGCGAGGGTGAAGCCGAACAGGGTGCAGGCCAGTGCGGCGCCGAGGCGGAGGCTTCCGCCCTTGAGCAGGACGAAGACGATGATGCCCAGCAGCAGGGCGGCGGAGATCGACAGGGCCACGGTGGTGCTCCTTCGCAGGGGGTGGGGTGGGGCCGGCCGCGCGCGGGCAGGCCGGCTCCCGGGATGGGTGCGGGGTGGTCAGGCGTCGGTGAGGCTCTTGATGGCCTCCAGCGCCTGGCGGGGGGAGGCGGCCTGCCCGGAGCCGCGGCCGGTGCCCTTGGCGCTGCGGCCGCCGCCCTTCCCGCCGCCGCGGCGGGAGCGGCTCTGGCTCTCGTCGTCCTCGTCGGGTTCGGGCCAGAACTCGCCGGGCCTCACGGGCTCGTTCCAGTCGAACCACAGGCCGCGTTTGTCCAGCTCGCTGATCTCGTAGTCGGTGAGCCGGTTGACCTGGTCGGGGAACAGCGCGGAGAGGTCGGTGTCGAAGTCGGCGTACAGCGACCGCATGAGCACGGCGCGGCCGTTGTCCAGGACGATGACCGCGACGCCGCCCGTGCTGACGCCGTTTTCGGGGTCGGCTTCGCCGCGCATGGCCCGCTCGATGGCGGAGCCCTCGTTGCGGGAGTAGCGGGCGGGGATGGTCGGCACGTCGTAGGCGTTCTCCATGGTGCCTTCGGCCGCCTTACGGGTGGCGCCGGGCGAGCCCATGTTGAAGATCACCGGGCGGCTGTTCTGGCGCAGGTTGTCCTTCATCTCGGTGGAGAACCCGTTGTGGGCGAAGGGGCTCTGGCCGGCGGGGTTGAAGCCGATGCCGTACTTGAGGCCGGTGACGGTGAGGTCATCCCCGTCCTTCTGGATGAACTCGCCGAACTCCGCGTCCTGGGCGGCGGTCATGAACTCATCGCCGTAGACGTTGAGCTGCCGGTAGGGGCAGCGCGGGTCGCCGGGCTTGTAGTCGTGGGGCTGGCCGTCGTGCGGCCAGGGCATCTCCGCCCGGATCTCGCACAGTGCCTTGGCCGCCCGCAGGGAGCGGGCCATCCACAGCGCGTTCGAGCCCTGCCGGTCGATGTAGCGGCCCAGGACGGTGGTCTTCTCGTCCTTGCGGACGGTGGAGAGCCACACGACCTCGCCGTCCAGGGACTGGGCGGCCATGTGGATCGCGAAGAACTGCGTCTTGCCCGACCGGGAGACCCCGAGGGTGAGGCCGTGGGCCGGGGCGTTCTTGTCGTGCTGGTACACCATCGTCTTCACCGGCTGGCCGGTGATGGTGAACCCGCACACGTACATGCCCTTGGCGTCCGGGGTGAGCAGCTCGCGGGTCGCCCGGAAGATCTGCGAGAGCGGCGGTTCGTCGAAGGCGCTGATGAGGAACTCGCTGCCGTCGGTGAGGACGAACACGCAGGAGTCGTCCTCCGGCAGGCCCAGTCCGCGGCAGACCTTGGGCAGGTCGATGCGCGGGGTCTCGGTGGAGTCGGTCATCTTGGCCCGGTAGAACGTGACCCCGCGGTCGTCGTCGCGGCTCTTGTGGACCAGTTCGGAGCCGGGGGCGCCGCCCTTGGGTGAGCCGACCTTGTCCGCCCAGCGCTCCTGGTCGGTGGGGGCCTTGCGGCGCCGGGTGTTGGCGTCGGGGGTGAGGCGGGCCTCCATCCAGCCGGGGCCGCCCTGGCGGCCGGGCTGGATGGCGACCTCCGCGAGGACGACGTCGCTGGAGTGCACGCCGAACGGGGCGGCGACGGCGGCCTCGTTCAGGCCGGTGATCGGCCGTCCGGTCTCCGAGGCGCGCAGCAGGATCGTCATGTCGTGGCGCATGCCGGGGTGCCGGGTGGCCTTGACGATGTGCGTGCGGCCGGGCATCCCGGCCTGCTCCCACAGCAGGCGGGCGGCGCGGGTGAGCTGGTCGGCTCCGTCGTCCGGCCGGGCCACCGGCTCCTCGAGGACGTCGGCGGGCGCCGGCTGCGGGGCCGGGGCGGCCAGGGCGGGGCGGTGGCGGCGGCGGGCGTGCCGGGAGAAGGGCATCACCAGGTAGCCGGCCGCGGCCCATCCGGCGGCGAGCAGGCCGTCGGCCGCGTAGGGGCCGAAGCCGGTGGTGTGTGCGGCGGCGACGTCGACGGCGGCGGCCAGGACCAGCGGGGACCAGCGCAGGATCTTGCGTCCCGCGCCGGGCTGGTCGCTCTTGGCGGCCAGGATCCAGCCGCCGATTCCGGCGGCGCCGGCGAGCTGGACGATCTGGTTGACCGGGCTGTCGGGGTAGAGGTTGGGGGCCACGGCCAGCGCGGGCGCGGCGAGGGTGTAGGCGAGGCGTTCGAGCGCGACGCTGCGCGGCGTGGTCACCGGCATCTCCTTCGTACAAGCGCGGCGGGCGGCCCCGCAGGTCGCGGGACCGCCCGTGGCAGAGGGTGGGGGCAGCGGGGGTGGGGGAGTGGTCAGCGGGCGAAGAAGCCGGGCTTGGCGGTCTTCTCGCGGCGCCGGTTGGAGCGGACCTCGTCCAGCGCGCCGTAGAGCTTGGCGTGGGTGCGCCGGGTCTGGTGGGTGAGGTCGGTGGTCTCCTGGGCGGTGTCGGCCAGGGTGCGCAGCTCATGGGCCGCGCCGCCCAGGGCGGAGGCGACGTTGGCGGTCAGGCTCACGAACTTCGGATCCAGTTCGGCGTTCTCGATGTCGGTGGCGACGCTGTCAGCGTGGGCGGCGTTGGCATGCATGCTGTTGCGCAGCCTCTCCAGGTCGCGGGTGGCGTCCTCCAGGGCCTTGCCGAACTTGTCGAGCTTGGCCTGGATGGCCTTGTACCGGTTGTCGTTGTCGGCCGGGACGGCCGCCGTGCCGCGGCGGGGCGCGAGCTCGCTGCTCATGGCAGGTCTCCTTCGGGGTTCTAGTCGTGGTGGGTGGCGGCCGAGGCGTGGGTGAGGCCGGCGTCTTCCTTGGCGTCCATGTCCTGGCCGTAGACGCGGGCGACCATCGCGGCCGCGAGCTTGGCGGCTTCCTTGGCGATGCTGCACTGCTCCGCGCACCGCTGGGACTGCGCCTTCATGCGGCCTGCGGAGTCGGCCAGGTCCGTGATCCGGTTGGTGACGGCGGTGTCGATGTTGTGGTTGCCGGACAGGTCGGCGGCCATCTCCCGCAGGGCGGCGGCGACCTTGCTCAGGACCTGCATCAGGGCTTCGGCGCGTTCCTGGTCGGAGGAGGCCCGGGTGGCGGTGTTCGCCATCTCCACCAGGTACTGGTCGAAGGTGATGTCGGTGCGGTGCTGGGTGCGCAGGCCGCCTTGCCCGGAGGTCTTGACTGTGCTCACGCCGCTGCCTTTCGTTCCGGGCCGGCTGGTACCGGGCCGCTTGGTGTGTTTCTCCGGCGCGGGCGGCAGGCCCCTGGCGCCGGTGGTCACGGGCTTGGGCCGGTCGGGGACGATGTCCGCGTCGACGATGTCGTCCGCAGTGCGGGTGCTGTCGGTGCGCGGCCGGCGGGTGGGCCGGTCGGGCCACTCCACCGTCGGGCTGTCCTGCGGCGGGCCGAACGGGCTGCCGGACGGACGGCCGCGGCGACCCGTGCGTCCCGGGCGGCCGGTTCGGCGGGTGTGCCGGGCGCGTCCGCGGCGGCCGTCCGAGCCGTCGCCGGGGTGCCGGCGCCGGAAGCGGCGCCACTTGTTCGCGCTGTCGGACCTCCGGTCACCGGCCGCGGCACCCGGCTTCGGTCCATCGCCCGCCGCGCCGTCCTTCGCCGCGCCGGAGGAACCGCCAGGGGCGCCCGGGGCGGACTTCCCGCCCTTTCCCTTGCTGTCGGTGGCCTTGGTCTTGGCGTTCTTGTCCTTGGACAGGTTCACCTTCTCGGTGCCGGCCGCCCCCGCGTCCTTGGGGTCCTGGGCGCCCTTATGCCGCTTGTCCCAGCGGCTCTGGGCCTCCTCGCCGATGGCCTGGCCCAGTGTGGTGCGGTCCGGCGTGGCCGACGCCGCGGCCTCCCGCTTCGTCTTCCGCGCCGCGTGCCGCTCCTGGCGCTTCGCGCGGCGGTCCTCCCATGCCTGCTGCCGCTGCGCACGGGCCTGATCGCGGTCCTTGGACCGGTCCGCGATGCCGGCGGCGTGCCCGGCACCGTGCCGCTCCTGCCGCCCGGCCTGCCGGGTCCCGGCGCGCTCCTGGCGTCCGCGGGCCCGTTCGGCGCGGGCGCCGGAGGCCGGAGCGCTGCGCTCGCCCCTCGCACCCCCGCCGCTGCCGCGGCCGGAGGCGCCAGAGCCCGTCTGCGAGCCTTTCGAGCCCGCGGACGACCCGTTGCGCCCGGAACCGGCTGCACGGCCGCCAGAACCCCGCTCGGAGCCCCTCGCGCCGCCCTTGCCGCCTCCGCTCCCCCCGGACGTACCAGAGCCGGAACGATGGCCCTGGGCTCCGGAGTTGGAGCCGCGCGACGCCCCGGGACGGTTCGGCCCCGGGCCCGAGGCCTTGCGGGACGATCCGCTGCCGCTGCCGCCGCTGCCGCCGCCGCGGGTGGCCCCGCCACCGCCTGCGGCCTTCGAGCGGCCCTTGTCCGCCCCCAGGCCGGAGCCGGACGCCTTCGCCCGGTCGGCGTCCGCCCTCCCGCGGGCCGCCGCCTTGTCGCCCTTGGCTTTCATCATCGCCGTGTGGAGCTTTCCGTTCTGCTCCATCATCGCGACTTCCTGCGCGGTACGCCCCTGCAGCAGCGCGGCCTTACGCGCTACTTCGGCCTCGCGATAAGGCGCTTCCCCTTCATGAAGCGCCCGCGCTTTCTCCAGCCGGAATTCCAGCCAGTCACCGAGACGGTCGGCGAGAGAACGAGGCTGCTCGTATTCACCTTCCTCGTATTCGCCGTCATCTTCACCGGTTTCCGGTGCCATGATTCCGTCGGAGTGCAGGGTCGCCGACGGGTCCGGAGGAGCAGGAATCGTCGGCAGGCTCATTGTCGTCTCCTCCGGCGACTCCGGGGGAGATTCGGGAATGTCTTCCGGCGGCGGAATGGTGTCGCCGTAATCGGGGATCGGCGGTGGCACGTACGTGGAATCACCGCTCCAGGGGCCCTGGACCAGGGTCCCGGTGCCGTCCTCATCGGACACGGTGCGCCTCCCTCCTGGGACTTGACAGAGCGTGGGGTCTCGTGTGCACGCGTGTGCACGTGCACGTGTGCACGCTTTACGCGCGCGAGGCCCCGCCGGAGCCCGGCGGGGCCTTCACTGGTGACGTTCAGTGACGCGGAGGGTGCTTCGCGACGACCTGCTCCGCGTACTGCAGCAGGTCGTTCCAGATCCGCCCGTCGCCCTCCACGCGCTGGTCCATCGCCGTGATGAACAGGCGGCAGATCAGCGCGAATCCGGAGTAGACGTCGCCGCGACCGGCTTTGACGTCCTTGGCCATT
This sequence comes from Streptomyces sp. NPDC006925, assembly GCF_042869575.1. Lineage (NCBI taxonomy): Bacteria > Bacillati > Actinomycetota > Actinomycetes > Kitasatosporales > Streptomycetaceae > Streptomyces > Streptomyces sp. NPDC006925. The sequence goes on from NZ_JBIAGB010000036.1 coordinate 17,967, forward strand.
CGGGATCGTGCCAGGCGGAGCCAGAATTCCATCTGCCCTGCCTCGCCGCGAGATTCGCGGGCTTTCGTCGCCTCATCCTTCAGCCAGTTCTGCCGCCGTTCGGCGGACCGCTCGACGCTGCTGAGGGGGCGGTTCACGCCGACTCCCGACCGAGGTCGTAAATCGACGTGGGACCACCATAGCCGCAGTTCTGGCCCTGCGCACCCTGCTGCGGCGGATTCGGCGCGGCCTGGAGCGGCTGCGGGTTCTTCTTACGCTGCCGCTCCAGCTCCTTTTCCTTCCTTCCCTTCGCCGTATTCACCACGGCTTCGTCGTGGGCGCGGCGCTTGTAGGCGCTCCTTTCCAGGCCCTCGGTGAGATTGTTCAAATTCTTGAGAACACTTCCGAGGGCCTTCTCGACGGGCATCGCGCGCAGCCTGGCGTGGTACCAGCGGTCGCCCTCCACGTGTGTGTCGCGCAGGTGCACCCGGGTCTCGTGCGTGAGGGTCTCCAGGTTGTTGCCGATGTCCAGCAGGACCCGCTGGACATCGGCCAGGTACCGGGCGGTTGCCTCGGGGCTCTGCGCGACGTCGCGCAGGGGGGAGTGGTTCGGGTCGTTGTTGCTGTTCACGGCGGGGATTCCCTCCTGGTGTACTGGTGGGGCTGTCGACTTGCTTCCGGCAGTCGCAGCGAGGGCCAGCCCGATTCCCGCGGGCTGGCCCTCACTGGCGTGTACCGGACGGTGGATCAGGGGCGGTAGCCGTCGGCGAGCAGCGCGACGGCCTCCTGGCGGTACTTGGAGGCGGTGTCGGTGGAGGAGACCGTCAGCTCGCGCTGGATGTCGGCGAGCAGCACCCGGTCGGCGTCACCGGCGGCGAGGATCATCCGGGCGACCTTGCGCACGGCCCGCTCGCGCGGGTTGAGCTTCGCGTCGTCCTCGATTTCGACCGCACGCCGCTCGATTTCGGCGGCGGCGAGCCGGGCTTCGGCAGCGGCCCTCTCCGCTTCGGCCTCACGCCGCCGAGCGGCCTGGGCGTCGGCGTCGGCGACCGCCTGGCGCTTGGCCTCGTCCGCCGCGAGCCGGTCGGCTTCGGCGGCACTGCGGCGGGTTTCGGCAGCGCCCTTCTCCGTTTCGGCGGCAGCCCGGTCGGCTTCGGCCTCACGCCTGCGGGCCTCGGCGATCTGTGCCGTCTCGACCGCCTGAGCCTCCGCCGCGGCGACCCGGTCGGCCTCCGCCGCGTCCTTCCGCTTCTCGGCCGCCTGACGCTCCAGCTCAGCTGCCTCCCGGTCGGCGGCGGCCGCCGACCGGCGCGCCTGCGCGATCCGCTCGGTCTCGACCGCGCCGGCCTCTGCGGCGGCGACCTTGTCCGCCTCGGCCGCCTCCCTGCGCTGCTCAGCGGCCTTCCGCTCGAGCTCGGCCTTCTCCAAGTCGGCGGCGGCCCACGCCTTGCGCTCCTGGGCCTCCTTGCGCTCCGCCTCCGTCTCCCGGGCGCGGGCCTCGGCGATCAGCGCGGTCTCCAGCGCCGCCTCCTCCAGCTGTGCGGCCCGCTCTGCCGCGCTGACCTGCGCCTGGGCGTGAGCACGGGCCTGACCGGTCTCGCCCTCGACCCGGGCACGGACGGCCTGGAGCTTGCCTTCCGCCTCCAGCCGGTCGGCCTCGGCCTGCTTGCGCGCGAGCTCCTGGCGCGTCTCGGCATCCAGCCGCCGGCGCTCGGCTTCCTCCGCGCGGGCCTCGGCGGCCCGTTCCTGCTGCTCAGGCATCGCGAGGGCCTGCGCGACCGTGTAGCCGTGCACCGCCATCTTCATCGGCAGCTTCTCGTCGTCACTCGCCTTGGAGAGGTCGCCGCGATGCTTGCGCTTGAGCCACTGCTCATAGCCGATGAGCTCCTGCTCCCGCCGGATCATCTCCGGATACGAGGTGATGCCGTGCAGCCGCATCCGGCGGTAGAACCGCGGCGTGGCGAACGGAGAGAGGATCCAGCGGTGCATCGGGATCCGGTCGGCGTACGTACCGGCTTCGAGCTGGGCCTTCTTGATGAACAGCCGTCGTGCGGCCTCCACGCCGATGACGAAGAGGACCGGCATCACGCCGTGGCTGGCGGACTTGACCAGGTCCTGGCCGATCTCGCCCTGCGAGGACGCGTTGAACCAGACGGTGGCAGCCGTCATACCGTGCGCGGACAGCCTCAGCAGCGGCCAGGGGATGTTCTTGAGGATCAGATAGAGGTCCAGCGCCAGGAACGCGAGGATCGACGCGTCCACGCCCACGGGGAACCAGGGCGCCAGATCCTCGCTGAACCCCCAGCTCAGAGCAACCTTGGCGAGAGTGTCGTAGGACATCACGAAGCCGATGCCGCCGACCAGGGTGCCGAAGACCGCCGCGAAGTAGGGCAGCGCGGCGGTGAACCGGTCACGCCTGGGCTTGATCGTCTTCCGCTTCGGCGTCCGCGAAACGGTCCAGGGTGTGTCCGAAGCCTCCTTCGGTGCGGTCGAAGCAGCGACCGGCGGGCGCGAAACGGGGGCTTCGGGAGCCGCGGTCTGCGGCATGTCGGTGATCGTCATGGGGGCCTCCGGAAGGGATCGTTCAGGCCGGGGTCGAAACGGCGGCCGGTGCTCCCGAAACGCAGGGGTGCGTTCCCGAAACGGCGGCCGGTGCGGATGGTTGATCACGAAACTGGCACCGGCTCTACCCGCTCCGGGCGCACGAAGGGACCGGCCTCCCAAGAGGCGGGCGGCCGGTGCGGGGGAGCGCTGCGGGGCGGGCCCGAAACTGCCTGCCGCTCCCGCCGGGCGGGAACGAAATCAGCTCTCGGGGGCCCGCGCGGCGTGCCGGATGAGGTCGGCGGTGGTGATGCCGGCACGGTCGGTGGGAGGTGGCTGGCCTCTGTCCAGCTCCCCTCACCGCCCGCGCGCGGCAGGCGGATCGGGCAGCCGTCAGCGGCGGCGTCCAGGGATCCAGCCGGGGTAGTCGGCGGCCCTGGAGAGGCGCTCCGGGTGCTGCAGCAGCGCTTGGTCCAGGGCGTAGGCGATCCGGTCGGAGGGGGAGTGGGTGCGGGCCATCGCGGTCTTCAGCACCGCCTGCACCCTCTGCTTCTCGCGAGGCGGGAGAGAAGGGGACGGCGTCGAGGTCGGGTTCATGCCGCCACCCCCAGCCGGGTGGTGGACAGCATCGGCTCCGGGGCGGCGGGGGTGGCCGGGTAGGGGCGGCGGGTGCGTGCCGCCAGGTAGTGGGCGGCGATGGTCTCCCGGGCCGCCTGCGCGAGCCGGTTGAACACCTCCGCGTCACCGGTGGGGAGCTTGAGCGGGCTGGAGTGCACCGTCTCCCACACCTGTTCGGTCAGCTGGGTGGTGAGACGGTAGTCGGTGCCCAGGCGGGCGGCGACGAACGCCTTCATGCGGGTGGAGTAGCGCATCTGCAGGTCGGCTGCGCTGTGCATGTCGGTTCCTTCCGGTCGGCGGGCGGTGGGTGGAGGGCGGTGACGGGGTGGCCCGCGGCCCACACGGCGCGCGCCAGCAGCGCGGCGCGATGCAGCAGACGGTGGGTGTGGGCGGTGAGCCCGTGTGTGCGCAGGGCCCGCGCCGCGTGGTGCTGTGCGGTGCGGGCCCTGCGTATGAGGTCGTCGGTCACGTGCGGGCTACAGCTCCCAGTCGGGGGCCGGGTCCTCCAGATCGCGGTTGAGGCTGCGGTCCTCGTCGGTCTCGCCCATCAGGCGTTCTCCGCCGTCTCTCGCAGTGCGTCAGCGGCCTCGTTCGCGCGCTGCAGGTCCGCGGCAGCCTGTCGGCGTGCCTCCTCCAACTCCTCGAACGTGGCCATCAGATCGCCTCCCGACTTGCGAGGCGGGCGCGCATCTCCGCGACGGTGCGCGGGACGCGCCGCTCGGCGGGGATGCGCTCGTCCTGGGCGCGAACAGCGTCCAGGAGGTGCCGGCCGAGGCGACGCTCGGCGGCGGTCCCCGTCTGCGGGAGACGACGGGGCAGCTCCGGCATCGAGTCCGGGTTGCTGGTGTCGCGCTCGTGCTGGGGCTCGGGCTCGGTGTCGTCCCCGGCCGCGACAGGGGCGAGCGGGTGTGCCAACATCATGGGCAGCACAGGTTTCCTCCGCGGTTTCCTGGTGTGATGCGGCGCTCCGGAGTTGCCTCTCCGGGGCGCCGCGCTTGTTCTTTCGGCCCGGCGGACCGGAACTCGGCTGCTGCACCACTCGTACGAGCAGCCACGGCCCCCGCCACCCGGTCAACCGGGGGGTGGCGGGGGCCGTGGTCGTTCGTCCAGAGCGGGTCAGCTCTCGCGGTGCTCGGGGTGCAGTGTCTTGAGCGGCACCGGCGGCGCGCCCAGCGGCGCGTCGCCCTCGGGCAGCTGCGCGCGGCGGGTGTCGGCGTCGCGGACTGCGGACTCGGTCGACGCCCACTTCATCTCGCGAAGCAGCCACAGGGGCCGACCGCCGCCGGGCTCGTCATCCGCTGACGCCTGCTTCTGCGCGGCGATCTGGCTGACGGCCGGGGCGACCGCGGTCTTCGGCTTGCGCCGCACGGTGGTCCGCCGGCGGTGGCCGGTCTCCGCGTGGCCGTCCTCCAGGCGCTCCTGCCACGTCTTGACCGTGACGTCGATCAGGACCAGGCGGTTGCTGCCCAGGCGGCAGCGGGCGGCGGTGTCCTTGCCCGCACGGCCGGTGTCGTGCGGCACGGCCTTCGGCGTCTTGGTCCCGAGGCCGGTGATCGGTACCCACGTTTTGCAGTCTGGGCAGACCAGTGAAGCGCAGGCCGGATGCAGGTCGTAGTGGTGGGGCTTGAGGGTGGAGAGGGCCAAGGCCGGGCGGGCGTTGACGGTGCGGGAGCGGGTCCGGCTCCGGCGGGGGCGGGCGGTGCGCTCGAGGGTCGAAGCAGACATTTGAACTCCTCACGGACGGAGCGGGTTGCGATGCTCTCTCCGCCCTCCGGGCCGCACGGCACAAGGCCGGCGTCCCGCAGGACAGACAGCGCACAGCGCTGCGACGTGCACACAGTCGCGGCCGTCAGGCTCCGGAGGAGTTCGATGGTGCTCTCGCGTCCTCAGCGAACTGGGACTACTCCGGCCACCCCGCGGGGTGGACGACTATTGCGGTCTTGCGGTGGTGCCGAGGGGCGTAACCCCTGCTCAACGGAGCGTTAGGGCTATCGCTATCGCCCAGTAGAGACCATGCCGGACCACCGCGTCAATAGCGATAGCTCTATTCGTGTCGATCGGTTGTGCCTGCCCATCGCCGCCTGATAGAGCTAGCCCTAGAATCAGATCCCCGTAGCACTCTGAAAGGTGGCTCCGATGCCCGTCTCGTATCGCGACATCGCCGCTGACCTGCGACAGCAGATCGGCGAGGGGCGATTCGCGCCGGGCGACAAGCTGCCGATGCTCACCGAGCTCCAAGCCCAGTACGGCGCTGGCTACCAGACCGTGCGAAGCGCCATCTCGCTCCTGGAGCAAGAGGGTCTGGTCGTCGCGGTGCGCCGCAGAGGAACCATCGTGCGAGAACGCCATGAGAAGCGGCGCATCACGCGCTCCCGCCAGGTCTTCCGCGATGAGATCGGCTACTACTTCGACCCGACTGCCCAACCGTGGGTGGCCTTGGAGCCTCCCACCCTGCGTTGGGGCACCGTGCCGGTCGATCTCGCTGTCCTCATGTCCATCCCCACCGGATCCGAAGTCCTCGTTCGTGACCGCGTGATGGGCGACCCCGAGAGCAGGAAGCCGAAGCAGTTGGCCACCAGCTACCTGCCGGCTGAACTCGCTCGAGGAACTCGACTCGCAGAGGCCGACACAGGCCCCGGAGGAATCTACGACCGCCTGGAGGAGATGGGCCATCGTCCCCTCCGCTGGAGCGAAGGTGTCTCCGCCCGCATGCCCTCGCCCGAAGAGGCGGAGGCATTGGACCTCCCAGCCGACGTTGGCGTTCCGCTGCTGCGCGTCGTGCGAGTCACGACCAGCTCCAACGGCGAGGTTGTCGAGCTGAACGACACCAGGATGAGCGCCGAGGAATTCGAGATCGGCTACTCCATCCGACGCCATGCGAGTGCTCGACTCGGCGAAGGCTACGGGAGTGGTGACGACGACCACTGACAACACCTCACGTGCCATGACCTTCCTCCCGTCGGCTGATCTCGTGAGGGCCATCACACTCGGGCCAGGTGGGACGAACCATCACGGGGACATGTCCAAGCTCGTACGCACCACCATTCACGCGTTTTCAACATCCGCGTATACATGCGATTTGCAGCCCGAGCCCTAAGCTCGCGGCCATGACGATGACGGAGGGGCAGAGGGTGGGGAAGCAGCGCGCTGGGTGGAGGCCAGACCGGCTGCGGGAGCAGCGCGAGGCCCACGGCCTGACCCTGGAGAAGGCCGGCGAGCGGCTCCGAGAAGTCGCTGAGCGGGCCAAGCTCAAGGGCATTCCCGCTGCAAATCCGCAGACCTTGTGGCAGCACGAGCAGGGGGAGGTCTACCCCGGTCCGCACTACCGGCGCGCCTACTGCCTGCTGTACCGAGCGACCGAACCGGACCTCGGTTTCCGTGCCGCACTGCCGGGGGAGGAGACGTCCTTCAAGCTCACGCCGATGGATGACTGCCTCAACGGCTCGCACGTCTTGGCTGTTGAGCGCGCCATTCACCGCATCGCGCCGGGCTCCGACGAATCCGACCACTTCGATTTGCAGCAGCGGATCATTGACGCGTGGAAGCGCCGTCACACAGGGGGCGACCCTCACCGTCCCGTGCTCATCCTGGTCGGCGGCTTCGCGGGCAGCGGTAAGACCGAGCTCGCCCGCTTCTTCGTTCAGCTCACAGGCTGGCCGCTGCTCGACAAGGACCCGCTCACCCGCCCGCTCGTGGAACGTCTCCTGGTCGCGCTGGGCGGCGACGCGAACGACCGGCACACCAAGCTCTACCGCGAGAAGGTCCGGCCCGTGGAGTACGACTGCCTGATGCAGTCGGCAATGGCCAACATCAAGTGCGGCATCTCCACGGTGTTGACCGCGCCGTTCATTTCCGAGATGACCGACTCGGACTGGATGCAGCGCCTCGCCAACCGCGCGGGCTCGATGGGGGTCGACGTCTTCCCGGTGTGGGTTCGCTGCGACGAAGAGTCGATGCGCGAGTACATCGGATTCCGCTCAGCGGCCCGGGACGCGTGGAAGCTCCAGCGGTGGGACGAGTACATGGCCACGATCGACCTCGACCTGCGCCCGGCGATGCCCCACCTTGTCGTCGACAACCGGCTGGGGACCGCAGTGACGCTCGCGGACCAGGCCCGGCACGCACTGGGGGCGATGTACACGTGAGCCCGAAGCAGGGTGTGATCCTGTACGGCCCGCCGGCCTCGGGCAAGGACACCGTCACCACCGCGCTCCGCGGGCTGGATCCCAGGTACGCGCAGTTCGCGCGGCTCAAGGTCGGGACGGGCAAGTCGGCCGGCTACCGGATGGGCACGACGGAGCAGCTGCGCGAGCTGGAGGCTGCGGACGACGTCGTCTACGCGAACCACAGGTACGGCAACGCGTACGCCATCGACCGGCCCGGCCTGGACGCCGCGTTCGCAGCTGGGGTACCGGTGGTGCACCTCGGGCAGGTCGACGGCATCCGAGCGTTGGTCGGCGGCTATCCGGCCGACTGGTCGGTGGTGCTGCTGTGGTGCCCGCGCGAGGTGACCGAGCAGCGGTCTGCGGGGCGCGGCGACAGCGATACCGCGGCGCGGCTGGCGGCGTGGGATGCGACCCGCGAGGACGTGGACGCGCACCCGGGCATGGTCTGGGACCTGAGCGTGGACACCACGGTGTCGGCTCCGCAGGAAGCGGCGCGGCTCATCGACGAGCTGCTGGCGCAGCGGGCGGGGGCGGCGACGGCATGAGGGCGAGTTACGGCTGGGCGAGTCGGTCCAGGGCGTCGGTGAGCGTGAGCTCGCTGTCCTTGGCGTCGTTCCAGCGGGCCAGTGTGGACGCGGCCGCACGCAGCATCTCCGGCGGAAGTCCGGCGGCCGCGAGCGCGTCGGCGGCCTCTTCGAGCTCGGGGCCCCAGCGCCAGGCGCGGGCCGCGGTCTTGGCGACGTACTGCGGCTCGGACAGGTATGAGTCGGTGCGCCGGGAGGCGACCTCGATGAGTTCCTGGTCGACGCCGTGCTCGCGGGCCATGCCGACGGCGAGCGCCACCAGTACCCGCGAGGTCTTCTGGAAGCTGGCGTACGACAGCTTCAGCGCGGAAGCCTTCCCCACCTCCGTGCCCAGCACCGCGGCCCGGACCGTGGTGTCCGCGAACAGCGTCTCGATGCGCTCGGTCGCGGCAGCGGGCCCGGACAGGTACAGGGTCGGCGTCTTGCCGCCGACCGGCGGGGAGCCGACGACACCGCCGTCCACGACGGTCGCGTCCGGGAGCAGCAGGGCGATCCGCTGCGTCCGCTCGGGGGAGATGGCGTTCGCCTCCACGTACATCCCGGCGAAGCGGTACCCGGCGACCTCGCGGGCCAGGCTCTCGGCAGCGGCCGGCGGGCAGAGGCTGATGACGATGTCGCTGCGGTCCAGCAGCTCGGCCAGCGTCGCCACGGACGTCAGCCCGAAGCGGGCGGCGCGCTCCACCGAAGCGGTGCTGCGCCCGGTCTCGCACCACAGGACGTCGGCCGCGTTGGTCGCGGCGCAGGCGGCGACGGCGGCGCCCATGCTGCCGGGGTGGAGGATCCCGACGGTTGGCTGGTCCACGGTGCTACTCCGTCTCTGCGAGCAGGATGGTGATGGCGTCGGCGACGTCGTCGACGACGTGGTGCGCGGCGGGGAGTCCGTCGGGCCATGGGCGGCCGCGCAGCCAGATGGTGCGCAGGCCGGCTTGGTGGCCGCCGCTGACGTCTCCGGTCGGGTTGTCGCCGACCATCCAGCCGCCCTCCGCGAGGCTGACGCCGCATCGGGTGGCCCCGAGTTCGAAGAGGCGTCGGTCGGGCTTGCGGATCTCCAGGTCGCCCGAGGCGGCGACGCCGTCGACCAGGTCGGCGAGGCCGGTCCCGGCGAGCTTGGCGCGCTGGATGTCGCCGGCCCCGTTGGTGATGACGCCGATCGTCCATGCGGCCGCCCGCAGGCGGGCCAGGCACTCGAGGACTTGGGGACGACAGGTGACGGCGGCCGCCATGAGGCCGACGTACGCCTGCCACAGCTCGGCGGCCGGCGCTTCCAGTCCGAAGACTTCCCGCAACCGGACGAAGTCGCTGGTGGTCGCGCGGTCGAACAGCTCGGTGCGCAGCCACTGTTCAGCGTCCGGAGCGAGAGCGTAGGCGCAGCACAGTCCGGTCACGGCGTCGCTGAGGGCCGACTGCCGGTCGATCAGCGTGCCGTCCAGATCGAAAAGCGCGAGGCGGGGCACGGACATGAACCCTACCGGGCATCGCATGGTGTATCTTTCGAGGAGACATCGATCTTGAGAGGGTGTGCCGTGACCGACTCGGACCGCTTGAAGCGGGTCGACGCCCTACTGGACGACGTCCTCCCACCGCCACCTGTGCGCGCGAAGCTGCGCCGCGCGGCTGGCCTCACGCAGCAGGAAGTGGCGGAGGCCGTAGGAGTAAAGCGTCTCGCCGTGGCCCGCTGGGAGCTGGGACAGACCCACCCCCGACGTCCACACCGAGCTGTCTACATGCACCTGCTCAACCGCCTCGCACAGCGCTTCCCCGAGGCCGCTGAACCGGATGAGGGCATGCCGACGCCGACCTCGGAATCAAGGGGGTCGGGATGACCTAGTGGCCATCGACCGCGCGCGCCAGAAGCGGACTAACCACCCACTGGCCTCGCGCGGCCCGTCTACCGACGCGGATTAACCACCCGCATCGGCTGCTCAGACACCGGTCTCACCCCCGGTCCTGAGCTGCGGCTCACCGAGCCGCATATATCCCAAACGCTCTTCACGCGGCCACCACAGCCGCAGAAGTGCCAACTCACCCGGCCTGACGGCCGGTCGCCGCGGAGCCCCCACCACAGGGACTCACCACCGAGAAGAGAGGAGAGACCCCTCCGCCCGTTCGGCATCTGCCCGCTCCTCCCGGAGGGGGCTGCCACCCGCATCCGCATCGCACGCAGAAGTTGGTGTCCCCGTCATAGTGCACGACCTGGTGTCCCCTTGTCAGCTCGACAGTGCCCGATTCACACCGGTTCAGGGCACTCGTGCTTCCCGCGTGACGGGATTCGCACATCCTGTTTGCCCTGTTCACGGCATTAGTCACGAAGTTTCTTCGTGGTGGAGTGCCACGCTCCCGGCCCGCCGCATCGTGGCCGAGAGGGGGGCCCCTGCCCGCCCCGCGGAACGTCTGCGGGGGCTCGCCGCTTCTCGGAATCTGTCCACAGGCAGTCCGCGCGAGTCTGACGCGATGGCTTCTTCCTCATCCGTTCGGGCAGGCCGGTGAGCGGGGTGGCGGCGGCCGCGGTGATGGTGCCCGCTGCGCGGTCGTCGGTCGAGGACGCGGTCGCCGAGCTGCCGGTGCTGTTCGTGCCGGAGGCGTCGCAGTGGCTGTCGGCGTCGTCGGGCCGGATCGCGGGGGAGGGCTATTCCTGGATGCAGGCGGTCCACTGGGTCGCCGGGTCCGGCCTCTACGAGCCGCGCCGTCACCGGTCGCACGGGCCACGCAGCTTCGGGCCGACGACCGTGCGCGTCGCCCAGGAGCTCGCGCAGCTCTTCCCCTGCCGTCCGGGAATCGGATACCTGGTGCGCCGGACCGGGCTGGCGGAGCGGTCGGTGGAGTATCACCTGGGGATGCTGCGGGAGGCCGGGCTGCTGACGTACATCGTCAAGGGCACCCGAGTACGGGGGGAGTCGGCGCAGGCGTCGGAGTTCGCGCGGATGATCCCGGCCGAGTTCGATGCCGCGCTGGGGATCCGTACCGCCGGGGAGGGGACCGGACGCCGGGTGGTCGGGATCGCGGAGTCGGGCCGGGGCCTGATGGCCAAGCTGGCGAAGAAGGCATCCCGGAAGGTACGCAAGCCGCGGCCGAAGACGTCCTCGAAGGCCCCGGCGAAGGGGCCCCGGAAGGGTGCCAAGCAGGGGGATGTGACGGCTGTTTCGGATGGGCAGCGTTGCACCCCAATGGGGGGTGGTACTGGGGGTTCTTCTTCTGCGGGTGGTACTTCCCTCCCCCCTGAGAGCAAGCTCGCAAGCGGGCACAGCAAGTCCCCCACTCCGAAGAAGGCCAAGCGCGGCCGCCGGAAGCTCAACGCGGTGGGGCGCCGCTTCCAGCTGGCCTCGGAGCTGATCCGCCGGGTGCCGTGGATGGGCCGGGCCTCGGTGCCGCGCATCGCCTGGGTCCTCAAGGAGGTCTCGGACGCCGGCTGGACCGCCGATCAGGTGATCGCGTTCCTGGACTGCGGCGACGTCCCGGGCATCGTCCACCGCCCTTCCGGGTTCCTTGCCGGGCGGCTGGCCGGTGCGACGGCGCTGTGGCCGACGGAGGAGGGCCGCCAGCGCGCGGTCCAGGCCTACCGGGACTCCCGGCGCGCGGAGAAGGCCCGCCACCAGGAGTGGGAGGGCGCCTGGCAGGCCCCGCGCAGCCTGGCGGCCTGCCGCATGGTCGCCGAGGCCTTCGCCCCGCGCGCCCAGCAGCCGCTGCAGCCGGACCAGGAGGGCGAGGTGCTGCCCGCGCAGACCGGCATCGACGACCTCTGCGAGACCGAGCGCGAGGATCTGCAGCACAGGGCCTGGGGCGAGTTCATGCGCGGTGACACGACGCTCGTCACCTCCACGGTCGACGCGTTCGGGGGACCCGCTGCTGAACGGCTCTACGGCGCTGACCTCGTGCAGCGCGCACTCCGCCTCGCGAGCGGCAGCCGCAGCTCGCTGATGGCCCTGGGACACCGGTAGGAGGCCGGAATGACCGAGACGACCAACCCCACCCAACAGCAGGACGCGGACGCCGGAGACCTGCCCGGCGCCGACCTGGCCCGCATCGCCCTGCGCCAGGCCCGCGAAGCCGCGAAGGCCCGCGGGCAGAGCGGCATCCGGAAGGCGAAGCGGCCTGCCCGGACCGCGGCCGCGCGACGGGACGGGCGGGAGCCGACTGGATTCGCCGCCGTGCTGGCCGGGCTGATGGCCGACCGGGGCTGGGACGTCCCGGCCGCCGGCGGAAGCATCCTGGACCAATGGTCCGACATCGCGGCCGCCGTCTCCCCGAACCTGGCCTCCCACGTCAGCGCCGTCGCCTTCCACACGGACTCCGGGCAGCTGGACCTGCGCCCGGACTCGCCCGCCTACGCCACCCAGCTCCGGCTGCTCAGCACCCGGGTCATCGCCGCAGCGAACGACGCGGCCGGCACCCAGGCGGTCCGCACCATCCGCGTCATGACCATCGGCGCGACCGGCCCGGCATCCCGCGAAGCAGCCGCCGCACCGATACCCGCCCCCGCGCCCAAGGTGCCGGTGAAGACCCGGGAAGATGCCTCGCCCGGCTTCCACCAGGCACTCGCCGCGCACCAGGCCGCCACACGCCCGAGCCGCGTCGACCCGTCGATCGCCGAGGCGGTGGAGCGGCAGACCGCCGCGATGCGGGTGCTCAGTCTCCAGGCGTTCCCCGAGCCGGAGCAGGCAGCCGACGAGCCGGCGCCGATCGAGCCGGCCCTCACCGAGCGGCGCCGCCAGGCCGACGCCTCCCACACCGCGGCCCTGCGCCGGGCCCGGACCGAGCGGGCAGCGCGGGAGGCCGGGGCGGCGGCCGCGGTCCCAACCTTGCCGCCGCTGGGCAGGACCGCGTGAGGATGGGGGAACTCGAACGGGAGCGGGTGGGAGACCGACGTGACCGAATACGCCGCCGGTATCCGCCAGTTCGCTGACGTCTATCGCACCCCGGTGGGAGGTCAGGAACTGATTCGTGTTGGGCTGGCATACGAGGCGCTGCAGACGGAGAGTTACGTACTGATGTTCTATTTAGTGGAATCGTGCCCCTTGGCGGCCGGACTGGTGGTTGGATGCCGGTGCCTGCAGGAGTGGCGCGTCGTTGGTCATGCTGCCTGCCGTGGTAGCCAGGCCGCTTCGAGGCGGGGAGGGAAGAGCGTTGAGTGACCGCAGCGCGATCGAGTGGACCGAGGCGACCTGGAATCCGACGACCGGGTGCGACCGGGTCTCGGCCGGTTGCGACAACTGCTATGCGCTCGCTCTGGCCAAGCGGTTGAAGGCAATGGGGTCTCCTAAGTACCAGGCCGACGGTGACCCGCGGACTTCCGGCCCGGGCTTCGGCCTGACGATCCACCCGGAAGCGCTGGAGGTTCCCCTGGGGTGGAAGGCTCCTCGCACGGTGTTCGTCAATTCGATGTCCGACCTGTTCCACGCCCGCGTGCCGCTCGACTACGTCCGCCAGGTCTTCGACGTGATCGCCTCCACGCCGCAGCACACCTACCAGGTCCTCACCAAGCGCGCCCGGCGGCTTCGGCAGGTCGCCGACCGGCTGGAGTGGCCCGAGAACCTGTGGATGGGCGTCTCGGTCGAGACCGCCAAAGAGCTGCCCCGCGTCGACGATCTGCGGCTGGTGCCGGCTGCGGTGCGGTTCCTGTCCTGCGAACCGCTGCTCGGCTCGCTGGATGGCCTCGACCTGGCGGGGATCGACTGGGTCATCGCCGGCGGCGAGTCCGGCCCCGAGCACCGGCCGATGGACGAAGCGTGGGCCCTTCAGATCCGGGACACCTGCCAGGAGGCGGGAGTGGCCTTCTTCTTCAAGCAATGGGGTGGGCGCACTCCGAAGGCGGCCGGCCGTGAACTTGAGGGCCGGACCTGGGACCAGATGCCGCTGCCGGCCGCCGTCGGGTGAGTTACCGCGGCGGCTCGACGACCAGGTCCCGTACCTTCTTGCCCATCCCGGTGCTGGGTGTTCTGCCGTCGCGGTGCAGCTGCTTGACGGCCGCGCGGGCCGCTGTCTCGGGTACTTGCCCGTAATAGTCCCCGAAGACGTCGAGGGTGTGGTCGACCAGCTTGACGGACCTGCCCTGCCGTAACAGCTTCTCGAGATTCTCGGCCATCACGGGCACAGCCTTGTCGGTCACGTCCTTGGGATCGGGGCGGATCAGTGAGGTCGCGGGGAAGAGCGTGTCCGGGTTGCTCTCGACCTCGGTCACCTCCAGCCCATCCCACCACTCGTTCCGGGCGCGGGCGGCAGCGTCGCCGAAGACCCACAGGCCGTGCTGGCGGCGGGTGCCGAACACCAGGTAGTACACGGGCTTGTGCTGCGGGGCCTTGGCCACCGGAATCCACTGCACGAGCATGCCGGTCGCCTCGCCCAGGCGCCGTGCGTACTCCGCCGCGACGGCCTCGGCCGCATCCGGGGCCGGCTCCCGGTCGGCGGGGAAGAAGTCCCGCCACCAGTGTCCGCCGCACACCTCGTCGAAACGTTCCGAGGACCGCTCCAGGCCCTTGGCGGAGCGGGCGTTGCCGCCCAGGCGGCGTACCGCGACCATGCTGAAGTTCATGAGGAACTCCGTCGGCGGCCACCGGCGCGGCATCCGCCGGCGCGCCAGGGTCTGGGTGAGCCGCTGCCAGGGCAGGCCCAGCCCGCACGGGTCGAGGAACAGGAACAGGGGCAGACCGGTGGCCGTGCGCAGGACCTCGTCCAGGACCCCGTCGGCCTCGCCGTGGTGCACCCGTGCATCGACGCCCTGCCGCCGGTAGATGGCGGCGACCTCTTCGAGACGGGCGTGCGACTTGGCTTCCTTCTCGGTGAAGAAGCACGTCCAGCGCAGTCCCCGAGCGCGATGCTGTGTTGCGACGCGCATGGCGATCTCCGCCGACCCCGGCTCACCGCTCTCATACCGGCCCTCGCCCGCGTATCCGTCGAGGTAGACCACCCGGCCGTCCCGGGAGCCGGTCATCCCCCCGAACTGCGGTATGTACCGGCCCAGCAGATTGTGCTTGAGCACGCTCGGCAGCGCCTGAGCCGACCAATACGCGCCACTCGTTCCCGTAGACATCCCGGCCTCCCCCTCATTCCCCTCCGGATTACCGATGGTGAATGTGACGCTGCATGCAGTAAAGACCGCCGACACCCGAATCAACCGCCATGCACCCGTGCGCCCGCCCGACGCGATCCGGACAGCTGCGTCTGACTCGCCGTCGAACCGTGCGTCTCTCCCGCGACGACCGCAGCGCCCGGACGCACGCCAAAAGTGTTCCGCTGGCCACCCCGCTACCGCTCCGCCCTACCCCCACATAGGTCGGAGATGTCATCAGCCGGTCGTAGGCTCGTCGGTATGGCCTCTGTGATCGACCCTGAAAGACACGCTGACCTCATCAAACTCCAGCAGCATGTCTACGAGCTGTTCGATGAGCTGAATGCCTATCCCGGCGACGATGCCGAGGGCGTGCGGGAGCGGGTGCGACAGGTCGTCACCGAGAAGGAAGCTGCGCTCCACGCCTCCGGTCTGGTCGAGGAGCACGGTTACTTCCTCGCCAGCCAGGACCTGAAGAGGACCGCCCGCGCAGCGCTCGCGCCGGGCACCTCCGCCACTGCGGCGTGATCGGCTCGGCCCTCGATGGATGACTGCTGCTGGTGGAGGGCCGCCGAGCCGGGCCCGCGCTTGGAGGGCCGGGCCCGGAGCTTGGGCTGGGCGGGTCACACGGTGGTGGGGCTGGGCTCCTCGTCCGGGCCTGGGGCCTGTTCGCTGGAGTTCGGCTCGGCGTTGGTGTCCGTCGGCTCGTCGGTGGTTTCGGCGGTCTGGGTGTTCGGGGCGGGGCGGGTGCGGTCGTCGAGGGTGATGGTGACCGGCTCACCGCTGGAGGTGAGGCCGGTCAGGCTCTTCTCGATCCGCTCGTACACAGTGGCTGCGAGTTCCTGGTCGCCGTCGCCCTCACTGGCGGTGTGCTGGATGGAGTGAAGGCTGATCAGGAGGGCGATCAGGGAGCGGCCGGAGAGCGCGGCGCGGATCCGCTCGTCTCCCTCGTCGACGACCTGTGGCGGCACCCGGAAGTGCGGATGCTGTCCGGCGCGGGCGGTGAGGAACTCCCAGATGTCGCGATGGCACAGCAGGCCGGTTGAGGAGACGCGGGCCGCAGTCCTGAGTAGGGCGCTGTGCTCCGCGCCCACCTCCGCAGCCGCAATCCCGGCGGCGGTGGTGTCGGGGCGGGGCAGCAGCTCCTCCACCACAGTGCGCAGCCCGGAGACCTGCTTCCGCACAGAGGTCAGCTCGGCCCGGGCCTCCTCCAGGACGGTGCTGAATTCCTGCCTGATCTCCCCGGCAGCTTCCTGCAGCTGCCCGGGAACATCCTGCTGCCGGTCGGCCGGGCTCTCGCCGGTGCGGGGCGGGGCGAGCATGGGGGCGAGTTCCTCGATGAGGACCTCGCGGACAGCTTGACGGACCATCTCAGCCGACAGCACCGGCCCGGACCCGGCGTCCTTGGCGGCGGAGCGCTGCGCCGGGATCGCGCCGGTGAGGTCGGGCTTCTCCTGGGATTCGGCAGGCTCGGCGACGGCGACTGCAGCAGTGAGGCTGGTGTCGCCGCGCCCGACCCCGGATTCCTCGTGGGAATGCGGGGTCGGGGAGAGCGGACCGGTGAGCGGGGGAGGTTCGGGGGTGAGGTCCGCGAGTGCGCTGCGGACCGCGCGCAGCTCGGAGCGCAGCTGGGCTACGACGTCCTGGACGGCGCTGTTGAGCGCCTCCCCGTTGGAGTTCAGCTTGTTGTAGACCTCGCGGAAGTTCGCGCGCATCCGGCTGAGCTCGTCGACGAGTTCCTTGGCCGTCTTGCTGTGAGCGGCCTGGTTGGCCGCCTCGAGCTTCTCGACGCTCTTGTCGAGTTCATCGCGGAAGCTCTTGTCCGTGTGCATGACGGCGGTGTGCAGCATCGTCAGCGTGTTGGTCAGGTCCGGGTTCGAGCGACCAGGCATCTTCCCCCATCTCGTTGCTTTTGGTAGTCGAGCGAGTTCGCTGCGTATGTTGCCTTGGATGCGGCGTTCCGCGCGGACAGATTGACCAACTGGCCGAAAATGGAGGGGCGTTGAGAGGTGCACTCCGGACAGATGGCATGCCTGGGTTAAGGGGCCGGCCCGCCCTGGAAGAGGGCGCCGTTATACCTCGGATATCCGCGGCCGCAACCGTGGCCCAGGAACGAAGGGAGACGTCGGCGCCCCCGCAGCTTCGCGTCAACACACCGCGCGGCGCGCCTACCGCCTTCGAGTGGCGAGGCGTCGATTTGCAGCAGTCCGGTGCGGAGGGGCGCGACGCTCTCGGCGTGACAGACACCCCCACCTTCGGCACCGCGAGAGCTTCGACGAAGAGCCCGGGGCAGGGGCCTCGGGTTCGCTTCCCGCTCGCCCGGTGGCTGCTTGCCCCGCGCACCACCTGGCGGGCTCGGCGCCTGGCCGCCACGTGCGGGATGGGCATGGACGCCCGGACCGCCTGGGTACTGGCCCGGCTGCAACGGCACCCGGAGGAGCGCGGCTACGCGATACACCACCTCGGGCAGCGGGGATGATTCAGCGCTGGACGCGGGCGCGGAGGGCCAGGACCGCCAGGGCGAGCAGAATGGGTTCGGTGAAGCGCGAGGCCCGGAACACCGCCGGTCCGAGGACCCCTCGCCCCGGCCGCGCCCATCACCTGACGGGAACCCACTTGCTACTGCACGGTCGGGTGGTTTACCACGATGAGGCGGAGACGCAGCCAGACGCCCGGCTACAACGGCAGGGTGATCACTTTGGTTCGCGGTCTGACGGCCGCTGCTCTGGTTGTGCCCCTGCTGACTGCCGCTGCTCCCGCGGGGGCCGACCCGGCGCCCGCCCGGCGGGCTGTCGACCTGCCGGTGGCGCAGGCCATCGAGGCCTTGCCGCTCGAGAAGGAGAGCCGTGCCGGCTACAAGCGCAGCAAGTTCAAGCACTGGATCGACGCCGACCATGACGGCTGCAACACCCGCAAGGAAGTCCTCATCGAGGAAGCCACCGAAGAAGCGGCCGTCGGGAAACGCTGCAAGCTGACAGGGGGCAGGTGGCATTCGTACTACGACGACAAGGACACCACCAGCGCGCGCAGCCTCGACATCGACCACATGGTGCCGCTCGCCGAGGCCTGGGACTCCGGCGCCTCCCAGTGGGACGCCGACCGCCGCGAGCGGTACGCCAACGACCTCGACGCGCCCCGGTCCCTGGTGGCCGTGACCGCCCGGGAGAACCGGCAAAAGGCCGACAAGGACCCCTCTGACTGGTGGGTGCCGGCGGCCTCCGCGTCCTGCCAGTACCTCTCGGACTGGGTGGCCACCAAAACCCGGTGGCAGCTTGCCGTCGACCAGGCGGAGAAGAACGCCCTCGACGAGCGGGCGACGGCCTGCCCGGACACGAGGGTGAAGACCCACATCGCACCGTAGCCGCCCCGTGAGGCCGGGGCCCGCTGTCGCAGTCCCCGGCCTCACGTTCCACTGCCGGGTGCCCACTCCCACGCACCGCCGCCGCGCCAGTCGATGAGGCCCGCGTCATCCAGTCTCACCGTGGCGGGGTCGAGCCCGACCTCTTCGAGGAAGCTGAGCACGTCGAAGACGTTGTAAGCGGTGCCGAGGATCTGCCCGCGGGCGACGACGCGACGGCCTCCCTCACTGTCGGGGCCATGGACCACCACCGCAGCAGCCATGCCCCCAGGGTGCGAGACCGCGAGACGACCCGCATCTCGAAGTATCGGCCCCTTCGGCGCATGGTTTCGACGTCGAGCGAGGGGGAGCCGACGGCTGGCCGGAAGGAGGAGCCGACTCGTGACGGACACGCCCGAGCTGGGGTCGGTACCCGAAGGTCAGCGGACCCGATCGAGCTTGGACTGTCGGGCTGGTCGGAGGGCCGGTCGCCGGGACAGGCCGCGCGCAGGTGTAGTCCCCATCGTCGGATCTCCCGGATCGGGTGGAGTGCGCCGGGTACGGGAGGTCGCGAATAAACTCAAGCGCGCTGTGTCCTGCATCACGTGGACAGGGAAATGTGCAGGTCCGGAGGCGATCAAGCACGGAGGATGGACCTCCACCTGAAAAGATCACGTTATGTGGTTAACCGAGGGCGCTGTGTTGTCGGTGAGATGGGTGAAGGCTCGCACACCTGGAGCCTTCCCCCGGTCCCGACGACGTGTCCGGGGGCACCTATCCCTGGACAAGGAGGGTCCGTGAGGCACTACATGGCCTGGTACGCGCTCGCAGTACTGTGCGGCGCCTACTGGATGACCGCCTCGCCCCCCACCGCCGCTTCGCGGTGCACCATCCGCACGACCCCGCTGCGCCCCCGCACGCAGTACTTCCCCGCCCGGCACGCCTGCCGCCCCGGACACCCCCGTGAGCCGGAACGCGCGGCTGCCGAAACGGCACCGGCCCACGGCCGGCCGCCTCGGGAAGGGAGCAGCTGGTGAACCATCTGCACCCCGATCAGAACATGACCGAGCCGGACCCGGCCAAGCTTCCCCCCTCGTTCGAGGTGTTCTTCGAGCAGCACCAGAAGGAGTTCCTCAAACGCGCCCATCTGCGGTTGCACGACCGCCGGGACGCCGAGGAAGCGGTGATAACGGCCGGCTGCAAGATGCACAGCAAATGGGTCCGCATCCTCGCCCACCAGAACCCCATGGCGCTGGTCTACAAGATCCTCAACGAGACCATCATCGACTACTACCGCACGATCTCCCGGCACCTGGAGCACGAACGTCTCCTCAGCCGGATGCCGCAGACCACCGGGGACGACGTGAACGCGCTGCGCCGCCACGAACAGCTCGACCAGGCCCTGGAGCAGCTGGAGAAGGCCGCTCCCACCCAGGCATCCTGCGTGAGGCTCCGCCACCTCGAGGGCTTCACCTACCCGGAGATTGCTCACCGGCTCGACATCTCCGAGGGCTGCGCCAAGACAAGCGTCTGCCGCGGCATCAAGACCCTCCGCTCACTCATGAACGGGAAACGGAGCTGATGGACCTCATGGACCCCACCGAGCTGGAGGAACTCCTCCAGGCGGAAAGCGCTCAGGTAGAAGCCGAGTTCGCGGACCACGACCCTTCCGATCTGACCCGGAGGCTGGCCCTGCGCATCGCCCAGGCGGAGAAGGACAACCAGCGCGCCCGGAACCGTCCCACTGTGGGCAGCCTCCGGGGCCCTTCCCCCGAGCGGCCGCTCCCCCGCGGACGCCGCCGCCGGCCAACCCCGATCATCGCCACCAACCCGACGACCTGCCCCCAAGCGGTCGTCGCCCACGTCCGGACCCTGTGCGACCGGGTACTGCACTCCCACGA
Source organism: Streptomyces sp. NPDC006925 (assembly GCF_042869575.1). Lineage (NCBI taxonomy): Bacteria > Bacillati > Actinomycetota > Actinomycetes > Kitasatosporales > Streptomycetaceae > Streptomyces > Streptomyces sp. NPDC006925. The sequence goes on from NZ_JBIAGB010000036.1 coordinate 38,135, forward strand.
CCTGGAGACGATCAACGCCTTCGCCTCGGACTACGACTGCGCCGGCGCACGCACCTTCGCCTGCCTCCTCTACACCCTCGACCGGCGGGACGGAGCCCTGTACTGGTGGCGGTTCGCCGCCGGGGCCGGCGACCCGCTCGCCGCCCACCTGCTGGCCACTCACCACGCCGCGGTCGGCTGGTCCATCGATGCCCGCGTGTGGCGGCACTTCGCCCGGATGCTCGGCTTCGACCCCACCCGGCACCTGCCCTGCCCAGTCAGCGACCCTTCCTACCCCGAGACCGTCTCCCACCCCCACTTCGAAAGCTCCGTCCTGGGGCCCTTCCTCCACTCGCCCTCACTTCCGCAGGAACTCCCCGTCGGCTGACGGGCCGCAGCCGCGAGCAGCGGCCCCGGCCGGTCAGCTGGCGATGCTGCACGGCCGCGGCAAGTTCATCGGCTCGGCCGGTGAGCCCGCATTCGGGCTCGATCACCCCCTGCCAGGCTCTGAGCTCCGCATGGGCGTCCCTGGGGCCGCCCCAGGCGCTCACGGCGAGCGGGCCACACCACGGGGGTGTCGGGAAGCCTCCATATACTCCTGGCAACGCGAAAGGAGCCCTGCGTCCCCAACGGGTTTACGAGGCCACTGAGTTGGGAGGGCTCCTTGCGCGGTGTTCCAGAACGCCCGCAGACGAAAGGAACTCCGTATGGCCAACCCTAGCGGGAATGAGGGGCCCGGGTACACGGCTCGCCTGTCCTGGTGGATCCGCTCGACCGTTGCTCGCCTGGTCGAATGGACAAGCCGGCGCGAACTGCACACTCAGTTCGCGCATGGCGCCGCACAAAAGCTCGGCAGCGGCGCAGTGACGGTACTGATCCTGTGGTGGGAGACCCGGCACTGACCGTCGGTGGGTCCGCTGTGCACCCGCGGACCCACCGATCGAGACGGAGAGCCGGCCACCAACCCGGCCAGAACACCACCATCTGGTACCGGCGGGAACCGGTCTCATGCTGACGGGGTGCCCCGCTGGGAGCGGGGCCTGGTCGGCGGGCTGGTCCAGCTGCTGGCGTCGTTGTCGTGGGCACGGTACCGGCCCCGCCCAGCCGGATCCGCCGATCAGCCCCGGCCGGGCGAGCGGGGGCGGCCGGCTACTCGCGGAGTGCGAGTTCTTCGGGGGTGGGCACGTACCGGATGACGTGCGACTGGCCGCTGTAGTCGACAGTGACCGTGTGCCGCAGGACGTCATCGTCCGCGTCGTAGAAGATCTGCTCGATCTCCAGGCAGGCCCGGTCGGTGGAGATCCCGAAGTCGCGGGCCTCTTGGTCGTTCACCAGCCGGGCCCGGGTGCCGGTGACCATCCGCACCGTCCCGGCTGGTGCGCCCGGCGGGAGCTCGGCAGCGCCCGGCCGCGCCCGTGTCGACCACGACTGTGCCTCGCCCTGTTCCGCCATGGTCGCCACGGTAGCGAGCCTCCCCGGTCGACGGGGCGCTCTCTCGGGAACTCGGTCCGCCTTCTATGAGCCTCACACCGCGTTTTCCGAGGTGATCGCCTCGTACGCGAAGCCTGTGAGGTGTGAGCCAGAACCCGCGCCGGACGGACACACCGGTCAGAAACTATCCTCAACAGAGTTAAAGAATGGGTTAAATTTCAGGGTAAGTGCTGCTAGGGTGGGAGCGCGAGAGGAGATCGACATGGCGTCCGAGGAAGAGCTGTTCGCGAACATCGACGCGTTGCTGGAGGAGGAGCCGCAGCTCCCGCCCCCGGCAGAGCGTGCCCGGCTGCGCGAAGCCGCCGGTATCACCCAGGCCCGGCTCGCGGTCGCGTTGAAGACATCGACGCAGACGGTGAAGAACTACGAGAACGGCCGCTCCGAGCCGAAGTCTCCGCGCCTGGAGGCCTACCAGCGACTCCTGAAGGGGTGGGCGGCGAAGTACCCCGCCAGCGGCGCCCCGGCGGCACCCGCCCCGGCTCCGGCCGCCGCGCCGCAGCCGGAGGCGCCCGAGACGTTCACCGGCCCGGCTGCCCCGGCCGAGCCGGAGACTGCCGCGCCGGCGGTCGCGCCCGGGCGCCCCGCCCGTCCGGCCGCGCGCCCGGCGGCGTCGTCCCGGCGCCCGGCGGCGAGGAAGACCGCCGCGCCCGCCCTCGACCCGCGCTTCCCGCACGGCCCGCTGGCCGTCCTCGATGGCGACGGCTCCGCCTACGGCGCCGAGGGGATCGTGCTGGACTGTCCGGCGACCACGGTGGTGGAGCTGGTGGAGTGGACGCTGCGCGAGTCCGGCCTCGGCGCGCCGAAGCTGCACCGCCACGGCAAGGACGCCGACCCGCTGATCGTGCTCACCGTCACGGCGGCCGTGAAGCTGGGGCTGCCCGAGCGCCTGGAGGACCGGCGCGGCCTGCGCCTGCCGGAGGACCACCCGGTCGTCAAGCAGGTGGCGAAGGCGAAGTGGCAGCTCACCCAGCGCGGGTTCGGGCCGTGGGCGCGGATCTACCGCAAGGCGCAGGGCCGCGAGCGGCAGTGCGTGCAGCTGGTGATCCTGCCCTGGGACGCCCTCGATGAGCGGTCCTGGCCCGGCGTCGCTCAGATGGAGCCGGCCGACATCGCCCGCGTCCTCGGCGTGTACGCCCAGCGGGTCATCACCCCGCGCGGTTCCACGGCCGTCTCGGGTCTGGAGCTGATGACCGCGCTGCGCCCGCCGACCCGGCCGGTGCGCGACGAAGCGACCGGCAACTGGGTGTCCGGCCTCAACCCCAGCAGCCTGGGCACAGAGCCGATGGACCCGGCGCCGCCGGAGGGCCAGCCCGAGCACCCCGCGATCTACCACTCCGGGTGGAAGGGCGGCTTCCTGCACGAAGAGGCGTACCAGTGGGTGCGGGACGTGGACACGCTCACCGATGAGGAGTGCCTGCTGCCCTTCGCCGTGGGCCTGGACCTCAACACGGCGTTCCTCGCCGCCGCCGCGCGGCTGACGGTCGGTCTGTCGGAGCCGGTCCACTTCGTGAACCCGCCGTTCAACCCGAAGATCCCCGGCTCATGGCTGGTCGACCTGTCCGGCATCGAGCTGGACCCGCGCCTGCCCAGCCCGTTCACGCCGACCGGTGAGCGCCCGACCGGCCCGGCCTGGTACCAGACGAACACCGTCGCCTACGCCCAGGAGCTCGGCTACAACGTCGCCCCGATCGAGGCGTACCTGCGCAAGGAGACCGGCGCGTACCTCGACCCGTGGCACGACCGGCTCAAGACCGCGTACGTCGACACCCTCGCCGACCTCGGCGTCACCAAGGACCTCACCGACGTGGAGTTCCTGGCGGCGATGGAGCGGCACAAGGACGTCGACCCGGCGATGGCCGCCGTGCTGGCCGCGATCAAGGGCACGGTGAAGGGCGGCATCGGGAAGCTGTTCGAGAACCCGCAGGGCAAGAACTACAAGGAGGGCGAGCCGTGGCCGGCCATGATGCGGCCGACCTGGCGCCCGGACATCCGCGCCGCCGTCATCTCCAAGGCCCGCGTCAACATGCACCGCAAGCTGCTGAACATGTCCCGGATGACCGGGCTGTTCCCGCTCGCCGTGCTCTCCGACTGCGTCGTCTACCCGAGCTCCGGCAACAGCCCGCTGGACTTCCTGCCGTACGCCGCCTCGGGCAAGCCGCAGCCCGGCGGGTTCCGCCTCGGGCCCACGCCCGGCCTGGCGAAGCTGGAGGGCGTCCAGCCGATGCTGTGGGCGGTGGAGCTGATGGAGAAGGGCCTCAACCCGGCCCGCCACATCAAGGGCGGCGACGCCGTCCTGGACGAAGGGGAGTAGACCGTGGGGGAGATCGAGGAAGCGATCGAGCGGGCCGACCGCGAGGCGTTCACCAAGGACCCGCCCAAGACGTTGAAGGGCCAGATCGGGTTCCTGCTCAAGCAGTTCGGCAGCGCGAAGGCCGTCGCCCAGGAGCTCGGGGTCACCGCCGACTCCGTCAACCGCTACCGGCGCGGCGCCCGCAAGCACGCCCGCGCCGACGTCGCCGCGAAGATTGACGACGCCGTACGGCAGCGGTGGCAGCCGCTGGTGCGCAAGCGCCGGCAGAAGAAGGCCGCCACCACCGGCGGGATCACGGTGGAGACCCGCGCCCGGTTCGGCTACACCGCGCCGGTCGGCACAACCGACGACGGACGATTCCGGCGACTCACCGTGCACCTCCCCCCGGAGTACGCACAGCGCCTCTTCGACGCCCGCGACGCGGGGGCCAGCGACCAGCAGATGCGCGGAATCATCGCCGAAGGGTTTAAGGAAGTGTATTTCCAGGACGGCGGCGGTCGCGCTATGGGACTGTCAGAAGTGGAAATCAACGACATCGACTACCTCGATCTGGATTACTGACTAGGAGCGAATACATGACCCGCTGAATTTCCGCCCATCGACCGCGACAAGAGCCCGCTGTTCGACGCGGACCACGACCCGGTCCGCGTCGCCGACGCGCTGCGCCGCAGCCCGCACTTCGCGGCCGCAGACGCCGACCCCGGCGGCGACACGGTGTGGTTCACCACCGAGGCCGGCATCAACTACACGCTGACCTTCAAGGAGGCGGAGCCCACCGCCGACGACCTGCTGCCCGAGCCGGTGCTCACCGAGGCCATCGCCGCGGCGATCCTCAACCACCCCGGCTTCGTCAGCGCGGATGCGGACTCGCCGCGCGAGGACACCATCACCATCCAGTCCCGCAACCAGGTGCGCCACCTCCTGGTCCTGGACGTCGACCGCGGCAACGCCCTCGCCACGGAAGACCTGTCCACCCCGGCCGTCGACGTCGCCCTCGCCGCCGACAAGCTGCTCGCCAGCGACCCGAGCGACTCGGAGCGCGCCACGGCCGAACTCCTCAACTACGTGGCCGCCACCTGGGACAAGCAGGACCTGCCGCTGCGCGAGCACGCCCAGGCCGTCGCCCGTACCCTGCGCACCCAGTAGGAGGGGATCCGTCCATGCCCGCATCCACGGCCACCCGGCGCGCGTACCGTGAGGTGACGACCCGCCGGGAGGACCAGATGAGCGCGCAGCCCGACCACGCACCCGTCACGCCGTACGCCCCCGCGCCCGGGGCGCCGGCCGAACTCCTCGCCCAGCTGCGCGCCGACAAGCGCGCGGACACCTGGGTGCCGGCGTTCGAGCGCGAGTGGTCGGCCGCCCTCGAGGAATCCCGGCGCACGTTCTCCCTGGCCGGGCTCTACGAGGTCATCCAGGACTGGCAGGGCCGCATCGCGCACGCCCCGGCCGTCGACGCGTTCGTCGCCTCCGGCTACGACGACAGCGACGCCATCGACCTGGCGGAGCTCCGCCGGCGGCGCGGGTGAGCCCGTCGCCGTACGCGGTCCGCGTCTCCGCCCCGGCCGCCAAGGTCCTCGACTCCCTGCCCGAGCACGCGGTGGACATCGTGTGGGACATCCTCGCCGCGGCCGCCGCAGACCCGTGGGGCTTCGGGCAGTTCGACACCGACGACGAAGGCGAGGACGTCCGCTACGCGGCCGTCGGCCAGCTCTCCGTCACCTACTGGATCAACCGGCCCCTGCACAGCCTGACGGTTCTGAACATCGTCTGGCTCGGGTAGCCACCCATGACAACGGCCTGACCCCGGCATTGCAGCTGCCGGGGTCAGGCCGTTTCCGATCGTAGCCACCGCCGTATCCACCGGTAATCACCCCGGCGGCAACGCGTAGCCGGGCAGTTGTCACCAGGCGCCGCGGGAGCGGTCGGCACCGAGCTGCACCTCGCGCCGGCACTCCGGGCACTCCGGTGGGCCCTCCATCCGGCGTGGCCTGTTGTCCTTCGTCCAGCTGAACCCGCACAGCGCCTTGTGCGTGACGCCCCGGAAGGATTCGTCCTTGGTGGCGTGCGAGCCGTAGCCCGGCACCAGCCAGGTGAACGTCGCCTCCCCGTCGTACGGGGCTCCGCCCGGCCACTTGTAGACCAGCTCGGTTGTGGTGCAGCGCATCCGCAGATCAGGCCCCGTCCAGCGCTTGCCGTAGCGGATCTCCGAGCTGGCGTCGACCGCGTCCGCGAGGCGCTCGAAGGACAGGTCGAAGTCGTCCATGTGCTTCCACTTGCCGGGCGGCTGCTCGCGCATCACCTTGCGGAACATCAGCAGCAGCCGCGCCAGGTCGTGCTGATCGACCCGGACCGTGTTGGTCTCCGGGTCGTAGCCGTACGTCGGGTCGTGGGCGGGCTTCTTCGGCATCGGTCCTCGTTCGCGTCGCTACGGCGCTCAGCACCCTGCCGCAGGGCCTGCGGGTGCGGCCGGGTGCTCAACGACCCGGGCCCGCCAGGGCCACGCCGACCTCCGCCGTCCGTGCGCCGGCCGAACCCGCCGTGGGCTTCGCGTCTCAGGCTGGCGGCGGCGTCGCGCCAGGAAGCTCCCCGGAGAAGGCCCACCACTGCTCGATGGTCCACACGGCGACGCTGGAGCGGCCGGTGGACATCCGCAGCCACACCTCCTCGCCGCCGGGCATGAGCGCCACCTCCAGGTGCTCGTCCTCCCACGTGCCCACCGGGTACATCCACTCGATGCCGTCGGGCCACGTCCGCATCGCCACCGTGCGCACGCTCAGCGCCGCGGCGAAGGCGTCCAGCGCCGTCTTGGGTACCCGCACCTCCGCCGGCTCCCGCTCGATGCCCGCCACCTGGCCCCCTTCGCGTCGTGCGGCGGGCCCGCGCCCGCCGTCGCGGATCAGCGTGACAGACCCGCGCCCCGCACGGTGTCACGCTGTGAGGCTGGCAGGCTCACAGGGTGTTTCCCCAGGTAGACGAGGTGAACTGTGAGGCTGTGAGGGTGTGAGGCGGAGCTCCCGGCGGTGCTCCCGCACGCCCTGGTGCGGCCCGCCGGCCCGGAGGACGATGGAGTCGTGGGCGAGCAGCACGAGGGCCAGGAGCACGGCGCCGAACCAACGCAGCCGCCGCTCACCGCGGCCCGCGCCCGGGAGATGACGGCCGGGCTGCGCGAGGCGATGGACGACGTCCGGCGCTCCGTGGCGGTCCTCGCCGCCCGGGTCCGCGACGCGCACGCCGCCCGCGTCTGGCTCCCCCTCGGGCACAGCAGCTGGGAGTCGTACTGCGCCGCGGAGTTCGGCATCAGCCGCGCCCAGGCGTACCGGCTCCTGGACGTCGCCCGCGCCCTCGCCGCGATCCACGGCGCCGTCGCGGCCCACGCCGATCCGTCTCGCACGCGAGACACCGGCCCGGCCGCCGCGGCCGCGCTCGACTACGGCCTGTCCCAGCGCGCCCTGATCGCCGTCTCCGCCCGTTCCGGCGACGTCGCGGAGCTGATCACCCGCCGCCTCGCCACACTCGCCCACAGCGGCCTCCGGGCCCTCGACGCGGACACGGTGCGCGCGGTGGTCCGCCAGGCCGTCCGCGACGTCCGCACCGCACTGCCTCCGCCGCCCCCCGAACCGCCACCGCCGGCGGACCCGGCCGTCGCCGCGCTGCGCCGCGTCGTCGACGACCTCGCCGCCAGCACCCACGCGATCGGGGAGCTGATGCTCGAAGTCGCCCCGGCCTACCTCTCCGACACCGAAGCTGCCGACGTCCTGGCGCTGCTGTGCCACCAGATCGGCGAACCCCTCGAACACGGCCTCGCCGCCCGCCGCTACGCCATGTCCGGCGACCGCCGCGCCCTGCACGGCACCGTCCTGTAGACCTCCCATCCCGGCTGCTCCTGTGAGGCACACAGCCCGTTTCCCCAGGTGGGCGCGGTGCCTATGAGGGCGTGAGGTGTGAGGCGAGGGCCTGCGTCCACGGGGTGCTTGACCTTTGACAGGTGACCTTGACTGATTGACAGGTGACTTTGACCGACTGGCGGGTGCTACTTGTCGGTGGTGATGTCGGTGAAGCTGATGGCGAAGGCGTCGGGGTCGTCGTCCTCGTCGAGGTGGTAGGTGGTGCTGGCGTAGGCGCCGGCGAGGCGGATGCGGCGCCCGTCGGCGATCAGGACGATGTCCTGGTGGGTGTCGGTGTTCTCCACGTCCTCGGCCCACCGGGTGGTGGCCGGATGGCGCTGCTCGCCGCGGGTGAGTACGACGCTGCCCCACAGCGGCACGGGGGACTTGAAGTCGCCGACCGCGTAGGTGTCGATGTCGACGGGGGTGCCGACGAGGGTGAGCTTGGTGACGGAGTCGAGGGCCTCGGTGCGGCCATCGCCCAGGTCCAGGTGGTAGGTGGTCATGTCCGGCTGCTCTCCTGGCTGGTGGGGGCGGGTCAGTACAGCTCGGGGGAGGTGCGCACGGGCATGCGGACCTTGAAGATCCGGCCGTCGCTGAGGAAGAACACGACCCGGGCGTTGTCGCCGGGGGTGATCAGGCGGGTGGGCTTCTCGAACATGATGTGGGCCTTGTCCGGCGAGAAGGCGAAGCCGCCCTTGGGGGTGAGGGTGACCTTGTCCAGCTTCACCATCTTCGAGGACTCCGCGTCCGTCACCGTCTCGTACATCGTGATCTTCGCGTAGTCCGGGCTCTTGATCTTGGTGACCTCCAAAGGCTGATCGGAGGAGTTGTCCAGCATGACGTAGCCCGCGGCCGGCAGGGCGTTGGGCAGCCACCGCACCCACACCGACTTCTCCCGGGGCGTGACGTCCGTGCTCACTGGGATCTTCATGGGCGCTCCTTCCGCAGCGGGGTTGCCGTCCGGCCCCCTCCAACCCAGACAATCCGGAGCGGGTCCTGTGCTCAAGGAGAACCGCCGGGGCCGCCGAGCCCGGTGGGTGTGCGCCCCCGGCGCGATTTGTGACGGCCACCACCCGGCTTGGTAACGCCGGGCAACGTGCGTACGGCAGCGGTCAAGATCGCCTGTCAATCGGTCAAAGTCGCCTGCCAAAGGTCACCTCCTGTCCCGTTGACACCCGTGGCAGTTGATCTTGACCGTTTGCCGGGTGAGTCTGATGGCGGTGCCTATCCCGGGTTTCCGCCCTCCCGTCGGTGATGATCAGCTCACCGGGGCGCTTGCGCGTCCGGCTACAGCAGGCGATCCAAGGAGTGAACATGGCGGAGCGGCAGAACGGCGTTGTGAAGTGGTTCAACGAGGAAAAGGGGTACGGCTTCATCACCCCGGAATCCGGCCCGGACCTGTTCGTGCACTTCAGGGCGGTCCAAGGGAACGGCTTCAAGAGCCTGAAGGAAGGCCAGAGGGTGACCTTCGTTGCCGTGCAGGGCCAGAAGGGCATGCAGGCGGACGAGGTCCAGGCAGAGGGCTGAGTTCCGGCCGTACGTCAAGGTCACTTGGCAATCGGTCAAGATCACCTGTCAGAGGTCAGTGCTGCTGCTCCTGGTCGTGCTGCTCGCCGTGGTGTGCAGCAGGTTGCTACCCGGTGGGGAGCAGCGGTTGTCGCCGGGGGTGCTGCTCGTGGTCCTGGTGGTGGTCCTCGGGGTGCAGCAGGGCGGTGTCGCGGCGCAGCGCAGTATTTGCATGGGCCAGGCGGGACACGGGTGCTGCTCGGGTAGCGGGCCGGCCTCGGCCGGTGCAGCACGGCCTGCTGCTGCACGCTGCTGCTCGGGGCTGCTGCAGCCGGCCCGCGTCCGCTGCTCCGGGGCCGGGAAGCGGGCCGAGGGCGCGTTGCAGCGGCTGCATAAGATCGCAGATCTGCGATGTTCGGACGAGGTCTATGCACGGCTGCTGCATGCAGCGCCGTGCGTCAGAGTCTGCCGACCTACGGCGCTGTTCGGTGGCGCTGCCGCCACGAAACGCTGGCACCAGCGCCACCCGGCGGTGCGACTGCCTGTGGGTTTCCCGCAGAGGGGAACGATGTACGCAAGGGCCGGAGCAGCCCGGTTTGTTCTGGAGAACCAAAACAAACCGGTTCACCTAGTGCTACCGATCGCCCGCGTCACACGCCCCTGACCTGCTGGTTTCCCCTGGAGGGGAACGATGTACGCACCGGGTGCTCGTCGCTCGGAGCAGGTGAATGTGCCCCCGGTGCACATTCCTGTGCGTCGGGGGCACATTCCGCAGTCGGTTATCACCCGGAGGTGATGGCGCGCGGCATCAGCCGGCGGCGCGCACGGCTCGGAGCGGTTGGGCCTGGCGCTTGGGCGGGGCGGTCTCGTACAGCGGGGCGGTGATCTCGGGCAGTTCGCCGGCCTCGATCCGCTCGGCGGCGTCCTCGATCGCTTCCTCCAGGTGCTCCTGGGAGGCGTAGGAGGCGACGTAGGGGTGGAGGTAGTAGGTCCGGTACTTGCGGTCCTTGGGCCGCAGCACGAGGTTCCGGCTCTCCAACAGCGCCATCGCGGTGTTCGCGGAGTTCCTGGACAGGCCCACGCGGGCCCCCAGCTCGGCCTGGGAGGCGTTCACCTCGCCGCCGGGCTCCTGGCGCTCGATGAGGGCGCTCAGCAACTCCATGGCGGCCTTGGTGAGGTCCAGCCGGTACAGCATTCCGAAACCGGCGCTGGCCTGGATCAGCATGCCTGCCCCTCCTCGTCGACGACTCCATCTTCCCCGTCTTCGACACCGAGCTCCAGCTGCACGCTGCGCGGCGGCGGCGGGGCGTTGAGGGCCGGGAAGACGTCCTCGGGGAGCTTCCCGGTCTCCTTGTCGCGCAGCGCGTCCAGGATCTCGCGCTGGACGTCTCCGTTGCCCTCGAACCCGAGCATCGGGTTCACGAAGATCAGCCCGTTGTCGACGCGCTGGATCATGTGCCAGCTTTCCAGGCGGCCGATGGCCCGGGTGACGTTCGACCGCTCCACGCCCAGCTTGTCGGCGATCTTCTTGTGCGTGGCGCGCAGCCAGCCCTCGCGCTGCCGCCCGATGCACCACAGGAGCACCGCGGACTGGATCGGCGACATGCCGTGCTGCGCGATGAGCACCGCCAGGACGTCGGCGAGGAAGTCGTTGGAGACCACGCTGTAGCCGGACCGGCCGTACATGTCGTGGGGCGCGCGGTACGTGTACCGGACGCTGACGTCCATCTGCTGCACGGCCCGCTTGCGGGTCGGCGGCTTGATGTCCTTGCCCAGCCGGGAGGACAGGGTCTCGCGGAAGGCGCTGTCACCACCGGGCGGAACGGCAGCGATGCGGCCCTTGCCGCGGCCGGCGGAGGGGCGCTTGGGCTGGGGAGGCATCGACGGGGGTCCTGTCCTCGATCTTGTGGGGTACGCGCCGGACACTAGCAGTTGTTCAAGCTCAGTTGGCAGATTTGTACATGCTGGCGTGGCGCTTTGGTGTCGGCGCCGACACAGCGGATTCGGGCCGTGTTTCCTGAAAACCCTGTCTCACCAGCAACGTTCCACAGTTGTACAAGCTGGGTTGGCAAATACGGGTGTCGCTGTGGCACCACGGACACATTTCCGCAGGTCAATGTGTTGTGGCTGACACATCCCCTTCCGGAAAAGCCCAGGTCAGGGCGCGTTTCCGCGAGGCCCCCTCTTTTCCCTAAGACGCACGCGCGCGCGAGGTCGCACCAGGGCCTCGGGATCGTCCCGGCATCCCGCCACCGACGGCACCAACAGACGGGGCACCCAGGCGCGCACTCTCCGGGCGCCCCGGCCCGCGGCCGACACTCGGCACGAGCGGCCTTCCACTCCTGCGCACGCACCCCTCCGTGGCTGAGGCGGCTTCGCGTACGGCCCGACGGCTCCCGTGCGGGCCGTGGAGGGCACCATCGGCTCTAAGTCTCGGGGGGTGCCAGCCGTGACGCTCAAAAGCCTGGAGGCGTGGCCGGTGCCGGTGGTGGGTTCCGCCGTGCGGCCTGGCGGCCGCACGGCTCATGTACCTCCGCATGCCGAATTCCAGCATTCCCATATCGGGCTTCCGTTCTGTGGCTAAGCTGTTCAAGGGCGCGCGATTCTGAATTCAGCGGGTGAGTTTTTGGCCGGAGCCTGTGGTGGTGCAACCAGGTCCCAAAAGCTACACAGCCGCGCTGGATGATGCATCATGCTGAATGCGCGTTCGCCCTCTCAGGTGAGGCGTCGCCACATTCCGCCCCGCAGTGACGGGTTGATGTGTATGCTGGCGGGGTATTAGTGAACGTGAGCGGCTGGCTTCGAGGGTGGGGGAGGGGTTCGGGTGGAGCGCAGCGGAGCCCGTCACTTCGGTAGGGTCGGCGCCCCGTCAGGCCGACGGTCCGTCACTCACTCTCGTTGTGGGGGTGGTGGCTGGGATCCCCAAGCCCTACACAGGCCCATGCGTGATGCACCTCCCCTTGCTGCCAGCCTCGACACCCGCGCTTGCGCGGGTGCTCGCAATTCGCGCTTGCGCGAATTGACCCGCCTTTAGAATTCCGCTTGCGGAATTCAATTCCCGCGCTTGCGCGGGAATTCGCAGCGCGCTTGCGCGCTGCGCACTCTATGCCCCGGCTTGCCGGGGCATATCCCGCTCCGCGGG
>NZ_JBIAGB010000037.1:0-47649 GCF_042869575.1 Streptomyces sp. NPDC006925
GTTGAAGACGACCCGCGCACACCCGAACGCCCTCGCCAACGCCATGCGCTGACCGGCGCCCGGGTACAGGCGGAAGCTGTACCGCAGCTGCATGAGATCACCCTATTGGCCTATGCCACCACGACGGGACCCAAATCCCGATATCCGCAGGCGCCGTACGGTCGTCCACAACCTGCACGCACACCTGGTCTTCGTCACCAAGTACCGGCGGGGCGCCATGGACGACGAGATGCTGACACGCTGCGAAGAGACCATGCGCAAGGTGTGCGACGACTTCGGCGCCACGCTCACCGAGTTCAACGGCGAAGCCGACCACGTGCACCTCCTCGTGCACTACCCGCCGAAGATCGCCCTGTCCGGACTGGTGAACTCACTCAAGGGCGTCTCTGCCCGGCGTCTGCGCGCCGAGTTCACCGGCCGGGTCAACCGCGCCGTCATGCACGGACACTTCTGGTCGCCCTCATACTTCGCCGGATCGGTCGGCGGCGCACCGCTCCAGGTGGTCAAGGACTACATCGAACAGCAGAAGCGGCCCGACTGAGCGGGCCGCCGCCGTGGGGCGATTCACCCCCGCCCTGAAGGACGGGGCACTCTCGCTAAGCGCCTCGGTAGTCGGGGGTCCCGCCGAGCCCGAACCACCGAAGCCCGAACCACCGAAGCTCGAACCGGCGCGGTTCCGCGGAGGCCGTTCCCCGAACGCGGTCCCGCGCATCGGGACCGGGCTCCGTTCGGGACCGGCGGGATCGGGCTCCGGCCGAGAGCGGAGTCGAGCGGCGCGGCCCACTCGGGTCGGCCGCGCCGCTCGGGGCGACGGCACAGCTCGGGACCGACCGCGCGGCGCACGGCGGTGCCGCCCCGGTCGCCCCGGCCGGTGTCAGCGCCCGGTCGCCCGGCCGGTGTTCAGCGCTGTGTGCGCGACTCGCGGTGGTCCGGCGGCCCGCTTCTGGCGCGTCGGCCGGGCGCCGTCCGCACTTCGCGGAGGGCGGTGGCGAGGTGCTTGCGCACCGGCTTGGGGACGGCGGTGCCCGCCGCGCCGGACACCAGCGCGGCGGCCACGCTCCGCAGCTTGACGTTGGAGTGCTGGGACACCCGCACCAGGACCTGCCAGGCCGTCTCCGCGTCGCACGGCGCCAGGGCCATCACCATGCCCCTGGCCTGGTCGATGACGGGACGGCTCGCCAGTGCCTCCCGGAGTTGCCCGACCTCGGTGTCGAGTGCGTCGATCCGCGCGGTCAGCTCCTCGCGCTCCCGCACGGACAGCGGCGCGTCAGCAGGGGCCACCGAACCGTCCGGTTCCGCCGCGTCCATGGCGGCGGGCTCGCGTTCGATCCGGTGGGCCGGGGGCGCGGCCGGGGCCGTCGCCTCGCCCGCCGGTACGGTTCTGGGCCGCGGGCGTCCCGCGAGCGCAGTCGTACGCGCAGACCCGGTTGCGGCACTCATCAAGCTCTCCCAGCGTCGGACGGTCCTTCGACACGGCACCGCTGTCACAGCCGACTCCGCGTTCCGGACTCCTCCGAGCGTGAACCCACCGGCCCGACAGCAGCAACCCTGCGCCAACCGGGCATCGCAGCCGAAAAACGGCACCGGGGGCTGTGTCCCCAACCCGCCGGTGCCTCCGCGAGGCGAGCTCACTCTCGCGTACCGGTGCGCGTAACCGCCGATCCGCCAGGGCAAACCCACCGGAGGCCGCGGCGCGCCGGAAGCGGCAGGAGCCTGCCGCGGGCGGCGGAACGGAGTTCGGCCGGAAATCGCCCCTGGTCCGTTCTCAGAAGCCGCCCCCGAAGTCACCGCCGCCGAAGCCGCCGCCGTCACCGAAGCCGCCGCCGAAGTCGCGCGGATCGGCGCCGCCCCCGGAGAAGTCTCCGCCGAAGTCGCCCCCGCCGGAGGGGTCACCGAAGCCGTCCGGGTACGGACCGCCGAGCGCGCCGCCCAGCAGGGTGCCGGTCAGCAGTCCTGGCAGCAGCCCCCCGCCGAAGTACCCGGCGGCCCACGGCGCGTACACCGGCCCGGCCTCCCAGTACGGCCGCGGCCCCTGCGGGGTGCCGACCTCGCGGGCCGCGGGCTCCTCGCCGTCGGCCAGCCGGGCGGCGTCCGCCGCGCAGACGGGGACGGAGCGCTCGGTTCCGCCCGGTGGCGCCCATTGCACGTCCTCGACCGACGGCCCGTGCCGCGGATCGAAGAAGCACGGGGCCCGGCGCTCGGGCAGGGCCGTGCCGCGCAGCCGCGCTTCCAGGGTGGCGAGCGCGAACCGGCCGTCCGCCAGCGCCCGGCTCACCTCGCGTACGTCCTGCGGGCGACGCGCGGCGGCCATCCGGGTCTTGGCGTCGTCGTACGCGTCGAGTGCCCGCGCGTAGTCCTCGCGCGCGGCATCCCTGTCCTCCCCGCCCTCCCCGCCCTCCTCGTCCTCCTTGCCCTCCTCGTCCTCCCTGCCCTCCCCGGCCGTCCCGTTCTCCCCGGCCGCCCCGGCCCCGGTCCGGGCGGCAGCGGCGCCGGTGCCGCCGGCGTCGCCGGGGCGGGCGCGGGCGGTGGCGGTGGCCGGGTCGAAGCCGATCCGGCTCAGCTCCTCACCGAACGCGGTGATGTCCTCGTCCACGACAGGGCGCAGCTTCTCCAGCCCGGCCCGCTCCAACCGGGCCCGCCGCCTGCGGGAGCCCCGGCTGACCAGGAAGGCGCCGCCTCCGGCGAGCAGCACGAGGACGCCCAGGGTGACGATCGCCGCGGTGCCGCCTCCGGTGCGGCCGCCGTCCTCGGCGGCACCGCCCCCGTCCCAGGCCGCGGGTGCCGAACCGGATGCCTGCCGGACCGCCCGGTCGGTGAAGTCGGTGACCGTCGCGCCGGGATCTCCCGGGTGCGCGCGCCGTACGGCGCCGACCGCGTCCCGGACGGCGTCCCGCGACATGATCCGATGGTCGGCGCCCGCGTCGAAGCGGTCCCCGAGCGCGACCGCGTAGACGCCGGCGATGCCTGTCTCGGCGCGCAGCTCCCGCAGCAGTGTCTTCCGGTCGAAGTCGCCGTCGGCGGGCAGCACGGCGACGAGGACCGGCTTGTCGGCCCGTTCGATGGTGCTCCGCAGCGCCTTGGCCGCCGCCGGGGGAAGCGCGTCGCGGGCGCGCGGGTCGACGTGGACGGGGCCGTCCCGCAGTGCGGCGGCCGCAGCGGACACCCCGTCGCCGTCCGCGGCACGCGGCCCGCCGGGGCCCGCGGTCGTCAGCAGCAGCGCGACCAGCGCCGCGGTGAGCACCGACACGAGCCGCGCACCCCTTCGTACGGTGTGCATACGATCACGTTAGCGCAAGACAGACATTTCTCACTTTTACGGATTCTGTCTCGGCGACGGGATGCCCGCTCCGGTCCGCGGTGAACTTTTCCGCCGGACCCGGCATCCAACGCTGTACCGGCCTCCGGGTCCGGCTCCGGGGCGGAGGCCGGGCGCGGAGGCCGGCCCCCGACGGTCGCACCCGAGGGGGCGCCGCGGATGTGTATACACCCCGTGTATACACATGATGTAGAGTCGCGGTCATGCCCATCCGCCACCCGCCGCACCGGCCTCCGCTGGACCGGTCGACCGACGCACGTCGGTGGCGGCCGACCGACCCACGTCGGTGACCGACAGTCAACGGCGGACGGCACCGCACACCCACCACCACGACCCTTCCGCTTCCGCCTCGGCGACCCCGCCAAGGCGATCCACCAGGACGTTCCGCCAGGACGTTCCGCCAGGGCAATCCGCTTCGGCTCCCCGAAGGTTCCCGGAGGCTCCCCGAGCGGTTCCGCGGCGGACGCGCCGAAGCCGACCCGCGCCGGCCTCCGAGACGGCCGCCGCCCCACCCACGAACCCACCCCGGAGGTGCGCCCCTTGCTCCCCCCACTCAGCACCGGTCAAGGGCCCGACCCGTCGACCGGACCCCTGCTGCACGCCGAGGGCGTGCACAAGACCTACGGATCGACTGCGGCCCTCTCCGGTGCCGACTTCTCCGTCGCCGCCGGTGAGGTCGTCGCGGTCATGGGCCCCTCCGGCTCCGGCAAGTCCACGCTGCTGCACTGCCTGGCGGGGATCGTCCCGCCGGACGCGGGCCGGATCACCTACCAGGGACGGGAGATGTCGGCGCTCTCCGACGCGGAGCGCAGCGCGCTCCGCCGGGGCGACTTCGGGTTCATCTTCCAGTTCGGCCAGCTGGTGCCCGAGCTGACCTGCCTGGAGAACGCGGCCCTGCCGCTGCGTCTGGCGGGCGCACGCCGCAAGGAGGCCGAGGCGCGGGCCCAGGAGTGGCTGGCGCGCCTGGAGGTCGACGACATCCGCCACCACCGGCCCGGCCAGGTGTCCGGCGGCCAGGGCCAGCGGGTCGCCGTGGCCCGCGCGCTGGCCGGATCGCCCCGCGTCGTCTTCGCCGACGAGCCGACCGGCGCGCTCGACTCGCTCAACGGGGAGCGGGTCATGCAACTGCTGACGGCGGCTGCCCGCGAGACCGGGGCCGCGGTCGTGCTGGTCACCCACGAGGCGCGGGTGGCCGCCTACTCCGACCGCGAGGTCGTCGTCCGGGACGGCACGGCACGGGACATGAGCGGTGTGGTGGGCGCGGTATGAGCGGCAGGCCCAGGGCGCACCGGGTGCGCGAGTGGACACGGGACCTGGCCATGGGCGCCGGGTTCGCCTTCGCCGGCCGCCAGGGCTGGTTCCGCACCCTGTTGACCGCCGTCGGCGTGGGGCTCGGGGTGGCGATGCTGCTGCTGGCCGCCGCGGTGCCGTCGATCATGAGCGCGCAGGAATCCCGCAGGGACGCCCGCGCGGTCAACGGCTCGGTGCTGGGGAACGCCACCTCGGCGGACGAGAGCCGGGCCACCGAACACACCCTGCTGACGGCCGTGGCGAACACCACCTTCCACGGGCGGGACATCGAAGGCCGGCTCCTGCAGGCCGACGGCAGCCGCCCGGTCACCCCGCCGGGCACCGAGCGGATACCGGGGCCCGGCGAGATGCTGGTCTCGCCCGCGCTGAAGGAGCTGCTCGACTCCGCGGAGGGGACGGAGCTCGCGAAGCGGCTGAACGCGCGGGTCGTCGGCGTCATCGCCGACGACGGCCTGCTCGGACCGGCCGATCTCTCCTTCTACCTGGGCAGTGACGCGCTGCGGGCCGAGGACGCCCAGCGCGTGAAGTACTTCGGCCACGTCCAGGAGCGCAGCGACGTGGACCCGCTGCTGGTCCTGCTCGGCGCGGTGGCGTGCGCGGTGCTGCTGATGCCGGTGGCCACCTTCATCGGGACGGCCACCCGGTTCGGCGGCGAGCGGCGGGACCAGCGGTTGGCGGCCCTGCGGCTGGTGGGGGCCGACGCGGCCATGACCCGCCGGATCGCCGCCGGGGAATCGCTGGCCGGAGCGGTGCTGGGGCTGCTGTTCGGCGGCGCGGTCTTCGCGCTGGGGCGCGAGCTGGCCGCGGACGTCACCCTCTTCGACGTCAGCGTCTTCCCCGCCGACGTGGTCCCGGACCCGGTGCTGGGCGCACTGGTGGTGCTCGGGCTGCCGCTGGTGACGGTCGGCGCCGCCGTGTTCGCGCTGCGGGGCGTGACGATCGAGCCGGTGCGGGTGACGCGGGAGAGCACGCCGCGGCCGCGCCGTCTGTGGTGGCGGCTGCTGCCCCCGGTGGTCGGGCTGGCGCTGCTGCTGCCGCTGGCCGGGGCGCTGGGCGCGGGAGGCGGCGGCCAGGTGAACGAGTTCCGGGTCGCCGCCGGGGTGGTGGCGCTGCTGAGCGGCATCGCGCTCCTGCTGCCCTGGGTGGTGGAGCGGCTGGTCGGCAAGCTGCGCGGAGGGCCGGTCTCCTGGCAGCTCGCGGTGCGCCGGCTCCAGTTGTCCAGCGGCACGGCGACGCGGGCCGTCAGCGGGATCACCATCGCCGTGGCCGGGGCCGTCGCGCTGCAGCTGCTGTTCGCCGGGGTCCAGGCGGAGGCCACCCACGAGACCGGCCTGGAGAAGTCCGCGCTGCGGCAGGTGAACGTCATCGACCTCACGGCGGACACCGCGGGCGCCCGGAAGCTGGACCGGGCTCTCGCCGCCACCCCGGGCGTCGCCGGGACCACCGGGTTCCTGGAGAGCACCCAGGAGATCGCGGGGAAGGCGGCAGGCACCGATGCGGCGGAGTACGCGCAGGTCATCGTGGGTGACTGCGGAACGCTGCGCGAAGTGGCGGAGGTCGGCTCCTGCCGCGACGGACAGGTCTTCCGCGCGGCGGCGGACCCGCGGGACACGGACGAGGAGACCAGCCGCCCCGCCCCGCCGCGCGCCGGAACCGCCCTCCAGGTGGCCGGGTCCGACGGCCGCGGCACCGAGAGCTGGCAGATCCCCCACGGCACGCGCACCGTGTCCGCGAAGCCGTCCGGCTGGGGCACTCCGGTCACCGGGATCCTGGTGACGCCCGGCGCGCTCGCCCCCGACCGGCTCGACCTCCAGTACACCGGCCTGGTGCGGCTCCAGGACGACGCGCCGGAGGCGCTGGAGCACGTCCGGACGACCGTCTACCGGCAGAGCCCGGCGGCGGACGTGTGGCTGTCCCAGCACACGACGGTCTCCGCCGGGTTCGCCGAGCTGAGCCGGGTCATCTTCGCCGCGGCCACCGCGGTGCTGGTGCTCATCGCCGCCAGCATGGTCGTGTCCCAGACGGAGCAGCTGCGCGAACGCAGGCGGCAGTTGGCGGTGCTGGTGGCCTTCGGGACCCGCCGCGGCACGCTGGGCGCCTCCGTGCTCTGGCAGACGGCGATCCCGGTGGCGCTGGGTCTCGTACTGGCCTCGGCGTTCGGGCTCGGCCTCGGCTGGGCCCTGTTGCGGGTCATCTCGGGGTCGGTCGCCGACTGGGGCGTCATCTGGCCGATGTTCGCCGTCGGCGCCGGGCTGGTCGCCGTCGTGACGCTGCTGAGCCTGCCACTGCTGTGGCGCATGATGCGCCCGGCCGGGCTCCGCACGGAGTGACGGAAGCCGGCGGCGCGCTCCCCGCGCCCGCCGGAGCCGCGGCGCGGGGAGGCCCGGAGCCCGGAGAACGCGCGCAGGGCATGAGGAACGGCGCGGGGAACGGCCCGCTGCTGCGGCCGCTCACGCGGGCGCGGCGGCGAACGGGCCCCCCTCCGCGAAAACGAGCCCGGCGAAGCGTGCGCCGATGCGGCGGTGGGTGGCCGCGTCCGGGTGGAGCCCGTCGGGCAGCGGCAGCTCGACGGCGTCCGCTTCGCCGTAGAGCTCCAGACCGTCGAGGTAGTACAGGTTCGGGTCGTCGGCCGCCCGGGAGCGCACCACCCCGGACAGCTCCTCGCGGATGCTCCGCAGGGTCAGCTTCCCCGCGGCCCGCTCCGCGGGATCGCCCATGGCCACGAACCGCAGCCGACCGTCCCCGAGCGCTTCCAGGTCCGGGAGGCTGGGGCCGGGGGTGTCCTCGTGGATCGGGCACAGGAGGGACGAGACGACCAGCAGCGGTGTGTCGGGGTGGCCCTCGCGGAGGGTGTCGAGGAAGCCGTGCACGGCCGGGGTGAAGGCGCGCAGCCGCATCAGGTCGCTGTTGACCACGTTGATGCCGATCTTGACGCTGATCAGGTCGGCCGGGGTGTCCCGCATCGCGCGGGCGGTGCCCGGGTCGAGCAGCGCACCGCCGCCCAGCCCCAGGTTGACCAGCTCCACACCGCCGCGCGCGGCGGCGAGGGCGGGCCAGGTCGTGGTGGGGCTCGCCGCGTCGGAGCCCTGGCTGATCGAACTGCCGTGGTGCAGCCACACCCTGCGGCCCCGGTCGGGCAGCGGCTCGACGGGGGCGTCGGTGCGCAGGGCCAGCAGCTCGGTGGTCTCGTTGTGCGGCAGCCAGATCTCGACGTCCTTCATCCGGTCCGGCAACCCGGTGAAGCGGAGCGTGCCACCGTGGCCGGAAGCGGTCTCGGCGGTCCCGGTCGCCATGTCGACGGTCAGGGTGTTGCCGCCTCGCACCTCGCCCCTGTCTGCCAGGCTGCCGTCCACGACCAGGTCGTACGCCCCGTCGGGGACGGCCGCGAGGCCGGCGTAGGCCCGCTTGGTGGGCAGGGTGTCGAGTTCGACGGCGGTCGCCGCGGTACGGAAGGCCAGCCGCACCCCGGAGGGCTGGGACTCGGCCATGTGCAGTTGCCCGTCGTCGCACTGCGCCCGGGCCGCGGCGGGCAGCCGGTGCGGCAGCAGGCCGCGCTCGGTGCGCTCCAGTGCCGACGCGCCGCGCACGAGGTCCGCGGTCAGGGGTGTGTTGGTCCGGTTGTCCTCGGCGTGCATGTCCTCAGCCTGTTCGCGTCGTCGGTACGGGTGGGGCGGTGGCGGGGCGTCACGGGCGGGGTTCGGGCCAGTTGCGCAGCAGGGCGTCCAGGGAGTCCAGCACCCGCTCCCACGTCACCTGGGTGTCCGGGGCGCTGTGGCTGAACCCCCCGCCCATCTCCAGGCTCACGTAGCCGTGGAAGACGCTGCCCAGCAGCCGGACCGCGTGCGTCTGGTCCGGCTCCGCCAGGTCGTAGCCGCGCAGCAGCGCCCGGGTCATCCGGGAGTGCCGGACTCCCGCGCTGGCCGCCGCCGTCTCCGGGTCCAGCCTGGTCTGCGCGGCGGCGTAGCGTCCGGGGTGCTCCCGCGCGTAGTCGCGGTAGACGTTCGCGAAGGCCGACAGCGCGTCCTTGCCGGAGCGTCCGGCGAGCGCCTCGGCGGCCCGGTCCGCCATCTCCTCCAGGGCGAGCAGCGCGATCTTCGTCTTGAGGTCCTGCGAGTTGCGCAGATGCGAGTACAGGCTCGCGACCTTGACGTCGAAGCGCCGGGCCAGCGCCGAGACGGTCACCTGGTCGAAGCCGACCTCGTCGGCCAGTTCCGCGCCCGCCCGGGTCAGTCGCTCCGTGGTCAGTCCGGCACGCACCATAACGCTCCTCGTGTTGAGTCGAGAGCATTATGTATTTGCCTAATACCTTTAGGCAAATTAGCCTCACCCATATGCAACCGTTGACCGAGCGAGAGATCCGGGCCGCCTTCGTGAACTGCACGAAGGGAGAGGCCCAGCGGCTGTCCGTGCCACGCGACCTGGCCGAGCGGCCCTGGGAGGACCTGGACTACCTGGGCTGGCGGGACCCCCAGGCCCCCGACCGCGCCTACCTGGTCACCCGGCGGGACGACCGCCCCAGGGCCCTCGCGCTGCGCTGCCCCGCCCCGGCCCCCTGGCAGACCCGGCGCAGCATGTGCTCGATATGCCTGACCGACCACACGAGCGGCGTCTCGCTGATGGTCGCGCCGATGGCCGGCAAGGCCGGGAAGCAGGGCAACTCGGTGGGCACCTACCTCTGCAGCGACCTGTGCTGCTCGCTCTACGTACGGGGCAAGAAGGACACGGGCCTCGCCGTCCGGTACCGCGAGTCGCTCACCACCGAGGAGAAGATCCAGCGCGCCACGGCCAACCTCGACGCGTTCCTGGCCAGGGTGACGGCCTGACCCCCGGGACCGGCCCGGGGGCCGCGCTCCCGGGCACGGCGAGACGGCGCAGGGGCCTCCCCCGACCGAGGACCCCGTTCCCGGCCACGGCACCGGGACAGCGCCCGCCCGGCGTCGGGCGGAGACTCCGGGCGGGCTCCCGGGGGCGAAGCCCGAGCAGGAGGCCCCGGGCAGGAAGGCCGCCACCGGAAACCGGGAACCACCGGCAGTTCGCCTGCCGGTTCACGGCGCCGCCGCGGTCCGCGGTGTCAGCCCTGACCGGCCGGCACCGCGTCACGGCTACGACGTCGCCCGGCGGGCGGCGCCCGACAGGAAGACGACCGAGAGCATCACGACCACGGCCGCCGCCAGGAACACCGGCGACAGGCCGGCCGGGCTGCCGTCGTCGGCCCGGATCGCGCCCATGAAGTCGACCGCCGGGAGGCCGTTGACCGTGCTGTACCAAAGGGGCAGATAGAGGCGGCGGTCGGCTCGTCGACGACGACCTCCGGGTCGGCGAGCAGCGCCTGGGCGATGCCCACCCGGCGCAGCATGCCGCCGGAGTACGTGCCCAGGGGCCGCTTGACCGCCTCGGTGAGGTTGACCAGTTGCAGCAGTTCGTCGATCCGGACACGGGCCGAGCGGGCCGAGAGCCCCTTGGCGGCGGCCAGATACGAGAGGAACTCCCGCGAGGTGAGGTTCAGGTACACGCCGAAGTCCTGCGGGAGACAGCCGAGGGAGCGGCGCACCACTCCGGGCCGGGCCACCACGTCGGTGCCGTGGAACAGCACCCTTCCGTCGGTCGGCCGGGTCACGGTCGAGGCGATCCGCATCAGCGACGACTTGCCCGCGCCGTTCGGGCCGAGCGGCCCCAGCATCCCGGTCTCCAGCCGCATGGTCACGGCGTCCACGGCCCGTTTGCCGCCCCGGTACACCTTGGTGATGTCAACGAGTTCCAGCACGACGCGCCCCCTACTTCCCGCTGCCGGTCAGCCTCGTGGCCCTGCCGCCGCGCAGCACGGTCACCGATTTCTGCACCTCGATCCGGAAGCGGGTGTCGCAGTTGGCGGACCCTTCGCAACCCGCCTCCAGGTCCAGTCGTCCGCCCTTGAGCCGCCACCCGGAGTGCGGGTCGGCGCTGAAGCCGACGTCGAACCACCGGGTCACCTCGATGTCGTCGCGGTCGGTCGCGACGAGGTCCGCGGGCATTCCGTGGGTCCGGACGTCGAGGGTCTCGGTGGCGGATGACCGGTCGGGGGCAGGCGGATGACCCGTCAGCGGCAGGCGCTCACTCGGTGGCGGAAGAGCGCGCAGTGGCAGGCGACCAGCCGGTGGCAGGGGCGCGCATGGCGGCGAACGCGGGGCGCCTGGAGACTCTCGTGCGCGCTCACGCGCAAGCCGTGACCTCGAACCGAGAGTCGACGGGGTGTCGTGCGGCTGCCCTGGTGAGGGTTGTGCGGCAGGGCCGGCGGCGGACGCGGTGAACCTTCGGCGCGAACACGCGGGAGTCCACCGGTCGCTGCGCTCAGTCCCACTCCCACCTCAGCGCGTGGAACCCCGGTGCCGGATCCTGGACGACGAGTTGTGCGCTGCCGGCGGAGCTGATCCAAACCGTTTCGGGATCCTCCTGCGGCTCCGGGGCGAAGGGACCCGCATAGCGGTAGCAGCGGACGGGGATGGCCGAGGGATGGAAGGACACCTCCAGGGTGTACATCCGTGCGGGTGCGGTGAATCCTCGCCCGCATTCACGGGCCGGCTGGCTGGTCGCCCCGTAGTCGTAGGCGTACTCCAACACCGTCGTCTCGCCGACCGACATCATCCGGTCGAGCATCATCTCGATCACGAGCAGCGGGATGGAGGCGTCGGTGCGCACCCTGCCCGGCCTGGCGTTGCGTACCTCGCTCAACACGGGAACACCCTGCGCCGGGTCGTCGCCGCGAGCGATGATCAGGCATCGGTCCACTCGGTCGCGCTCGGCCCGCAGCACCAGCGTGGTGCGGAAGCGTGACTCCGCACCCCGGGCGTCCAGTTCGCACCGGTCGTGCGCGGACAGCCGGGTGAGGCCGTCGTCCGTGGCACCCATGTCCCCGAGCAGACGGGGCAGACTTTCGTAGCCCCGCCACAGCCGCTCCGTCTCCATGGCAGCCACCGCCCGGCGAGCCCAGCGACCGCGCGGACGCTGGGGGCCGAGCAGCGACACCAGGGAGTCCGTGGGCAGATCGAGGATGTGCTCCAGCAGACGGATGGCCTGACGGGACTGGGGGCGTTCAGGACGGCTGCGCCCCCGCCGCCAATAGCTGAGGGTGGTCACGCTCACCGCTACGCCGCGTGCGGCCAGCCGGCGCTGGAGTCGGTCCAGGCTCAGTCCACTGGCTTGGATCGCCGTGTCGAGCGCAGCTTCGAAGGGGCCGTCGCGGAGGGCATCCCGGACCTCGAGCAATCCCGGCAAGGAGCTTGGCCGTCCATGGCGTGGGCGAGGTGCGCCTTTCGAGTCGGACATGGTGGGGACCTCCGGACGGTGCACGCAACGGCGTGGCCACGTGACCCGTCAGGGCAAGTCGCAGGACATGCGAGGCGAGGGTGGGGATCGGTGCGTCCGGCAGGAACAGATGCACAGAGGGGGGTGGCACAGCGGGCGGAGTGCGATCGAACGGATGAGTCATGATAACGATGTCAGGGAGAGATCCACCTGTCTTTCACCTCATGAACAGTATGGTTCGCGCCACACCGCGACGCTTCCGCGTGAACGGCCCCTCATCTGCACCGACTTCGGCTCCCGCGGGTTCAACCTGGTCCAGTTTTTAACAGAGTTCACCGGATATTGCCCTGCTGTACAGCTGCGGGCCAGTCTCCGACCCCATGAATCGACCCACACTCCGTGCGCCGTTGGCCTTGGCTTTGGGCGGTCTGCTCATCGCGGGCGCGCTCTCCCCTGCCACCGCGGCGGGCCGCGATCGCCCCACCCCTCCGAAGCCCAGCCGCACCGAAGCGCTCCGGGACGCCGAAGAACAGGCGGCCGAGCACCCCGCCGCCGTGCGCGCCGGTGACCACGACACCTTCAGATCCAGATCCGTCCTCCTCGACAAGGACGGCTCCCGCCATGTTCACCTCGACCGCTCCTACCGCGGGCTTCCCGTGATCGGCGGAGACGTCGTGGTCCACTCGGCGCCCGACGGTGGCCTGCGCGACACAGACCTGACGCTCAAGCACAAGCTCTCCCTGCCCACCAAGGCCCGGGTGACGGCCCGCCAGGCCGAGTCCAAGGCCGAGAGCCTGTTCAAGGGCACCCGCTCCGAAACCGAGTCGGCGCTCGTGATCGACGCCGTGTCCACTGCGACCCCGCGGCTCGCCTGGCAGGTCAAGGTCCACGGCACTGCCAAGGACCAGTCGCCCAGCCACCTCAACGTGCTGGTCGACGCCAAGAAGGGATCCGCCGGTCTGACCTGGGACGACTTCCACACCGCCAGCGGCTCCGGCCACGGCTACCAGACCGGCGACGTCTCCCTGAGCACCACCGCCGTGAGCGGCGGATACCAGCTGAAGGATCCGTCGCGTGGCAACGGCGAGACCCGCGACGCCATGAACCAGCGTGTCCCGGGAGACGGCGACATACCGGCCGGCTGGGGATCAGCCCTCACCGACAGCGACAACGTCTGGGGCAACGGCTCCCTCTCGGACCGTGCGACCGTCGCCGTGGATGCCCACTACGGCATCCAGGCCACCTGGGACTACTTCAAGAACGAGCACAACCGCAACGGCATCGCCGACGACGGCGTCGGCGCTCGTTCCTTCGTCCACTACGGCGAGAACTACGGCAACGCAGGCTGGGACACAGAAGGCTTCGCCATGTACTACGGTGACGGCGACGCCGGACAGAAGCCGTTCACCCAGATCGACATAGCCGGCCACGAGATGAGCCACGGCGTCACCCAGTCCACCGCGGACCTCATCTACGCAGGCGAGTCCGGCGGCCTGAACGAGGCCACCAGCGACATCTTCGGCACACTCGTCGAGTTCAACACCGACAACCCGGCGGACCGCCCGGACTACCTCATCGGCGAGAAGCTCTCCAGCGACGGCCAACCGCTGCGCTACATGGACAAGCCCAGCCAGGACGGCCGCGGCTCGCAGGACTGCTGGACGAGCAACACCAAGAACCTCAACCCGCACTATTCGTCGGGCGTCGGCAACCACTTCTTCTACCTGCTCGCGGTGGGTTCCGGCACGTCCGCGTGGGGCAACAGCCCGACGTGCAACAGCTCCACGATCAGCGGCATCGGCAACTCCGCGTCCGGCGCCATCTGGTACCGCGCACTCACCACGTACATGACGGCTGACACCACGTACTCGGAAGCGCGCAGCGCCACCATCAAGGCGGCCACGGACCTGTACGGCGCGTCCTCGGCCCAGTGCGCGACCGTCGAGAAGGCGTGGAGCGCGGTATCCGTCGCCCCCACCTCCACCACCTGCTCCACGACCCCGTCCAACGGCTCCAACCTGCTCTCCAACCCCGGCTTCGAATCCGGGAACACCGGGTGGGACGCGAGCAGCAACGTCATCACCGACGACAGTGACCGCTCGGC
Source organism: Streptomyces sp. NPDC006925 (assembly GCF_042869575.1). Lineage (NCBI taxonomy): Bacteria > Bacillati > Actinomycetota > Actinomycetes > Kitasatosporales > Streptomycetaceae > Streptomyces > Streptomyces sp. NPDC006925. The sequence goes on from NZ_JBIAGB010000037.1 coordinate 14,013, forward strand.
CCGTTCTGGCCGCTTCTACGCCTGGCTGAACGGCTACGGCTCCACTCACACCGACACCCTGTCCCAGACCGTGTCCGTCCCGTCGACGGCACAGGCGCCCAAACTCTCCTTCTACCTGTCGATCAGCACCGAGGAGAGCGGCTCGACGGCGTACGACACACTCAAGGTCCGGGCCACGGCGGGAAGCAGGACGTCGACACTGGCCGGCTATTCCAACACGAGCCCCAGTGGCTACACCCTGCGGACGCTGGACCTGAGCGCCTTCAAGGGCAAGACCGTCACGATAAAGTTCACCGGCACCGAGGACGGCTCCGCCGCCACCCACTTCCTGATCGACGACACCGCGGTCACCGCCGGCTGACTCCGGCGAAACGGCCGGGCCGGTCAGGCGACCGGCCCGGCCGGCCGGGAAGCACAGCTGCCTCGCGGCGGGGCGATCCTGTAGTGCCGGTCCGTGCTGGTCGTCGGGGCGCTCGGCAGCACTCATCGAGCTGGGCGAACACGCCTTCCCGCTGCCGGCGCGAGCAGGAGACGACGTTCGGCCTCCGGTCGAACGCCGGCCGCCCCAGCGGGCCCCGCGTCAAAGACACCGGAAGCGGCTGCCGGCCTGAGTCGCGGCCGGCTCAGATGGTTGCGAGTTTTGCTGCCGCGCTGTCCAGGAGCATGTCCAGGGCCGTCGGGTACGCGCTGTCGTTCATCCGGGCTACCAGCAGGGGGGCCGTGGCGGCGATGTGCGGGTGGGTCTGCGGGGACAGCCGGGCATAGGTAGCGCGCCAGACCTCCTCGTCGGCGGCGCGAGCCGCCTCCGGCAGGGCAAGGCTGGCGGCGTCGAGTGCGGCAAAGGCGAGGGTCTGGTCGATGAACGCGTGGTAGATGCGCACCGCATCGGGATCGGACAGGCCCGTGGAGCGCAGTATGCGCAGGAGCACCTCGTCGGCGGCGATCTCGTTGGTCCGGCCGCTGACCCGGCTGGCGGTGAGGACCGCCGCCTCCGGGTGCGCAAGGTATGCGCTGTAGATCCGCAGCCCGAGACTGCGCAGGTCGGCGCGCCAGTCGCCGGTGGCCTCCCAGCCCCGCATCGAGCGTCCGATCAGTTCGTCGGCGATGGCCAGTGTCAGGTCGTCGGTGCCGCGGAAGTAGCGGTACAGACTGCTCGGGTCGGCGCCGAGCGCTGTGCCCAGGCGCCGCACCGTCAGCCCTTCCCGGCCGTGCTCGTGCAGCATCCGCAGCGCGGTGTCCACGATCAGTTGCTGCGAGAGGACGACGCCCTGCTTGGTGGGTCTCCTGCGCCGCCGGGCCACCTCCGGCACCACGTCCTTCGCCATGCCGACTCCCTTCTCCACTCCGCTCCCCACCAGCTTATGCCAACACGATTGACGTCGTCACGGCGGGACCGTTTCATGGCGCGACCAGGGCTTCGGCCTCCCCGACGAAAGGCACTGTTGCCATGCGAGTACTGCTTGTGGGCGCGGGCGGCGTGGGCACCGCGATCACCCGGATCGCCGCCCGCCGCTCCTTCTTCGACCACATCGTCGTCGCCGACTACGACCTCGCCCGTGCCGAGGCCGCGGTGACCGCCCTCGGCGAGAGCGAAACCCGGTTCAGCGCGGCCCGCATCGACGCGTCCGACCAGGCAGCCGTCACCGGCCTGCTCACCGAAGAGCGGTGCGACGTGCTGCTCAACGCCACCGATCCGCGGTTCGTGACACCGCTCTTCGAGGCCGCGTTCGCGGCCGGGGTGCACTACCTCGACATGGCGATGTCGCTCTCCTCCCCCCACGTGTCACGGCCCTACGAGGAGTGTGGCGTCAAGCTCGGCGACGCGCAGTTCGAGCGGGCCGACCAGTGGGAGAAGGCAGGGAAGCTCGCGCTCGTCGGCATCGGAGTGGAGCCAGGTCTCTCGGATGTCTTCGCCCGCTACGCCGCAGACGAGCTGTTCGACGAGATAGCGGAGATCGGAGTCCGTGACGGCGCGAACCTGACCGTCGACGGCTACGACTTCGCACCGTCCTTCTCCATCTGGACCACGATTGAAGAGTGCCTCAACCCGCCGGTGATCTGGGAGAAGGACCGAGGCTGGTTCACCACCGAGCCCTTCAGCGAACCCGAGGTCTTCGACTTCCCCGAGGGCATCGGCCCGGTCGAGTGCGTCAACGTCGAGCACGAAGAGGTACTGCTGATCCCGCGCTGGGTGGACGCCGAGCGCGTCACCTTCAAGTACGGCCTGGGCGACGATTTCATCGACACCCTCAAGACGCTGAACAAGCTGGGACTGGACCGCACCGAGAAGGTGACCCTGCCCGGCGGCGCCCAGGTCTCCCCGCGCGACGTGGTCGCCGCCTGCCTGCCCGACCCGGCGACACTGGGCGATCGTATGCACGGCAAGACCTGCGCCGGTACCTGGGCGAAAGGCACCAAGGACGGCCGCCCACGTGAGGTGTACCTGTACCACGTGGTCGACAACCAGTGGTCGATGCGCGAATACGGCTCGCAGGCCGTGGTCTGGCAGACCGCCATCAACCCCGTCATCGCCCTCGAACTCCTGTCGCACAGCACCTGGGCCGGCTCGGGCATCCTCGGCCCCGAGGCGTTCGCGCCCCGCCCCTTCCTGGACCTGCTGACCGAGTACGGCTCCCCGTGGGGCCTGCGCGAACAGTAGCGCCGACGCCGCAACGCACCCCGGCCCCGACGGAGCCGGGGCCGGCCCGCCCGTTCCACGCGTCTCGTGCTCTCACCCGCAGACGCGGGTCACGAGAAGACGCCGACACCTCCGAAGCGAGAGAAGATGAAAGACAGCATCACGGGCGCGGGCCCGCCCCGCAGTCTGAAAGCCGATGCGATCGGCTTCACCGACGCACTCGTCATCGGACTGAACTCCACATCCCCCGCCTACTCACTGGCGGCGGTGATCGGACCGGTCGTGGCCCTCGTGGGCGTCTACGCCCCCGGCGTCATACTCGCCTCCTTCGTACCCATGCTGCTGATCGCATCGGCGTTCTTCTACCTCAACAAGGTCGACCAGGACTGCGGCACCACGTTCTCCTGGGTCACCCGGGCGATGGGACCGTGGGCCGGCTGGCTCGGCGGCTGGGCCGTCGCCATGACCGGCGTCCTCGTCGTCGGTTCCCTGGCCGACGCGACGAATCCACCGGCGCGGCCCGAGCACTTCGGGTCGCCCTCGAGATGGCGCTCGCGTTCGGCGAGCCGCTGGTGCTCGTCCACGGTGCCGCAGCCCCCGGCGGCGTGGGCGAGGAGTACCGGAGCCATCAGGAAGCCATCCGTCAAGCCGGCCGCGCAGCGCTCCACCCAGCCGTCGAGGCCGCCGACGAGATGGGGGTGCCTACCACCGTGGAAGTCGTCGACGACAAACCGGCGCCGGCCCTGCTCGAGGCCGCGAATCGCCACCACGCCCGCGTGATCGTGGTCGGCAGCTGGGCCGAGAGCCCCATGCGCGGCGCACTGCTGGGCTCGACACCCCACAAGCTGCTGCACCTGTCGACGATTCCCGTTCTCTGCGTCCCGACCGACGGCTGACCTCCGGGCCGGCCCCCGGAACGGAGGCCTCGGCTCGTGACCAGGGCACGCCCGAAGGCGACCGCCCCATCACCACGCCACGCCGGCCTCTCCAGCCTCCTCCTCACCGACCCCGCCCACCTCACCCGCGCCCTCCGCCGAGGACTCGTCCCCCAGCGCACGAGCACCGCCTGGACGGTCGAATCGCTTCATACGCTCCAGCACCTGGTCCACGTCCGGCTGCCGGATCTCGTCGACGATCCGGCCGTCGGCCAGGAAGACCACACGGTCCGCGTATGCCGCGGCGGCCGGGTCGTGCGTGACCATGACGATCGTCTGACCCAACTGCCGGACCAACTGGGTGAGCAGGGAGAGCACTTCGGCGCCGGATCGGGAGTCCAGATTTCCCGTCGGCTCGTCCGCGAAAATGATCTCGGGACGGCCCGCCAGAGCACGTGCGCAGGCCACTCGCTGCTGTTGTCCGCCCGAGAGCTGGCCCGGGCGGTGGGTGAGACGGTCCCTGAGACTCAGGGCGGTGATCACTTGTTCCAGCCACTGCGGCTCCGGACGCCGGCCGGCGATACCCAGGGGCAGGGTGATGTTCTCGGCCACCGTCAGTGCGGGCAGCAGGTGGAACGCCTGGAAGACGAAGCCGATCCGTTCGCGGCGTAACCGGGTCAACTCCCGGTCAGAGAGCCGGGTGAGTTCCAGGTCACCGATCCGTGCCGACCCGGACGTGGGCGAATCGAGCCCGGCGAGGCACTGCATCAGGGTGGACTTGCCCGATCCGGAGGGCCCCATGATCGCGGTGAACCGGCCTCGGTGGAAGGAGACGGTGACACGGTCGAGCGCGGTGACGCTCCGCGCACCGTGGTCATGCACCTTGCTGAGGTCGACGGCGGAGGCGGCCGCCGGGAGGCCGTGCGGCTGGTCTGCCGTGCCGCGGGGGGAGGGAGCCGAGGTCATGAGATGCTCCTCGTGGATGGCGCGGGTACGAGCGATGGCCCGACCGGTGGTGTTCCCAAGCCGGTCCGGGTGGCGAGCAGTGCGAGGACGCGGGCGCTCAGGGACCGGGCGTCGCCGCCTGCTCGTCCGTAGTGCCCGGTGTTCTCCTGGTGATCGAGGAGTATGGGCGACTCGCCGCCGGTGGCTTCTTGCAGCGCCGCGCAGAGTTTCCAGGCGTGCCACGGTCGTACACGGGCGTCGTTGCCGCCGGTGATGAAGACGGCAGCCGGATACCCGTCACCGGCGCGTACATGGTGGTAGGGGGAGTACTTCAGGAGTGCTCTCAGCCCCTCGGGGTCGGTGGGATCCCCATACTCCTCGCGCCACAACTCTCCGAGACCGCCGCCCTCGTGGTAGCGCGCCATGTCGGTGAGCGGGGCAGCACAGGCCACGGCCGAGAAGAGGTGAGGCGCCCGCACCAGGGCCGCGGACAGCACCAGACCGCCGTTGCTGGCGGCAAGCGCGGCAAGCCGCCCGTGTCCTGTCCCTCCCTCGGCATGGAGAGTCCGGGCTGCCGCGCACAGGTCATCGACGGTGTCGGACTTCCCCGGACCACGTCCTGCCGCCACCCAGTCGGGCCCGAACTCGCCGCCGCCTCGGGCATGGACCCAGGCGATGCGCCCCCCGGCGGAGAGCCACGCGGCGAAGATCGGGTCCCAGGAGGGTTCGAGAGGGACGCCGAAGCCGCCGTAGACCGTGACCAGGGTGGGTGCCGGTTCATTCCGCGTCCGGGAGGGAGGGTCGCAGATCGTGATGGGGAGGGTGGTTCCGTCGCGGCTGGTGGCCGTCAGTGTGCGGAGAGCGGAGCGGCGGGATGCCGGCTCGACGGGACTGCCAGGGGTGACACGATGGCTCACCGCGCCGTGTAGAGGGTCGTCGGCGAGGAACCAGAGTGAGTCACCGGGTCTTCCGTCCCGGTCGTGCGACGTCGGGCCGAGGCGCAGGCGGGCGTGCCAGGTGAAGCTGTGGACCGGTGCCTCGTCGGCGTCCCCGCCGGTGGGGACGCCGGCCGCCCCGATCACGCGTCGGATCTCGAGGCGGCGTACGGTGCCGGACCTCCTCAGCACGGAGAGGTGGGGATCCGTGCGGGAGCCCAGCATGCGCAACGCCTGGATCTCCCCCGCTGACGCGGTATGGGACTGAGCAGCGGACGCGAGGGGGAGGGGCTTCGCCGCGTCTCCTCGGGCGACGCGGGAGAGGTGCAGTACGTACACGTCCCGGGGTCCTGCGACGTACAGCTCATCGGCTCCCAGCGCGCAGGCAGTGATGCGCCGGCCCTCGAAGGGCAGCGGCTGCCAGTCGGGCGTTCCCCCGCCGGTCCACCGCGTGCACCACCAGTGCGCCGAAGACGTACCCAAGGCCCGGGTCCGGAGCAGCAGGAGCCCGTCTGCGCCCGTGTGCAGGGAGATCCGTACGGGGCCTGCGACGGGGAGTTCGACAGTTCGAGTGCTGCCGCAGCCGAGGTGGTGGGCGCGCAGGGTGTGTTCGGTCCGCGTGCCCGAGCTGTACAGCAGCAGACCGCCGAGGAATGCGACAGCCGGGTGCGGCGATGCGTCGGAAAGCTCTCCCGGTTCCGCTCCCCCACCGACCGGTATGAGGTGCAGGCCGCCGTTCTCGTATCCGTCGTGGTGCAGCTGCGCGGCGACCACGCACCCCCTCGGGTCCGGCTGCCAGCCGGCCAGACGGCTGACCGACGGGTGCCCGCTCGTGGTCAGCAGGACGCTCCCGGGGCTGTCGGCTGCGGACGATGACAGCACCTCTGCACCCTCTGCGGTGAGTTCGTGCCGGAACAACAGACCTCCCGCTTCCACCGGCGGAGTGAGGGCGCGGCCCGCCGCAGCCGTCTCGATCTCGGCGAGGACGTGTCGCCAGGCCGCTTCCGGTTCCTGCTCCCGGCGGGCATGGCAGTCCAGCAGGGTCCGCTGGGACGCCAACCACGCCTGTGTCCGTGGAGAGCCACGGTCCTCCAGCCAACGGAACGGATCGCGCGGTTCCTTGACGTCTTCCCCCGGCACGGCGTGGTCGCCCTTCGGCCTGCTGTCAGCCACGTTTCGCCTCCATGGACTCCCCCTCGAACCCCTCGGACACCTTGCATCCCCCGGACGCTTCGTACTCGCCGCTCGTCACCCCGTGCCGAGCCGCGACCAGACCGCCGCTGACGGCGAGAAGCAGCACGACCACGGCGGCGCCCGCGACCGTGGGCGCCAGACCGAACGCATGCGAACCGGCACCGGCCAGCGCCGGTCCGAACGGGGCGATCGACTGGGAGAGGAATCCGCTGCCGCTGTGCACACGCCCCTGGAGACGTGACGGAGTGAGGCGCATCTGCGTCGAGGTGATGATCACCGTGATCACGGGGCCCGCCGCCGTCGCGACGGCGAGAAGCAGCGCCGCGCCCAAGGTGCTGTGGACCAGCGCGAACCCGAGCAGTGCGGCGGCGACGACCCCGGTCGAGCAGGCGATACCGGGACCTGCGGGGAGACGCCGCGCCACCGGGGCGGCGGCGAAGGAGCCTGCAAGAGCCCCGGTACCGAGAGCCGCGGTCTGTACGCCGATGTCGAGGCTGCCCGCTCCGGCGCCTTCGGCGGAGGCGATGATGACGATCAGCAGCCCGTTGAACACCAGGTTGAGCACGGTCGCGTTGAGCGCGCCGTAGCACAGGAACGGGGAACGCAACAGGAAGCGCAGCCCTTCGACAACGGCCTGCAGCGGAGGTTGCTCATCGCTCCTGGGCCCCGCCCCCGCCGGGAGCAGGGCGGCGAAACCGGCCGCCACCAGGTAGGTGGCGGCATCGGCGGCGAACACCCAGGCCGCCTCGGCCTTGAGCAGCGCTCCGGCGGCCAGCGGGCCGACGATCATGGCCACGGCAGCCCGGCTCTGGATCAGGGCAAGAGCCCTGGGCAGCAGGGCGGCGTCGACGAAATTCCGTACAGCGACGTTCTCGGCAGGGGCGAGTGTGCTTCCTACCGCACCCAGCAGGAACGCGCCCCCGAGGAGGAGCTCCCACCGTGCTTCGCCGACGGCTTCCAGAGCGGCGAGCGCTCCCAGCACGAGAGCACCGGCACTGTTGCACACGAGGAGCAGAGTCCGGCGCTCGTACCGGTCGGCGAGCACACCGGCGGGCAGCCGGGCCAGAACGATCCCGAGCGACAGCGCGGTACTGATCAATCCGGCGAGTCGGACGTCTCCGCTGTTGTCCAAGGAGACGACGGGCAGCGCGATGACCGAGGCGGCCGTGCCCACGGCGGAGGCCGACTCTCCGAGGTACAGGCGCCAGAACAGCCTGCCGAGGCCCTTTCGCGTAGGACTGCCCCCTGTCCCCTCGTATCGCTCCTTCATGCCGATCTCCTCGCGAACTGTCTCTGGAGACCGGACAGCGGGTGAGCGGTGACGGCTGACGGAACGGCGACCGAGAGAGCCGCGGCGACCAGCACTCCGACGCTCCACGGCCCGTCGAAGCCCGGCATCGGGCCGGCCTTGAGAGCCAGGGACAGCGGAACCAGGCAGGTCACGGCCGTGACAGCGGCCAGAGCCACGCCGACCGCAGTGGCACCGGCCGCTTCGTACAGGACGCAGCGCAGCAGCTGGAATCTGCCCAGCCCCATCGCCCGCAGGGAGGAGCGCTGTGCGCGGCGGTCGCGTTGGGCGAGCGAGCAGGTGTTGGCAGCGGCCAGCAGCGCATAGCCCGCGACGACAGCCACGATCAGGCGGGTGGCCAGGTCGTCGGCGGGGTCGCGGGGGGCGAGGTCGGCCAGATAACCGGCCCGGGAGTCGACCTTCTGGCCCGGCTCCTTCGGCCAGGACCGGATCTGGCCCGTGAGCAGGATGCGGTCGGCGTACGGCGACGGGGTGCGGTCGAGCGCGGTGGACCGCGGGATCACGAACTCGGGGAAGGCGAGGTCGCGTTCGAAGACGGCAACCAGGATCAGCGTCCGGCGCGAGCCGTCGGCCATGGTCAGCCGCACCTTCTGGCCGACGCTCCAGTGATGCCCGTCGGCCTGCATGGCCCCGGCCGCGAAGGCACCGTCGCGAAGGTCCGCCAACCGCCCCTCGCGCACATCCAGGTCCACGACGTCGGCCAGCGCCGGTCCGTCCACGCCCCAGGCGCTGGTGGCCGCCGGCTCGTCGTCGAAAGAGGTGGGAGGCGCGGTGACCTCCGATGCCACCAAGGGAGTGGCCGTCCCTCCGGGGAACGTCCGAGCTGTGACGGGGAGGCGGCTGCCCGGCTCGGCGGTGACCACTCCGTCGGCACGCAGACCCTCCCCGGTCTGCCGCTCGACCGCCCGTCCGATGGTGGCGCCCGCGCCGAGCAAGGACACGGCGACGCCGACCGCCAGCAGCACCGGCACCGCCATGGCCGTCGTCCGCGCGGGGTCGGCCCGCAGCCCGGCGGCGGCGATACGGCCCACGCGGCGGTCCAGGACCCGCATGGCCCAGCAGGTCGGGACGACCAGTGCGGGCACGATCCACGGCGCGAGCACCGCGAGGGTGGGGATCACCACCAGTGCCAGGCCCGGCGCCATGGCCCCCCTGACCGTCGCGGGGATGTCCAGGAACGCCATGGCGAACAGCAGAGGGACGCACAGCGCCAGGGCCATGGCGACACCCGTGATCAGCCGGATCCGGCTCCGGGACGACGCCACGGACAGCTCCGCGTCCTTGAGCAGGGCCCCGGGGCTGACCCGCCCCGCGGCCAGCACGGCAGCCATGGCCGCCAGCAGCGCCACTGCCGCCGTGGTGAGACAGACGGCGACGGCCGTCCACCACGTCTGCCCTCCCGACGGAAGCGGCGCGGCTTCGGGAAAGAGCCCGCGTCCCGCGAGCAGATCCTTCCCGAGGTGGGCCAGCGGCACCATGCCGGCGGCAGCACCCGCGGCGGCTGCGAGGAGGGCGAGACTCGCCACATCGACCGCAACCATGCGGCGCAGTCCGCCCGCGGTGACACCCAGGGCGCGCAACACGGCGAACTGGGCCAGGCGTTGCCCCGTCCACAGCGAGACGGTCGAGCCGATCACGACGACCGCACACATCAGCAGCATGGACAGCAGAAGAGACAGCAGGTTCCTTGCGCCCAGGGCGGCGTCGGCCGCCACGGAGTTCTCCGGGAAGTCCGGCAGGCCGGCGCCGATGAACAGCAGCGCGCACGCGCCCACCGCCGCAGCCGTTATCGCGCACGCCAGCGCCGCACCGGCGACTCTGCCGGGGTACGCCCGCACTTCGGAGACGAACAGGTGACGCATGCTCGTCGTACCGGCAAGGGGGCCAGGGATGCGAGACGCCGCAGACACGGTTCGCTGTCCTCCGCGGGGGGCATAAGCTGGGACAAGCCCGGGGAGGCCACCCTCATCGTGGCCTCCCCGAACTCGCTTCTCGGAACGAGTGGATCTGATCGCCGCCATGTGTCAGTGACACACGACGATGCTGACGGAGCTCACGGGAGCGTCGACGACGATCTCCTCGTCCAGCTCCTGCAGAGCCAGCACATACAACATGCGAAACACCTCCTCGTTCCCTCGAAGCAAGCGATCACTCGTGTGCGAAGCCGGTGCCTCAGTGGCAGGCGACGACGCTGATGGAGCTCACGGGAGCGTCGACGACGATCTCCTCGTCCAGCTCCTGCAGGGCCAGGACGTTCAGCATGCGAAACACCTCCTTCCGCACCTCATCGGGCTCTTCGACATCCGACCGCGCTCGCGCGCCTGCCTCAGTGGCAGCCGCCGAGGCTGATGGTGCTGATCGGGGCGTCGACGACGGTCTCCTCGTCGAGCTCCTGCAGAGCGAGAACGTTCAGCATGCGAAACACCTCCTTTCTCCATTCGTCGGGCCAGGCACCGGCGCAGTCGGCCGGCCGGTGCTCACTCGTGGGCCGTGTGAGCACCGGGTAGCAGACAGCTGCCGGGGGTCTGTGCGGCTTTCAGCGCGATGAGCGCGCCGGCGGAGCCGGTCGCCAGGTCCGTCGAAAGACGGACCAGTTGATCTCCGTGCAGCACCTGGCCGTCCTCGAACGGCGCAACGTGCAGAGCCAAGGATCTGAGATGGGCGTGCAGCTCCGCTCGCCAGTCAGGTAGGCGCACGAGGGCATGGGAGAGCAGGTATGCGAGCCCGGACCGGCCATTGAACAGCCCTCCCTGTACGACGACCTGTACGGCTCCCGCGCGCAGCGCACCGAGCACGACACCGTGGGCGTCGAGGTCGGCGGCCTGGGCCTCGGGCAGTGCCAGTGCTGCCAATGCGACTCCTCCCGATCCCTCGGCGAGGTAGGGCAGCAGCCGGCTGGAGCTGTGCATCTGGAGCATGCCGTCGAGGTCGCGTGCGTGCCGCAGGTCGAAGCGCACTGCCTCCGCGGCGGCTTGAGCCCACTCCAGGGCCCCGGTCGTCCTGGCGCAGCGTGCGAAGAGGATCGCGGGTCCCGACCAGCCGTACATCAATCCGGGTCGGTCCAGGATCCGTTGTTCCCCTGCGCGCTCGTGGACACGCGTCGCCAGGTGGATCGCCTCATCCTTGAGCCCGACTTCCAGGAAGAGATGGGCCAGCCCGGTGAGTCCGCTGAACAGGCCGGGTGAGGACGGCTGCGGGCCTGTCAGCAGCCGGTCGACGAGGTTCGCCGCCTCGGCGTGCCCGACAGCGTGCAGCAGCCACGCCGCTCCCGCGAGTCCGTCGTAGAGACCGGTCGGGGCATCGAGGGGCGCTTGTCGCACCGTTCGCACGAGCCATGCCACATGCTCGTCCGACAGGACGCACCCCGCAGCCTGCTGCGCCAGCAGCACTCCGGGTGCGCCGTACGCGAGACCCGCTGAAGCGCCTGGCCGGTGGCCGGCGACATCTCCGGGGAACAGTCGGTCCGTACGGCCTGGGTCTGCAGCGCGGGCGATGCCGCGCAGCAGCCCGTCCACTGACGGTGCGGGCAGGCGGGCCGGAGGTTTGGGGGTGTTCTCCTCCGGAAGATGGGGCCGCAGGGCGGGAGAGAGCGCGAGTCGTCCGGTCATGCGCCGGACGAACTCCGGTGGGAGGGTCGGGAAGGACGTGGTGGCCAGTTCCAGCAGTGAGGCCACCGCGGCCGGGTTGCGCAGCGTCAGTACTGTGAGTGGTGCGAGCGCGGCGAGTTGGCAGCATCCCAGGGCGAACAGATCCGCTTCACGTGTGTCGCTGATCGTCGGATCCGTGAAGCCGGGCGCTCCCAGCGCGAGTGTCCGCGTGGAATCCAGGGGGGTGGCGAGTTCGAAGTCGACGAGGGCGACACTGTCGTCGGGACGGACCAGGATGTTGCGGTGGTGCAGATCACCGAATGCCACCCCTGCACCGTGCAGTGCTGCCACACATTCCTCGACCTGTTCCATTATCCGGACGGCCAGAGCGGCGAACTCGGCTCGGACGGCCTCCGTGGGCCGGTAGCGCGTGAGTGGATACTCGCGCCCGAGCCAGGCGTTGACGGTCTCCCCCTCGACGTACTCCATCGCCAGGTACTGATGCTCCCAGACGGCGAAGGAGCCGAACAGGCGTGGCACGAAGGGCAGATGCGCCAGCTTTTCGAGGACCGCCTGCTCAGTGCGCAGCCGATCCACCGCGTCGGCGCCGGTTGCGTCGAGCCCCGCATACGGCCGGGCTTCCTTGAGGACTGTCGCCCGGCCCTGCGCATCCTCGGTCAGATAGACGCCCCCGCCGTTGGAGAAGTGCAACGCTTTGCGCACCTGGTAGCCGCCCAGAGTGCCGTCCCCGTCGGCCGGGGCCCCGGTCGACATCTGCTGGGCGAGGAATTGCGGTGTGCACACCCATTCGGGCACGGTGAACACCGGCCTGCGCTGATCAGGTAGCAGCCGGCCGCCAGGGCCGCGGAGTGCGGGCACCCGGGTGCCGTCCGGCAACTCGCACCACATCAGCTTGAAGGCTCCGTATCGTACGGAGACCGGGCCTCGTTCCAGCGGTGGTCGGACAGAACATACGGTCCGGGGCACCCGTGCAGTATTCCGTCGAGTTCCGTGAGAGCGGCGCGCAGTTCGCTCTCCGTACGCGGGTACACGGTCACGGTCTTACCGCTCGTGGCCCGGCCCGCATACTTGGTGTTCATCGCGGTGACGATGTGCCGGCTCCGCAGGAACTTCCAGGGCAGAGCAAGTCGCCTGCATACCTTCCAGGCTGCCTCGACGGTCTCCTCGGCGCTGTCCGGAGTAGCGCTGATGTGAATCTTCCATCCCTGCTCCGGCATGTCCGGCGCGTCACCCGGCATCAGGAATTCCCACACGCCCTGGTGTTCGCGGCGCCACCCCTGCGGTATTCCCCGTAAGCTCAGCGAGAAGCGGGACGAGGAATCTTCACAGCGATCCAACGGCTCATACCAAGTGGAATCGGCGATGGTATACGCCTCATATACGGGATCCATGCACCCTCCCACTCCTCGACCTGTCCGCTCACAGATTCCGATCCTTTACCCCCCGGGCGGCAGCTGGCAACCGCTGAAAGGCAGGGCTTAATCGGAGGACTCGAATCCGCTTGGCTCCTGAATTCCGCATGCCAGGCTCACCGCAGCCCCTCAGGCGGGTACGCAAGTTTTTTCACGCTGTCCAAAACCAATGCATGAATGACCGAAATCACCCGGCCGCGCCACCCCCTTCGCCCATGGCACCATGAACGGTATGACGACGCGCATTGTTCTTGCCGACGATCAAGCCAGCATACGTATGGGATTCCGGCGGATTCTCGAAGCCGAGGCGGACCTGCAGGTCGTCGGGGAAGCAGACAACGGAGTCGCGACACTGGTGGCAATCCGCTCTCTGGAGCCCGACGTACTGCTGGCGGATATCCGCATGCCGGAGATGGACGGACTGGAGCTGACGCGGGAGATCACCCGCTCCATGCCGGCTGTGCGCGTCGTCGTCGTCACCACGTTCGACCTCGACGAGTACGTGCACACAGCACTGCGCGAGGGCGCCTGCGGATTCCTCCTCAAGCGCTCCCGCTCCGCCGTACTGGTCGAGGCCGTGCGCGCGGCCGCCGCCGGAGACTCCATGATCAGTCCTGAGGTCACCACCCGGCTGCTCGACCGCTTCCGACACCAGCGCCGGGCGGTCCGCCGACCCGACGAGCCGCTGACATCACGTGAAGAGGAAGTGGCCCGACTCGTCGCGGAGGGCCTGACCAACTCGGACATCGGTGCCGAACTGTTCATCTCTGCGGGAACAGTCAAAACTCATCTGGCCCGGCTGCAGAAGAAGTTGGGCGTTCGCAACCGCGTGGGCATCGCCGCATGGGTCTGGGAGTCCGGTCTGATGGCTCAGACGTAGGTTCCACTTCCGCACCGGGACACCGGTCCGGCTCCGGCGTCGCCAAGAGCCCGCCGAACGGCGTCACGGCCGACATGGTCTGCCGAACGGCCGATACCGCGGGGGCCTCGCCCGACCACACCATGGACATCATGCCGAGGGCAGCAGGGAGCCATGTCATGAGTCGAGCAGCCGACATCCGTCACGCGGTTGCCGGCTGCTTCACGATGGCGCGCGGGGCCGACAGCATCTGCCGCAACTGGGCGTCGTCACCCCGCATCAGCAGACGTCCCAGCTGGGTCACGGAGTGGACCGCATGGCTGCCCCTCCGACGCGTCGAGATCAGTCCGGCCGCTCGCAGGACCGCCGTGTGCTGGCTCACCGCCGCAGTGGTCACTCCGAGCCGTTCGGCGAGTTCGGCGTTGCCGCAGCTCTCCCGCACCGCACGCAACGCGGCCGCCCGGGTTCTGCCCACCAGGGCGGCCAGGCTGTCGATCTCCTCACGCCGATCGCCTCGCACCGCATCGCCGTCCGCCAGCAGGCCGGGAAGGTCCTCCGAACGCGGCCGATCGGGAAACACCAACAGGGGCGCGCTCTGCAAGTCGCCCCGGTCGTTCCGTACCACCTGGGCAGGCCGGTGCAAGAACAGCGAAGGCATCAGCACGAGGCCACGCCCGGTCGGCCTCAGCCTGCCCGAGCCCATACCGTCGACCTCCAGCACCGGCGGCCTCCAACGGATGCCGGGCCCGAGGCGACCGAGCAGGACTCCCACCCCGTGGCGGCCCATGGTGTCCCGCAGGGACTCCTGCGCGTTCTCCAGGTGGACGCGGATCGGCTCCCAGTGGGGCGCCACGGCGAGCCTGCTGAAATCCTGGGCCGCAGACAGCGCCTGTGGATGCTGCGCCCGGGTACTGGGGTCCAACAACGCCGAACAGCTATCCGTACGACCTGACAGTCGAACGATGCGCTCTGCTCTCGCAGTCGGATTCATGAGGTGTCTGCGCACCCGCCTACGCCACTCGTGGAACCCTTCTTCACCAGTCTCCTTGAGCGCTTCGAGAGCGAAGACGGTTTCGAGGAGGGGGACGGCTCCATCGCTGATTCTGATACCCGCCAGGTCGTCAGCGGACAGGACGATGCGGTACATGAAGATGCGACTCCCATTCCAGTGAGTATCGGCCCTTACGACGGCTGTTCTCGGCTGACACCTCGGTCGTCCGGTACGTTTTCCCGGTCGCCATCGGCTCTTCAATCTTCCGCTTTCCGGATCTCGACGACTCCTTTTTCGGTGCGGGCGGCTATGCTCCGTTTCGCCGACGGAACGCCCCTGATGCCGATGTGTACGTCCGCCGCATCTCCAGCCCTGCCGTCGATGCGGTATGCGGCGGACACGCTCGGCACTCTCACGTCGATATCCCCGGCATCCGAAATCGCCATCACCCGCATCGGCGGCCGCACAAACGTGAGCGAGACCGGCGCGCGAAGAGAACGAGCTTCGACATCCGTCGACCTGGCCTCCACCAGCTGGATTCGTCCGCTGTCCGATCGCAGCCGAAGCGTCCCGGACGTCCGCTCCATCCTCACGTCGCCCGTCCGGGTTGCGATGTGCAGCGCGCAACGCAGGCCGGCGACCGTGACGTCACCCCTCGACGTCACGGACACATCGACACCGCGGGGAACCTTCACCACGTACTCGCCATAGCAGTTGATGGCGATGTCCGGACACTCGGCGGAGAGGCGGAGCGCATCCCCGTCGAGCGCCCAGTCCGCGTTGCCCTGTTTGGCGGCTGCCCCGGCGAGTTCCCTGATGACGACGAGCCCGTCTCCGCGACCGCGCTCCAGGCGTACTTCTCCGTCTCCGCCCACGGCGACGGAGAGCCGCGACCCGGTGAAGTCGAACCGCCGTTGATCACCACGAGGGGAAGCATCGAGATCGTCCATCGCACCCGTGCCCAGGTAGGCCAGTACGGCGCAGCACATCACCGCCGACGCCAAAACGATGCGTCCCCCCGTCCGTTCAGACATGCGGATCAGGCTGTCAGGGGTGGGCTTCCATCGGTATCAGCCATTCGGCAGATTGCATCCCCCGGAGGCCTTGTACGAAGAGAGCGGCAGTACGACGGCAACTCGCCACCCACCTCCCTCGCGAGGACCCGCGGTCAGCCTCCCGCCCAGTCCCTCGACTCGCTCGGAGAGACTGCTGATACCGGTGCTTCCGGCTCCTGCCACGCGTTCGACCAGGCCGGATTCGGCCTCTGGATGCTGCGCGTCATCGGTGATCTGCACACGCAGTCGCGGCCTGTCAACCCCTCCTTCGCGCCGGAGGAGAACTTCCACCCGTGACGCGCTCGCGGCATGCCGGCGCACGTTGGTGAGCGCCTCCACGATCACCCGGTATCCCATCCTGCTGACCTCCGCCGGGATGTCGTCCACAGCGCCCTCGGCCATGAGCAGGACCGCCTCGGGCGCGCCCGTACGGTTGAACCGTGCGACAAGGGGCACGAGTTCGCCGAGGTCACGACGCGGTTCGCGGCGCGACGGCGGAACTGATCGTTCCTCCTCCCCGCTGCTGCCGGAAGCAAGTTCCCGATGTCCGGCCGGCCCCAGAGTGGACTCGCGATCGTCTCCTGGCGGCGTCTCGGCCATGAGCTGAACGGTGTGGTCCATCGCTTTGAGAGCCTGGGCACCCGCCGCACCGATCTCAGGAAGCAGCTCCAGCGCCTGCCGCGCATCCTTCTTCGCCATTACCTGCGCCGCCTCGACGAGGACGACCACCGCCGTGACGTCATGTGCAGCGTAGTCGTGCAGGTCACGCGCCAGGCTGAGCCGTTCGGCACGGCGCTCGGCTGCAGCGACGGCGCGGCTGCGCGCGTCCAGGTTCCGCAAGTAGGCGCCGACACCCATGGCGACCATGGCGAGGATCGCCCAGATCAAGCAGAGTTGCAGAGTCTCGCTGCGGCTGGAGGGCGGGACGACGTTCAAGGTGATACGCAGAGGCGACAGCGTGATCGTCATCGTCAGCAGCGCAGCGAGGCCGATCGCCGCCCGGATGCTCGCACGACGCACCCCGACGACCATCAGCATCATCAGTGCCAGCGTCTCAGCCGTCCACCAGTTCGCTGCATCCGAGCGGGCGGGGCCCTCATAGGCGAAAGTGACGACCACAGAGACCGCTGCGGTTCCCGGCAGGGCGACCAGCAGGATCCGCTGCTGCGGAGGCCCCCACACGGTGACCACCCATGCCGCGATGACCGAGGCGGCACCGGAACCGCTGACAAGCGGCCCGACCGACTCCGTCGTCATGGCGGCGATCACCGACGTCGCCCCTACGAGCAGCGCACAGAGGAAGCCGCGTAACCGAACCCGCCGTTGTCTCCCCGAGCCCGTCTGCTTGGTCACACAGCAGAAGGCTAGTACTCATCGGTCGGCCTCGGCAGGGAAACGTCACCTCGGGCGACCTTCGCACAGCGGCGCAGACGCAAAGCGCGCCGGACAGTCGCCGCCCCCGCCCGACTCTGCCGAATCGCCGCTCTCCCTGGTCAGCCCCCGTGTCGTCCCGGCCACAAGCCCGGCCGTGCCCAGAGAGGGCCCGGCCACCGACCAGTGCGGCCACCGATCCACCGTTCCTGCCCGGATTCCTACCCGGATTCCTGCCCGGATTCCTGCCCGGGTGCTGCCACCGGCACGGCTCCCCCCAGACGCTCAGGCCCGCCTGCTGCTCGGCCACGCTGCCCGAGGGAACAGCGGAGCCCCAGGTCAGAAACCCGGCGATGCGTTCGGTGATCCGAATCGGACTCGGCTGCGGAACATCGGCGCCGCACAGCCGAACAGGTAGGCCACCAGAGCTGTCCGCACACATACCTCGCGGCCAGAAACGAAGAACCGCAGGCCAGAATCCTGACCTGCGGTTCACCACGGAGCCGCCTAGTACTCCAGTCGCAGTTTGCTATCGCTGCTGGTCAGGGTCCTGTTGTGGAGTGTACTCGGCTGATGCGCCGTCAGGTGGTGGGAGTTCGTGACCTCGGGTGCGACGGTGGTAGTGGCAGCGGCGGGCGGTGGCCTGGTGACGGCGGCGCCAGCGGGACCAGTTCAGCGCGTGGCCGGTGTGCCGCAGGTGCGTCGGCGTGGGGCGGCCAGTTGCCTGGAGTCGCCGGATTTCCGCCACGGTGAGCGGTGCGAGGGCGGCGGAATTGTTTCTGCCGCCCCCCTTTCGGTCCCTGCGGCGGCGGCCATGGCGGCGAGGAAGGCGTGGGCGAGCATGGCCAGGGTGATGTGCCGGTACCAGCCCGGATACCGGCGGACCTCGTACTGGTCCAGGCCGCACTCGTTCTTCGTGGCCTGGAATGCCTCCTCGATCGCCCAGCGCGCCCCGGCGATCCGCACCAGTTCGGCGATGGGAGTGCCAGCCGACGCGTAGGCGAGGTAGTAGGCGATCTCGTCCGGGCGGGCCAGGCTGCGGCGGGCCAGCACCCACCGGTCGTGGGTGGGCTCGTCACCGTCGAAGTCGTCGATGGCGGGCAGCCGGGCTGCAGCCCAGTCGTATACCCGCGGTCCCTTCGCGCCGGCCCCGCAGGAGTGGCGTTCCCAGGCGTCGTCGGGGGCCTGGGCGATGGCGAAGTCGATGCGGCCGACGGCGTGGACATGCTGGGACTTGGGCACGGCCAGGACGTAGCCGACGCCGGCTTCCTCCAGCATGCGGCGCAGCCGCCACTCCTGGCCGTAGGCCGAGTCGGCGGTCACCCAGGCGATCGGCAGCGGCGAGGCCAGTGCCCGCATGATGACGGCCTTCGCGAGGTCGCCCTTGGTGGCGAACGCGCGCTCGTCGGGGATCTTCGCCTGGGCGCAGCGGTCTGGATCGGAGGTCCAGGACTTCGGCAGGTAGAGTTCCCGGTCCACCAGCGCCCGGCCTCTGACACTGGCGTAGGCGGCGACGACGCCGATTTGGCAGTTCTCCGTGCGGCCGGCGGTGCCGGAGTACTGCCGCTGCACCCCGGCCGAGACCGTGCCCTTCTTGATGAACCCGGTGTCGTCAATGATCAGCACACCCGCCGGGTCCCCGAGCTTCTCGGCAACGTATTCCTGCAGGTCATCGCGGATCTCGTCGGGATCCCAGCAGGCGCGGCTCAGCAGGTGCTGCAGGCCGGCGGGAGTACGGTGACCGGCGTGCTCGGCCAGCTGCCAGCTGTTCTTGCGGCCCACCGGCCCGAGCAGGCCGTGCACATAGGCCCGCATTCGCCGCCGCAGATCCACCCGCCCGAACCGGTGACCGATCCGCACCAGCAACTCTTCCAGTTCCGCCGACCAGACATCGGGCCGCACATCATCTTGCACGACAAACACAACGGCCCGTCGCACCCGAGGTCACGAACTCCCACCACCTGACGGAGTATCAGCCGAGTACACTCCGAAACAGGGCCCTGACCAGCAGCGATAGCAAACTGCGACTGGAGTACTAGGCGGCGTTGCGGGGTCCATCCCCGCTGCGCGGGGAGCAGTTCAACAGCGGCCAGGCGGGCTTGTCGGTCTCGGGTCCATCCCCGCTGCGCGGGGAGCAGGTCGTGGCTGTGCCCTGGCTGGGGCTGGGAGCGGGTCCATCCCCGCTGCGCGGGGAGCAGTGCGCGAGCAGATCGCCCTCGATCACGTCGTCGGGTCCATCCCCGCTGCGCGGGGAGCAGTTCGACTGGGCTGCGGTGTGGGGGAGCATGGGGGGTCCATCCCCGCTGCGCGGGGAGCAGCCGAGCACGGTTACCGATGCCTCATCCCCCGGTGGTCCATCCCCGCTGCGCGGGGAGCAGTGGAGGTAGGCGATTCGCCGCATAGTCGTGGCGGGTCCATCCCCGCTGCGCGGGGAGCAGTCCTTGCGCCGCTCCTCGGCCTCGGCCGCCTGGGGTCCATCCCCGCTGCGCGGGGAGCAGGAGCCCCTCAACGACGACTCCGGCCAGACGCGGGGTCCATCCCCGCTGCGCGGGGAGCAGACCGCAACGACGGCCGTGGCGCGCCATCCCCAGGGTCCATCCCCGCTGCGCGGGGAGCAGAGTGCCCGCCACCAGATACACCTCGTACAGCAGGGTCCATCCCCGCTGCGCGGGGAGCAGGTCTCGCCAGACCCGGACTCTACGTTGGAGATGGGTCCATCCCCGCTGCGCGGGGAGCAGGTCTCGCCAGACCCGGACTCTACGTTGGAGATGGGTCCATCCCCGCTGCGCGGGGAGCAGTCGGGCACCGGGGTGGCGATGGAGGGCGTGCAGGGTCCATCCCCGCTGCGCGGGGAGCAGTCATCGACCTGGTGCGCCATCAGTGCCAGCGAGGGTCCATCCCCGCTGCGCGGGGAGCAGTGGATTACGAGCCGGGGGCGAAGGGGAAATTGGGGTCCATCCCCGCTGCGCGGGGAGCAGGCCACCACGTCGGCATCCATCGCGATCCGCATGGGTCCATCCCCGCTGCGCGGGGAGCAGACGGTGGCCGGCCAGGACAGGCCGAGCTTGTCCGGTCCATCCCCGCTGCGCGGGGAGCAGCGGCAGGCTCAGCGGACTCGCCTTGCGGCCGAGGGTCCATCCCCGCTGCGCGGGGAGCAGGTCGTCCAAGTGCTCACACGGTGCCCCTCGTCGGGTCCATCCCCGCTGCGCGGGGAGCAGCAGTCGATGCCGGCTGCCATCTCGGCGGCCTGGGGTCCATCCCCGCTGCGCGGGGAGCAGGTCTTGAGCGTGTCGCGCAGCTCCCGCGCCTTGGGTCCATCCCCGCTGCGCGGGGAGCAGTCGTGTTGCCACCCCTCGGCTACCGCCGCCGCGGGTCCATCCCCGCTGCGCGGGGAGCAGACGGAGTCGTACACGTCGAAGCCGTCCGGGCCGGGTCCATCCCCGCTGCGCGGGGAGCAGTCGCGCGCGGAGGCGGCCAGTCGGCCGGCGCCGGGTCCATCCCCGCTGCGCGGGGAGCAGCGGGACCGCCCCGCTCAGGAAGTAGGGGGGAGGGGTCCACCCCCGCTGCGCGGGGAGCAGCCGTCCCCGTGGCGGGCTTGCCGGGTGTGCGGGGGTCCATCCCCGCTGCGCGGGGAGCAGCCGATTCGACCACCGGTCGTGCCAGACGGACCGGGTCCATCCCCGCTGCGCGGGGAGCAGCCCAGCCCCCGCTCGTCCGCGTGCTGAACCCAGGGTCCATCCCCGCTGCGCGGGGAGCAGACAGGCGGCACCTCCCGCCAAGGCTACGGAGCGGGTCCATCCCCGCTGCGCGGGGAGCAGATTTCCCGTCAAGGGGAGGTGAGTCAGGATGAGGGTCCATCCCCGCTGCGCGGGGAGCAGTCCACCACCCAGCAGATGCCGGTGGCGCCGCGGGGTCCATCCCCGCTGCGCGGGGAGCAGGGGGTCATGGCCTTCACGAGCTGGATCGTGAAGGGTCCATCCCCGCTGCGCGGGGAGCAGGTGTGGGTGCGCGCTCACGGCCCCCATGTCGAGGGTCCATCCCCGCTGCGCGGGGAGCAGTGGCCGCGGCGGTTTGGAGAGCGGGCTATCCCGGGTCCATCCCCGCTGCGCGGGGAGCAGGGCGGGTTTCCCGTCGGAAACTGCCTCGGGCGGGGTCCATCCCCGCTGCGCGGGGAGCAGGAGAATCTACTTCTCGCCGACGTGCCGGACCAGGGTCCATCCCCGCTGCGCGGGGAGCAGTCTTGCTGACCTGGGGTTCTTGCTGGAGAAGAGGCCCTCTTGAGCAACAAGTCGAGATTCGGACATTTCTCCCGCCGTGTAGAAGGGAACACCTCCGTGCCTCCTTCGGGAAGCAGCCATGCACAAGCCATTTGCGAGTGAAGCAGGACTTCAGGGACTGACCGGTAACAACTCTTATCAGCCAGATTCATCCAAGAACACAGTATCGCCCTGCCCTCAAGGCTCTAATCCTCTCTATGAACAACAGGCGGCCCCAGGTGGCGAGACTGGGAGAGGGGCTGTCGATGCCCGCTCGGAAGGTGTGGGCGAAGTCCGACCAGCGCGAGGCCGGCAGGAGCGGGGCCTGGCTGCCGCTGTGGCGACACATGGCCGACAGCGGCGAGGTCGCCGGGCGGCTTTGGGACTACTGGCTGCCCGCGCAGGTGCGACGCTCAATCGCTGCCGTCATGCCGGGCGGTGCGGCAGAGGCACGGCTGCTGACGATCTGGCTGGCGACAGTGCACGACATCGGGAAGGCGACGCCGGCCTTCGCCTGTCAGGTGGAGGACCTCGCAGGGGCGATGCAGGACCAGGGGCTGGCGATGCCGACGCGGCGTCTGCTCGCCGAGCGCAGCGCGGCCCCTCATGGCCTGGCAGGGCAGCTCCTCCTGGACGAGTGGCTGGAGCAGCGGGGGGAGCTGCCCAAGTCGGCACGCGGGCAGTTCTCCGTGATCGTCGGGGGCCATCACGGCGTACCACCGGATGCGGGGCAGGTCAGGCATCTGCGCGGGAGGGCCGGGCTGATCCGTACGCGCGGAACGAGCGAGGCCCTCTGGCGAAGCGTGCAGACGGAGTTGCTGGACGCCGCGGCGACGGCGTGCGGAGTAGGAGAGCGGGTTCCGTCCTGGAGAGGCGTACGGCTTCCGCAGCCCGTCCAGGTGTTGCTTTCGGCGACGGTGATCGTGGCGGACTGGATCGCGAGCAACCCTGATCTCTTCCCGTACTACCCCGATGCGCAGGGGCAGACCTCCGCCGAGCGGATCGAGGCGGCATGGTGTGGACTCCAACTCCCCCGCCCTTGGCAGGCGGTGAATCCGCCGGAGGAGACCGACGCCCACTACGGCAGCCGGTTCGCCCTCCCGCCGGGTGCCCAGGTGCGCCCGGTGCAGGCCGCCGCGGTCCGGTTGGCCCGCGAAATGCCTGCGGCTGGTCTGCTGATCATCGAGGCGCCGATGGGCGAGGGAAAGACGGAAGCGGCGCTGGCCGCGGCGGAGGTGTTCGCCGCGCGGTCCGGTGCGGGCGGCTGCTTCTTCGCGCTGCCGACCCGTGCGACCGGCGACGCGATGTTCCCCCGGCTCAGGGACTGGCTGGGCCGCTTGCCGGACGAAGACGGGGAGCGGGGTGCCCACTCCGTCTTCCTCGCGCACGCCAAGTCCGCACTCAATCCGCACTACACGGCGTTGATGGGCGCCCCGTCCCGCCCTCTGGCCGTGGAGACCGACGACATGTGGGCACGGGGCTCGCACCGCGAGGGCGGGCATGTCACACACGCAGCGGAGCTGGTGGCGCACCACTGGCTGCGGGGGCGGAAGAAGGGGATGCTCTCGTCCTTCGTCGTGGGCACGGTCGATCAGCTTCTCTTCGGGGCGCTGAAGGCCCGTCATCTCGCTCTGCGCCACCTGACGTTGGCGGGCAAGGTGGTAGTGATCGACGAGGCGCACGCGTACGACGCGTACATGGACACCTATCTGGACGGCGCACTGGCCTGGCTGGGCGCCTATCGTGTGCCGGTCGTGGTGCTCTCGGCAACGCTGCCCGCAGCGCGGCGGTGGGAGCTGGTACGCGCCTATGCCGGTTCGCAGGCGCAGGTGTACCCGGACGGGCTGCGAACGGACGGGACCCCGCACTCCTATCCTCTGCTCACCGGGATCACACCGGGCGGGACGGCGGTCGAGCGGGCTCCGGCTGCCTCGGGCCGCGCCACAAAGGCGCACGTCGAGACGCTGGCGGACGCACCGGAGGCGATTGCCGGCCGTTTGGCCGCCGAACTGGCCGACGGAGGGAGTGCGCTGGTCGTCCGCAACACGGTGGACCGGGTACGGGATACCGCGGCCGTACTGCGCGGGTATTTCGGGGCGGATGCGGTCACGGTCGCGCACGCGCGCTTCGTGGACCTGGACCGCGCCGCCAAGGACGCCGACCTGCGGGAGCGTTTCGGACCACCGGAGACCTGCGCCGGGAAGCGGCCTCAGGGCACGCACATCGTGGTGGCCAGCCAGGTCGCCGAACAGTCCCTGGACGTGGACTTCGATCTCCTGGTCACCGACCTCGCACCGGTGGACCTCGTCCTGCAGCGCATGGGCCGGCTCCACCGTCACGAGCGGAAGCGCCCTGAGCGGCTGCGCACCGCTCGCTGCCTCATCACCGGTGTGGAACCCGACGGCGGAGGGAGAGAGTGGACCGGAGCTGCCGGACCTCCCCCGGTGCCCGTCCGCGGCTCCCGGGCGGTGTACGGAACGTGGCCGCTGCTGCGTGCCGCAGCAGTACTGCGACCGCATCTCGCCGACGGCGGGGACGCGGTCCGGCTCCCGGCGGACATCGCCCCGCTGGTCCAGGATGCCTACGGGCCGCTCCCGCAAGGCCCTGCGGGCTGGCAGGACGCGATGGCGGCGGCGGAGAAGGCCGATGAGGCACACCGGACAGAGCAGCAGAGGAAAGCCAGGACGTACCGGCTGCCCGCACCGCGAGCACCCGGCAGATCACTGCTGGGCTGGATCGATGCGGGGGTCGGAGACGCCGACGACACTCCTGCCGGGCGGCAGCAGGTCCGGGACGCCGAGGACAGCGTGGAAGTGCTGGTCGTCCAACGCACCGCCACCGGCGCCTTGCGCACACTGCCGCACCTGCCGCCCGACGAACGCGGCCGGATCCGCGCGGGGTTGGAGCTGCCCACCGATGTCGCGCCGGACCCGCACCGCGCCAGAGCTGTGGCGGCCAGCGCCCTGCGACTGCCCTACCAGTTCTGCTTCGCGACTGCAGACCGGGCGGTGGCGGAGTTGGAGGAGCTATACGTCGAGGCATGGCAGGGGCGCGACTGCCACTGGCTGGCCGGACAGTTGATCCTCGCGCTCGACGAGGAGTGTCAGTGCTCTCTGGCAGGCTTCGAATTGCGCTACTCGCCCGACGACGGCCTTGAGGTGACCCGTGCCCCGTGACACTCGTGCAGCCGTCCCGGAACCCGGGACCGCTTCCTTCGACTTGACCTCGCAGCCCTGGCTTCCGGTGCTGCTGTGCGACGGTGCGGAGAAGGAGCTGTCGCTGACCGAGGTGTTCGAGCGGGCGGGAGAGATCCGGCGGATGCCGGGTGACCTTCCCACCCAGGAGTTCGCCCTGATCCGGCTGCTGCTGGCGGTGCTCTACGACGCGCTCGACGGCGGGCCGCAGACCCGGGAGGACTGGGAGGAGCTGTGGACGGCCGGGCCCGCAGGCTTCCCTTCCGATGAAGTCGCGGCATATCTGTCGCGGCACCGGGAGCGGTTCGACCTGCTACACCCGGAGCGCCCCTTCTTCCAGGTGGCGGACCTGCGCACGGCCAAGGACGAGGTCTTCTCCCTGGACCGGATCGTCGCCGACGTCCCCAACAACGAACGCTTCCTCACCATGCGGGCGCACGGCGCGCAACGGCTGTCCTTCGCTGAGGCCGCCCGCTGGGTGGTGCACGCCCATGCCTGGGACGTCTCGGGCATCAAGTCGGGTGCCGTGGGCGACCTGCGGGTCAAGGCGGGCAAGGTCTACCCGCAGGGCGTCGGTGCGGCCGGGATGCTCGGCGGCGTCCTCGCCGAAGGAGACAGTCTGCGCGAGACGCTGCTGCTGAACCTCATCCCCCGGGAGGAGGACGACCTGCTCCGGCACGACGAGGCAGACCTGCCCGTCTGGCGGCGGGCCCCGCCTCCTGGGGCGGCCCCGCTGCCGGATGCGGAACCCGGACCGCCCGGTCCGCGTGCACTCTACACCTGGCAGGCGCGGCGGGTACGACTGCACCACGACGGACATGAGGCGTACGGCGTGGTGCTGGCGTACGGCGATCCGCTCCCCTACCGCGACATGCACGGTCGCGAGCCGATGTCCGGCTGGCGGCGCAGCGAGCAGCAGGAGAAGAAGCTGCGCAGAAGCCCGGTCTACCTCCCCCGTACCCACGATCCGGCCCGCACAGCATGGCGGGGCCTGGCCTCGCTGATCACCGGCTATCCGCCCGAGACAGTGCGGAAGGCCGGCAAGGACGCGGCCCCCGGCATCACCCCGCGCGTGCTGGAATGGCTGGGCCGCATGGCCGAGGAAAGCGAGGCGCTGGGCCAGGACCACCTCATCCGGGCCCGGCTGCTCGGATGCACCTACGGCACCCAGCAGTCGGTGGTCGCCGATGTCGTGGACGACAGTCTGAGCCTGTCCGTGGTGCTGCTCTCGCAGCACGACACCCGGCTGCGGGACGCCGCCCTGCATGCCGTGCAACTCGCGGAGACTGCAGTCTGGTTGCTGGGCAGCCTCGCTGCAGGGTTGGCGGAGGCTGCCGGGGGCGACCAAGCGACACCCCGAGAGGAGACCCGCGACCGGGGGTTCGGCGAACTGGACGGCCCGTTCCGCCAGTGGCTGGCCGGACTGAAACCCGGCGTGGACGCCGACGAGCGGCTGGAGAACTGGCGCCGCGCGGCCCACGATCTGGTGCTCGCGCTCGGCCTGGAGCTGGTCGCCTTCTCCAGCGAGGCCGCCTGGGAGGGCCGCGTGCTGCCCACCGCGAAGGGCGGTACGTACTGGCTGAATTCCGCGAGTGTGGAGCGCGTATTCCGCACCGAGTTGCGCCGCCGCGTCCTGGCACCGAAGGGTGACGAGCCACCCGGCGGCACCTGCGGCCCGTCACCGAATCGACCCGAGGAGCCTGCGGCATGACAAGCACCAGCAGCCCGGCGCCCACCTCCGCCTGGCCGGACGGCTACCGGCCAGGGCTCGTGGGCCGTACGGTGCATGCGTTCCTGGAGCCGCTCCAGCGCGGCTACCTGCTGCCCAAAGACGAGGCGTGGGCGGTTGCCCGGCTCGCCCAGCTTCGACGCGGCGCAGGCAAGGCGCCGGAAGAGGTCCCTGAGCTGTTCGGCCTGACCGGTACCGAGAGGCTCTATGGCGAGAAGGGACCCGGCCCGGACAGCGAGCGTGCCGACACAGCCGTCCACCTGGCGGTGACGCTATACGCACTGCACCAGCAGTCCCACCGCACGGCCCGGATGCACGTCCCCGGCCGTCGTCTCGGCGGCGCGGTGCGGGCGCTGATGCCGCGGGGCGAAATCGACGAGCCGCTGCGCAGGCATTTCGTCCGGGTTGCCGGAGCCACGTCTTCGAACGTACTGGCCTACCGGCTGCGGGAGTTGGTGCTGCTGCTGCGCAGCGAGAGTGAACCGCTGGACTACGCCCGGCTCGCCGACCAGATCGAGCAGGCCCTCGATCCCGGCAGGCGCCTGAAGGTCCGCCAGGAATGGGGCCGAGAGTTCCACTCCTGGCGTCCCCCCGAGGACGAGACGGCCACGCACTCCTCCGACGACGGCGGTTCGTCCGCCACCGACCCGCGCACAGAGTAAGGATTCCCCGTGAGCCGCACGATCATCGACATCCACGTCCTCCACAGCGTCCCCCCGAGCAACCTCAACCGGGACGACACAGGCACACCGAAGACCGCTGTCTACGGCGGGGTACGCCGCTCGCGGGTCTCCAGCCAGGCATGGAAACGCGCCACCCGTACCGGATTCAAGGAACTGCTCGACCCGGCCGAGTTGGGGGTGCGGACCAAGAAGGTCGCCCAGCTCATCGGCGATACCATCCGCGAGTTGGAGCCCGGCGTGACGCCCGAGACTTCCTGGGAGCTGGCCAAGGCGGTGGTCGAGGCCGGCACGGGCTCCAAGCTCGTCGTCTCGGAGCGCAAACCGAAGAAGGACAAAGAGAGCGCCGAGGACGCGGAGCCGCTGCCGCCCGAGTCCAAGTACCTGATGT
This sequence comes from Streptomyces sp. NPDC006925, assembly GCF_042869575.1. Classification (NCBI taxonomy): domain Bacteria; kingdom Bacillati; phylum Actinomycetota; class Actinomycetes; order Kitasatosporales; family Streptomycetaceae; genus Streptomyces; species Streptomyces sp. NPDC006925. Next base: position 41,455 of record NZ_JBIAGB010000037.1, read on the forward strand.
TCCTCAGCGCCCAACAGCGACGCGGGCTGGCGGAGCTGGCGGTCGAAGGCCGGACGGACATCGCGGGCTTCCTCAAGACCAAGGAGAACAAGGACCGCGCCCGCGAGATCGCCGACACCCGGCACTCGGTGGACATCGCCCTCTTCGGCCGCATGGTCGCTGACGGTGCCGACATCAATGTGGATGCCGCCGCCCAGGTCGCGCACGCCCTCAGCGTGCACGCGGTGGAGAACGAGTCCGACTACTACACCGCGGTGGACGACGAGAACGCCGAGGAGGAGACCGGCGCCGGGATGATCGGCACCGTGGAGTTCAACTCCGCGACGCTGTACCGCTACGCCGCCCTGGACGTGGACCGGCTCGCCGACAACCTCGGCCAGGGAATGGACGAGAACGCCGATGCGGCCACTCCCGTACGCCGCGCGGTGGAGGCATTCGTCCGCAGCTTCGTCACCTCCCTGCCGACCGGGAAGATCAACACTTTCGCCCACCACACCCCGCCGGACGCCATCGTGGTCAAGCTGCGCGAAACCCGCCCGGTCAGCTTCGTGGGGGCCTTCGAGGAGCCGACGATGGCCGAGTCCGGCAGCCACGTGCGGCAGGCATGCGAACGACTGGCCGAGCAGATTGCCGATGTGGAGGAGGCATTCGGCGAAGAGGCCGTGGCGACCTGGGTGGTACGCGCCGGGCGCAACACCGGCAAGCTCGCCGATGTCGGCACCCCGGTCACCCTGGACGGGCTGGTGGAAGGCGTCGGCGCGGCGATCACGGAACGGTGGAGCGTCACGCGGTGAGTGTCCTGCTGCTCCAGCTCGCCGGGCCGCTCCAGTCCTGGGGCTCGGCGTCCCGCTACCCCCGGCGCTCCACAGAATCCGCACCGACCAAGAGCGGGGTGATCGGACTGCTCGCCGCCGCCCAGGGCCGCGCCCGGACCATGCAGGTCTCCGACCTCGCCGCGCTCCGCTTCGGCGTGCGAATCGATCAACCCGGAACGCGCGTACGGGACTTCCACACCGCGCACCATCAGGAGAGCGGGAAGGCGCTGCCGATCACCGAACGCCTCTACCTCGCCGACGCGGTGTTCCTGGCCGCTGTCGAGGGCGAGCAGACACTGATCGAGGACCTGCACTCCGCCGTCCGGGCCCCCCACTTCCTGCCGTTCCTCGGCCGCCGCGCCTGCCCGCCCGCACGACGGCTGGACATGGGAGTACGGCACGACACCGGACTGGAGGCAGCACTCCGGGAGCATCCATGGCTCGCTTCCGGCTGGTACCGGCGGCGGACCGCCCGCACCGCCTCCATGCAGCTCCCCCTGCTGCTGGACTCCGCACCCGGTGATCCACCCGGCGACATCGTGGCCGACCAGCCGCTCAGCTTCGACCCGCGCCACCGTCGGTACGGACGCCGGTCGGTGCGCAACGAGACCGTCCCGCGCCCGGAAGCCGGCACCCGGCCCGCTCCCAGGATTCCGGCGCACGACCCGATGCCGCCGCTGGAGGACGGCTGATGTATCTCACCCGCTTCCGCATCAACACCGCCCGTGCCGGTGCACGTTTCCTGCTCTCTTCCCCGCAGCGCCTGCACTCGGCAGTGCTCGCCGGCTTCCCCGGCCTCCCGACCGATCCTGCCACTCGGCCCCGCATCCTCTGGCGGCTCGACCACAGCGACCGCACCGATCTGCAGCTGTACCTCGTCAGCCCCGATCGTCCCGACCTCACACACCTGGTGGAACAGGCCGGCTGGCCTGCGCTTGCGGAACCCGCCAGCCCCGGCTGGGAGAGTCGGAACTACCAACCGTTCCTGCAGCGCCTGGCCAAGGGCGACCGCTGGGCGTTCCGGCTCACCGCCAACCCGGTGCACTCCATCCGCCGCAAGGACGGAGAGCCCACCAAGCGCACGGCACACGTCTCTCCGCGCCACCAACTCGGCTGGCTCCTGCAACAGCAGACACGGCACGGCTTCGAGCTGGCACCCGGCGTGATGCCTGAAGCGGAGGACCCTCTGGACCAGTACGCCGTGGTCGTTCACGGCCGCCGCGACCTCTCCTTCCGCAAACGCCCCGATCATCCGGCGCCAGAGACAGAACAGAAGAACCGGGAAGGACGTCGCCGCGGGCCGGTCACGCTCGTCACCGCCGTCTTCAGCGGCAAACTGGAGGTCACCGACCCCGACGCCCTGCGCAGCGCTCTCACCCAGGGAATCGGCCGGGGCAAGGCGTACGGCTGCGGCCTGCTCACCCTGGCCCCGGAGACGTAGGCCGATGACCACCGTCGGCAAGCGCGGCGCCTCCTCCCCGCGCGAACTCACCCGGATCAGCGACCGGTTTTCCTTCATCTACATCGAGCGCGCAGTCATCCATGCCGCCGACAACGCGATCACAGCCGCCGACGGCGACGGCGTACGCCACCTCCCGTCCGCGACCATCGGCACCCTGCTGCTCGGCCCCGGCACGAAGATCTCCCAGCAGGCGATCCGGCTGCTGGGAGAAAGCGGCGTGGGCATCGTCTGGGTTGGCGAGCACGGTGTGCGCTACTACGCCGGCGGCCGGGCGCTCTCCCGCTCCTCCGCTCTAGCCGAGGCCCAGGCTCGTCTGTGGGCGAACCCGCGGACGCGGCTGAACGTCGCCCGCGCCATGTACTCGCTGCGATTCCCCGACGAGGACCCGGCCGGATGCAGCCGCCGGAAACTGCTCGGCATGGAAGGCGACCGGGTCAAGACGTGCTACCGCACCGAGGCGGCCCGAACCGGTATCCGATGGCGCGGTCGCCGCTACGTCCAGGGCGACTTCGCTTCCGGCGACGCCCCCAACCAGGCTGTCACCGCAGCCGGACAGTGCATGTACGGCATCGCGCAGAGTGTTGTGGCCGCCCTCGGATGTATCCCAGGACTGGGTTTCGTCCACTCCGGACACGAGCTGTCCTTCGCACTCGACATCGCGGACCTCTACAAGACGGAGATCGGCATCCCGATCGCTTTCGAGGTCGCAGCGGAGAGCGGGGAGGACATCGGCGCCCGTGTGCGCCGCGCGCTGCGCGACCGCGTGCACGCCGAAAGGCTGCTGGAACGCTGCGTCCGCGACGTGAAGACGCTTCTGACCCCCGGCATGGAGGAGAGTATTCCGACAGAGGAGGACGACCCGATCCGGGACCGGGTGCGGCTCCAGTCCGACCGAGGCGAAGAGTTGGAATCCGGCCGCAACCTCGGCGAAGGGCTGATCTGGTGACCGTGATCGTTCTGTCCAACTGCCCCACCGGCCTCAGAGGTTTCCTCACCCGCTGGCTCCTCGAAATCTCCCCTGGTGTCTTCGTCGGCCGTCCCTCAGCCCGCGTCCGGGAAGCACTCTGGGCCGAAGTACGGGAGTACGCACGCGAAGGCCGAGCACTGCTGACCTACAGCACCGACACCGAACAGGGCTACACCTTCGAGACCCACGACCACCACTGGCAGCCCCTCGACCATGAGGGCATCACCCTGATCCGGCGCCCCTCCGAACAACCCACCAGCCCTACCGCCGGCACAACACGCCCCTCGCGGCAAGGCTGGAGCACCACCGCAAAACGCCGCCGCTACGGACGGTGAGAAGACACCCTGGATGCGGTAGGTGCGTCGTCCCTTAGCCTGGCCGTACATGCCTCCTGGCAGCCGGAGAGGCGCCATCGCCGCCAGTGATGCTCCCCACGTACGTGGGGATGACCCCCATCTGGGGTGGGTGGGCGACTCATTGCCTCTCGGTGCTCCTCGCGTATGCGGGGATGTCATGCTCGGTGGTCCGCCCGGGGGCGACAGGGACAACTGCTGTCCGGTCTACTTGCCGACGCGCTTCGGGCGGACCACTAGCCGTAGCCCATGCGGCTTCTCGCAGCCGTCACAGACGATGGACAGGCTCACCCGCCGCCACGCTAAGGCAACGCCCACCACGATGAATACGATCAACAAACGCATGATCACCCTCCTGGTCATGTTCTGGGCGGCTGCCCAGAACATGCGACGAGGCTATATCGCAACCATCTAGGTTGAGTGGGATTCCTAGGAATAGATGTCGGGGCGAATCGTTTGTCGCCGTGCAGTGATCGTGCTGGAGCGGGGAGGAGTGCATGGGCGATCTGAAGGTCTTCCGGGTCAGAGGTGGCCGGGCGACGGAGATTCCGGGTACGTCGGTGGCGGTGGAGCGGGATCTGCAGTCGCTGATCGAGGCGAACATGGAGGCGATGCTCGGTATACGGTTCCTGGCCACGGAGTACCGGACCGGTCGGCACCGGGGCCGGGGCCGGGTGGACTCGCTCGGGCTGGATGAGAGCCGCACTCCGGTGGTCATCGAGTACAAGCGGTCGCGCGATCAGAATGTGATCAACCAGGCGCTCTCATACCTGGTGTGGCTGCGGGACCACCACCACGAGTTCGAGCAGCTGGTCGCCAACCGCCTCGGTGCGGAGGCGGCCGGGCCGGTGGACTGGAGCAATCCGCGGGTGGTGTGCGTGGCCGGGGAGTTCACCTACCACGACACGGTGGCAGTCGAGGAGATCGGCCGGGCCGTCGGATCGACCTGGTCTCTTACCGGGTCTTCGACGACGTGCTCACACTGCGGCTGATCGCTTCCGTCGCCGGAGGGCCTGCCTCCCGCACCAAGGCACCGACCGTTCCGAGCGCGGTGGAGACGGTGCCGGAGGTCAGCGTGCCGCAGCAGCGGCTGGAGGGGGCTCCGGCGAAGGTGAAGGAGTTGTTTGGCGCGGTCGATGAGCGGCTGCTGCTGCCGGAGGGGGCGTGGATGGAGCCGCAGCAGCACTACCTGACCTACCGGCGGTTGCAGAAGTTCGCCTCGGTGCGGGTGCTGCCGCGCAAGGAGGTCGTGGCGGTGAACCTGAAGCTCGATCCGGCGACGGTGGAGCTGGAGGAGGGCTTCACCCGCGACGTGACCAAGATCGGCTGTCTCGGCATCTCGGGCGTCGAGGTGAGCCTGCGCTCGCGCGCCGACCTGGAGCGCGCCGAAGAAATCATCCTGCGGAGCATCGCGGCCTCCTGACCACGCCGCGCGAAGGGGCGGTCACACACCCGTACCGGTGTGTGACCGCCCCTTCGCGCGTTCTGCTGTCCTCCTCGGCGCCCCGGGGTCACCCCTCGGGTCCGGCGAGGCCGAAGTCGTCCTGGGTCAGCTCGTCGGCCATACGCTGTTCGGCGATGTCGGCGTAATGGTCGGACAGTTCGATACCGACGAACTGCCGTCCCTCGCGCAGGGCGGCGACTCCGGTCGAGCCGGAGCCGGTGAAGGGGCCGAGGACGGTGACGGCGGGTGGGCAGATCTTTACCAGCTCCTGCATCACTTCGACCGGCTTCTGCGTAATGTGCATTAGAGGCCGACAGGGCGCTGTCGGTGTAGCGGTGGACGGTGATCGCGCCGTGGCGGGTCGCGTGGGCTATACGTCGGGCCAGACCGCGTGCAGTGCCTCTGGATCCATGCCCGATTGGCGAGCCAGCGTCTCGCCAGGGTGCGCGGCGACGCCCTGCACGGCGGTGGCCTCCACCTCGACTCCTTGGGTCAGGAGCACCGCGCTGGCCTGTATCACGAGAGATCGGAAAGGGACGGTGTCTATCGGATTCGCCACGGCCCCAGCGTAGGCGCGGCTTTTGGAGCACTTCCACGAATCCAGCATTGGGTCCGGAGGCTCTGACCGACAGGCAGCGCCCCTGGGAAGTCGGGGCCCGCGCGCCCCTCTGCACAAGCTCTGCGCCCATGCGCTCCCCTCGGACGAGGGCGCACGAGGACGCGGATCTGTCATGCGTCCGAATACCGCCCAACACATGAAAAAGCCCAGGTCACATCGGGTGTGACCTGGGCTTCAGATGAGCCGCCTAAGGGAATCGAACCCTTGACCTACGCATTACGAGGGGGTGCAAGATCGTGACGGGTGGTGTTCCGTGATCACGCTCGGTCCGGTTTTACCTGGTCAGGAACTTGCCAGGATCTCGTGTGTGGCACCAGAGCGTAGGGAATGCTGACCCGTCCGCTCACGCATCGCTCACGCATCGAGACCACCGGCGTCGCTTGGCCGAGCCCTGTCGAGCGGAACGGCGGTACCCCTACGCCACACTTGTGGTCGCCTGCTAACCTCCGGCTTTCACGAGGCGTGGTGTCCGATGGGTGATCACATAAGCAGAAAGTGCCTCTGACCAGCGAGAATGTGGATTGTCGAGATCCCT